>DASSGQ010000121.1:0-10928 GCA_035693385.1 Mycobacterium sp.
TCGGCGTCGGTGACTGGTCAGACCGCACCGTCGACGCGCTGCAGCCCTTGGTGCGCCAACCCCCGCAGTTGGTCGCGGCCGCCGTCAACACACCCGAATACCTCACTTCCTGAGCGAGATTGGCCGAGATTGCCCATGCCCGAGATCAATCGCCGCAGATTCCTGATCGCCAGCGCGGGCGTCGGCGCGACCGGGCTGCTGTCCGGTGCGGTGGCGGTCAGCTGGCCCGACCTGATGCGGGCGGGGCAAGACCGCCCGCTGGCCGCCGGCGCCGGAGTGCTCGTCATCGTGTCGATGTACGGCGGCAACGACGGAATCAACACCCTGATTCCCTACGCCGACAACGCTTATCACGACGCGAGGCCGGAACTCGCTTACGCGCCCGGCGATGTGCTGCACCTCGACCAGCAACTGGGGCTCAACCCCGCGATGAAGGGTTTGGCCCAACTGTGGGGCCAGCGGCAACTCGCGATCGTGCGCGGAGTGAGCTACCCGCAACCCGACCACAGCCATTTCCGGTCCATGGACATCTGGCAGACGGCGTCCCCCGCCGAGCCGGTCTCGACCGGCTGGATCGGCCGCTGGCTCGACGCCATCGGCGACGATCCGTTGCGGGCGGTCAACATCGGGGCCGTGCTGCCCCCACTGGCCGTGGGGGCAGAGTACACGGCGGCAGCGCTTACTCCGAGCGGCGCGGCGGCCAAGGCCGAGAAATTCGACACGATCATGACCGCGTTGGGCAACGACGATCCCCATGACACTCCGGCGATGGCGGCGGTGTGCAAGGCCTATCGCGCCGCGCGGACCGCCGACACGACGTTTGCTTCGGTCAAATCGTCCACCGAGGGCCACAATTCGCTGGCCACGCAGCTCAGCCTGGTGGCCAGTGCGGTGAAGGCCCGCGTCCCGACGCGGGTGTACACGGTGCAACTCAGCGGGTTCGACACGCACGCCAACGAACGCGACACCCAGCAGCGCCTGCTGCAAACCTTCGACGACGCGGTGGCCGGGTTCCTGCGGGACATGGCCGGCGACCCCTATGGCAAAAACGTTGTGGTGATGGCGTATTCGGAATTCGGACGCCGGGTGCGGGCCAACGCTTCGCAGGGCACCGATCACGGCACCGCCGGTCCCGTCTTCGTCGCCGGTGCGCCTGTTAAAGGCGGCTTCTACGGCGAGGAACCCAGCCTCACCAACCTGGACAACGGAGACCTGAAGTCCACCACCGACTTTCGCGACGTCTATTACGAGCTGCTGACGCGAACGGTAGGGACCGATCCCACGCCTTCGGTCGGAGCCGGCCGCACGGCCCTCGGCTTCCTCTGAACCCGCCCGCCCGTCAGGCCAGCCGTCGCAGCCTGGGCGCCAGGTCCTTCTCGAACAGCTCCAGGAACCGGCGCTGGTCATGCCCGGGCGCGTGGAACACCAGGTGGTTGAGACCCCATGTCACGTACTGACCGACCTTTTCGACCGCCTCGTCGGGGTCGGACGCCACGATCCAGCGCTTGGCGACCTGCTCGATCGGCAGCGCGTTGGCGGCCTTCTCCATTTCGATTGGATCGTCGATGCTGTGCTTCTGCTCGGCGGTCAGCGACAGCGGCGCCCAGAACCGGGTGTTCTCCAGCGCCAGCGCGGGATCCGGGTCGTAGGAGATCTTGATCTCGATCATCTTGTCGATGTCGTCGACGTCGCGGTTGGCGGCCGCCGCGCCCTCCTTCAGCGCCGGAATCAGCTTGTCCTTGTAGAGTTCCTCGCCCTTGCCGGAGGTGCAGATGAAGCCGTCACCGGCCCGTCCGGCGTATTTTGCGACGGCCGGGCCGCCGGCGGCGATGTAGATGGGAACACCGCCCTCGGGCACGTCGTAGATCGAGGCGCCCTTGAGCCGGTAGTACTCGCCGTCGAAGTCGACGCGGTCGCCGCGCCACAGCTCACGCATCAGCCGCACCGATTCGCGCAGCCGCGCGAACCGCTCCTTGAACTCCGGCCAGTCACCCTGGTATCCGGTGGCGATCTCGTTCAGCGCCTCGCCGGTGCCGACACCCAGGAAAATGCGGTCCGGATACAGGCAGGCCATGGTGGCGAAGGCCTGCGCGATGACGGCCGGGTTGTACCGAAAGGTCGGGGTGAGCACCGAGGTGCCCAGCGTGATCCGCTTGGTGCGCTCGCCGACGGCGGTCATCCAGGCCAGCGAGAACGGGGCGTGGCCGCCCTCGTGGCGCCACGGCTGGAAGTGGTCGCTGACGGTCGCGCTGTCCATGCCGTGACCTTCGGCGGCGACGGCCAGTTCGACCAGCTCACGGGGTGCGAATTGTTCGGCGGACGCTTTGTATCCCAGTTTCAGTTCAGCCACAGCTTTCTTTGTACTCCTCTCCTGAGGGTCGCGACCCGCCGCGCCCGGCTTCGCCGCGCTTGCGATCGCTCCTGTCCCAACGGTCGCGACCCGCCGCGCCCGGCTTCTACACTCGCGGGCATGGGACCGTCGCCGACTCTCGTTCAGGTCACCGACACCGTGCACCTCGCCAGGGGCCACGCAGTCAACTGGACGCTGGTCGCCGGCGACACCGGCGTCATGTTGATCGACGCCGGCTACCCCGGCGACCGCGAAGACGTACTGGCCTCGCTGCGGAAACTGGGCTACGACGCGGGCGACGTGCGTGCCATCCTGTTGACCCACGCGCACATCGACCATCTGGGCTCGGCGATCTGGTTCGCCGCCGAGCACGGCACCCCGGTGTACTGCCACGCCGACGAAGTGGGCCACGCCAAGCGCGAATACCTGGAACAGGTCTCGGTTTTCGATGTCGCGGTGCGCATCTGGCAGCCACGCTGGGCGGTGTGGGGCGTCCATGTGGTGCGCAGCGGCGGCCTGATCCGCGACGGCATCCCGACCACCCGGCCGCTCAGCGCCGAGGTCGCCGCCGGGCTACCGGGCCACCCGATGGGCATCGCCACCCCGGGGCACACCAGCGGCCACTGCTCGTATGTCGTCGACGGCGTGCTGGCCAGCGGCGACGCGCTGATCACGGGCCACCCGCTGCTGCGGCACCGCGGGCCCCAGCTGCTGCCGGAGGTCTTCAGCCACAGCCAGCCCGACTGCCTACGCAGCCTGGACGCGCTGGCCCTGCTGGACACCGACATCCTGCTGCCGGGTCACGGCGACGTGTGGCGCGGGCCCATCCGCGAGGCGGCGAAGGCGGCCTTGCAGCGCGCGGGTTGAGCTGCCTCGGCCGCGCAGCTGTCTCAGAAAGTGCTATCGCACGCGCTAGCTGATTCGAAAGTCGCATGCCCCTGCGCCTCGAGCCCGAGATGCTCCCGCAGCGTTTCCCCGGTGTACTCGGCGCGGAACGCGCCGCGTTCCTGCAGGAGCGGCACCACCCGGTCGACGAACTCGTCCAGACCGTGCGGGGTCAGGTGCGGTACCAGGATGAAGCCGTCGCAGGCGTCGGCCTGGATGTACTGGTCGATCTCGTCGGCGATCCGCTTTGGCGTGCCGACGAACTGCTGCCGGCTGGTCACCGCGATGATCAGCTCGCGGATCGACAGGTTCTCCGCCTCGGCGCGTTCCCGGTAGCGGCGGGCCACCGCGACGGGGTCGCCGTGCCGGACCCGGCCCTGGGTGATGTCGCTGTCGACGGCCGGATCGAAATCGGGCAGCGGGCCGTCCGGGTCGTGGCCCGACAGGTCGCGGCCCCAGACCTGCTCGAGCATTGCGATCGCCGTCGCGCCGCTGACCTGTTGATAGCGGATGAGTCGCGCTTTGTCCTGCGCCTGGTCATCGGTATCGCCGATGACGAAGGTCGCCGCCGGAAAAACCTTGAGCTGGTTGGGGTCTCGACCATAGGACGCCGCGCGGCCCTTGACGTCGGCGTAGTAGCGCTGACCGTGCTCGAGCGACCCATGCAGGGTGAACAGGGCATCGGCGTGGCGGGCGCCGAACGCGCGGCCGTCGGCGGAGTCGCCGGCCTGCAGCAACACCGGGTGGCCCTGCGGCCCCGCGGGCAGCGTCGCGAACCCGCGCACGTCGAACTGGGGACCTCGGTGGCGGACGCTGCGGATTCGTCCGGGATCCACATAGACCCCCTGATCGACGTCGGCCGGCGCCGCGTCGACTTCCCAGCTGTCCCAGAATTGGCGCGCCACGGTCAGAAACTCCTCGGCCCGCGAGTACCGGTCGGCATGGTCGAGAAAGCCGCCGCGCCGGAAATTGGCGCCGGTGAAGGCATCTGACGAGGTCACCATGTTCCAGCCGGCGCGGCCACCGGACAACTGGTCCAGGGTCGCGAATTGCCTTGCCACCTCGAACGGTTCGTTGAAGGTGGTGTTGATGGTTCCGGTCAGCCCGATCCGGTCGGTGACACCGGCCAGCGCGGCCAGCACGGTGAAGGTATCCGGGCGGCCCACCACGTCGAGGTCGTAGATCCGACCGCGGTGCTCGCGCAGTCGCAGCCCCTCGGCCAGGAAAAAGAAGTCGAACAATCCGCGTTCGGCAATCCGCGCGAGGTGCACGAACGAGTCGAACTCGATCTGGCTGCCCGCGCTGGGGTCCGTCCACACCGTGGTGTTGTTCACCCCCGGGAAGTGGGCTGCCAGATGAATAGGCTTGCGGTGCTTGCCTTCTCGGACATCCATCAGTTCAGCCCCCAGCGTTTGGCGATCAGCTCGTGCGAGCGCAGCCGGTCTTCGTGGCGGTGTGTCACCGAGGTGACGACGAGTTCGTCGGCGCCGGTCACACGTTGCAGCGCAGACAGCCGCTCTGCAACCTCATCGGGATTACCGACGAATTGCGTTTCCAGCCTGTCCCTTACCACCGGCAGCTGTTCATCCGTCAGCGGCGGGCAATCGTCGGGATCCGGATAGGGCATGGCGCCGACGCCGGTCCGGATGGAATACACCCATTGCCCGTAGCCGGTGGCCAGATGCCTGGCCGTCGCGGTGTCGTCGGCGACCACGATGTCGGCGGACACCACGACGTAGGGCCGCTTCAGCGCGGCCGAGGGGACGAAGGCGTCACGGTATTCGTCGACGGCCTCCAGGGCCGTCGCCGGAGTGATGTGATAGCTGGCCACGAACGGCAAGCCCCGCGCGCCGGCCAGCTTGGCACTCTGACCCCTGGTGCTGCCAAATATCCACGGTGTCAACCCGGATCGCTCGCCCGGCACCGCGTGGACATCGAAACCGTCGACCTGATAGGTACCGTCCAGCATCGCGATGATGTCTGCGAGCTGCTCGCTGAAGTCGGGCACCACTGCCTCGGGCTGTTGCAGGATCCCCATGGTGGCTTGCACCCGTTCCTTGTCGAGAAGCCCACGCAGGTCGAAGGGCAGCGGGATCACGACGCCGTCGACTTCGCGCCGCTGTCGCGGCGGGCGGCTTTTGGTCGACGGCTGCTTCGGCTTGAACCCGCTGTCGCGCCGTTGCCCTCGGCCGACGCCCAAGTCGATGCGGCCCGGATAGAAAGCCTCGAGCATCCCGAAACCCTCGACCACCGCCGGTACGGTCGTGTAGCCCAGCTGCACGGCGGCCGAGCCAACGTGAATCGTGTTGGTAGCGTTGGCGATTTGCCCGATCAGCACTGCCGGCGACGAGCTGGCGACACCGACGAAGTGATGTTCGGCGATCCAGAACCGATGAAAACCCCACCGCTCGGCGTTTTGGGCCAGATCAATGGTGTTCCGCAATGCCGTCGCGACATCGCTGCCGGCGCTGATCGGGGCCAGGTCCAGGACCGAGAGCGGAACGCGGGTCATCGGCGCACCGCCGCGTAGCGGTTGGGCGCCACCGGCAGGTGCAGCCGTGCGCGTAGCGTTTCGCCGCTGCGGTAGCCGGTGCGGAAGCGCCCAGCCCGCTGCAGGAGCGGCACCACCTCGTCGACGATTACCGGGAGATCGGCGGCGTTGACGGCCGGCCGCAGCCGCGCACCGTCGATGCCCAGCAACTGCCAATCCAACAGCATGTCCACCAATTCCGTTGCGCTGCCTGAGAAGACGAGCGCGTCAGACTTGAAGTCAGCGTCACCGCCGAACGACACCACCACGTCTGCAAAGACTTTCAGCGCGCCGCCACCCGACGCGTGCACCTCGCCAAGGATGCGCTGCACCGCGGCGCCGTCGGTGGGCGTGATGAAGACGACGTCGGCGCTGGTGGCGGCGAACTCATAGACGGGACCGGCGTGCGCCAGGGCTGCCACTACCGGCTGGCCCTGCGGTGGGCGCGGCGTGATCGACGGCCCTTTGACGGAGAAGTGTTTTCCGGTGAAGTCGACGTAGTGCAGCTTGTCGATGTCGACGTAGCGTCCGGTGGCCACGTCGCGGATGATCGCGTCGTCCTCCCAGCTGTCCCACAACCGACGCACCACGTCGACGTACTCGACGGCCTCCTCAAACAACGCGATTTGAGAGCCGTCCCGGCGGCCGAACAGGGCCGCTTCGTGGGCTGTGACGCTGACGCGCGCCTGCCAGCCGGCTCGGCCGCGCGACACATAGTCAAGGGTGGCAATGGATTTGGAGACATGAAAAGGCTCGGTGTGGGTGACGGTGGCCACCGGGATCAGCCCGATGTGCTGCGTCGCGGGGGCGATGCGGGCGGCGACCAGCACCGCGTCGGCGCGACCGGCCAGCCGGCCCGGATCGATGCGCTCACGCCGCCCGGACTGCGGCATCAACGTGTCGTCGATGGTGAGGAAGTCGAGCAGCCCACCCTCGGCGATCGCGGCCAACTTGGCCCAGTAGCGACCGCTGAGCACCGACGGGGTGCCGGGGTCTGAGGCCAGCGTGGCCCGCCACGCCTGCGGGTGCCAGCCATACCCGTCGAGGGCGACGCCCAGGTGCAATTCATCGGTCATGCCAGCCACTTTTCGAATGCAATCGGGCGAAACGGCCCCCAGGACGGCAGCGGCTCGACGGGCACCACGCGCGTGTAGCCGGTCGCGTCATACAGCGCCTCGGCCTCAGGTTGGCGATTGCCGGTGATCAGGTACAGCCGCCGGTACCCGCGCGCAGCGGTCTCGGCTTCCAGCGCCGCCAGCAGCGCCCTGGCGTAACCGCGGCGACGATGCGCGCGGTCGGTCCAGATCCGCTTCAGTTCGGCGGTGTCGGCGTCGAAACGCCGAAACGCGCCGCCGGTGACCGGCCCATCGTCCAGCACGCCGATCAGCAAGCCGCCGTCCGGCGGCGCCAACTCGACCGTCGGCACGGGCAGCCAGCCCAAATGCGCGGTCGGCGTGCCGCCGTACCGCTGCGCATACTCGACCGCCAGCTCCGCGAGTAGCGGCTGTGCCAGCGGATCGTCCTGAGCAGCCAACACGAACCGCAGCTGACCGGAAGCGGCCTGAGTGGATCCGGACATCACCTCACGTCTAACGCTCGTCGTCGAGAAGCATTCCTGGCTGGCTTCCCTGGCGACCGCGCCGAATGTCATCGCTGATCAGACGTCGGAGCGGCGCCGCCGGGTCAGCCCGACGACCGCCCGCCAACCGAGAAGCAGAACCGCGGTGACCGACGCGGCCACCACCACGAAACTCGCCGCCACCCCCGCTGAGCTGGCCTTGCGCAACCCCATGCCGACCGCCACCGTGCACAGCCAGACGATCACCCCGGTGGGGACCACGGCGGTGGGTCGCCGCCAGGCGCGGGATACCAGCCACCCGACGACGGTTCCGCTCAGAAACGGCCATGCCGTGGTCGCGACGCCGGTGACGCTGAGTCCTTCGTCGTGGCTGCGGCGGCCGACGGCACAAAACACCAAAACACCAACGACATCTGCGGAAAGGTACGCCAGCCTCCCCAGCCGCTGCATGCAGCGAGAATACCGGTCGGGGCCGGGGCGGCTCGCGCTTGGCCAGCGGCCGGCTAGTGGCAGGCTGAGTCCCATGAGCACTCAAGCACCTCCCGCGTTCGACCGGAACGACCCGCTGGGCCTCGACGCATCCCTGTCCGGCGACGAGCTCGCGGTGCGCGACACCGTCAGAAAGTTCTGCGCCGAACACGTGACGCCCTACGTCGCAGAGTGGTTCGAGATCGGCGACCTTCCGGTGCGCGAACTCGGAAAGCGGTTCGGCCAGCTCGGCCTACTCGGCATGCACCTGCATGGCTACGGGTGCGGCGGGGCCTCCGCCGTGCACTACGGCCTGGCCTGCCTGGAGCTGGAGGCCGCCGACTCCGGGGTCCGGTCCATGGTGTCGGTGCAGGGATCGCTGGCAATGTTCGCGATCTGGAAATTCGGCTCCGAAGAACAAAAGCAGCAGTGGCTGCCCGGCCTGGCCGCCGGCGAGCTGCTCGGCTGCTTCGGGCTGACCGAACCCGACGTCGGATCCGATCCCGGCGCGATGAAAACCCGGGCGCGGCGCGACGGTTCTGATTGGGTGCTCAACGGCCGCAAGTTGTGGATCACCAATGGCTCCGTCGCCGACGTGGCGATCGTGTGGGCCGCCACCGACGGTGGCGATGTGCAAGGCGACAGCCCAGGGATTCGGGGCTTCATCGTGCCCACCGAGACCACGGGCTTCACCGCCAACACCATCCACCACAAACTGTCGCTGCGGGCATCGATCACCAGCGAGCTGGTGCTCGACGACGTACGACTGCCCGCAGCCGCGATGCTGCCCGAGGCGAAGGGTCTCGCGGGGCCGTTGTCCTGCCTGTCCGAAGCGCGCTACGGAATCATCTGGGGATCGATGGGAGCGGCTCGGACGGCCTGGCAAGCCGCGCTCGACTACGCCATGCAGCGCACCCAGTTCGGCCGACCGATCGCCGGATTCCAGCTGACGCAGGCCAAACTCGTCGACATGGCCGTCGAGCTGCACAAGGGTCAGCTGCTTTCGCTGCACCTCGGGCGCCTCAAAGACACCGTCGGGCTGCGTCCCGATCAGGTCAGTTTCGGCAAGCTCAACAACACCCGTGAGGCGATCAAGATCTGCCGCACCGCGCGAACGATATTGGGCGGCAATGGGATATCGCTGGAATACCCGGTAATCCGGCACATGGTCAACCTGGAATCGGTGCTGACGTACGAGGGCACACCAGAGATGCACCAGCTCGTGCTAGGTCAGGCGTTCACGGGCAGCGACGCCTTCCGCTGACCGGAATACACGGGAGCCGGGCGCGGCGCCTGCTAGGTTGACAGATCATGCCGATCCGGCGCCTCGCGTGTGTGGTTCTCGCCCTCGGGATCGTCGCCGGTTGCGGCGCGCCGCGCTCTGAGTCGGGCCCCGGTGACCATGCCAAGGCCGACGCGGTGATGCGGGTCGTTCGCAACGCCATGGCGCAGGCGCACCTGAGGTCGGTCATCGTCCGAGTCACCGTGGACGGCAAGGAGATCGTCACGCAAGCCACCGGCGACTCGATGACGGGGGTGCCGGCCAGCACCGACATGCACTTCCGCAACGGCGCGGTGGCGATCTCCTATGTGTCGACGTTGCTGCTGCGGCTCGTCGACGAAAAGAAGCTCAGCCTCGACGACACCCTGTCCAAGTGGCTGCCCGACTTTCCGCACGCGCAACAGGTCACCCTCGGGCAATTGGCCCAAATGACGGCCGGCTACCCCGACTACGTGATCGGCAACGAGCAGTTCAGCAACGAAGTTTACGCAAACCCGTTCCAGCAGTGGACAACCCAGGACATCCTCGCCCAGATCTCGGCACGGCCACTGCTCTACGATCCGGGAACCAACTGGAACTACGCGCACACGGATTACGTCCTGCTGGGCTTGGCGTTGGAGAAGGCCACCGCCCAGGACATGCCTACGCTGCTCCAGAACGAGGTGCTGGGACCGTTGGGCCTGAAGGCCACCGCCAACTCCGATACACCCGAAATCCCCTCCCCCGTGCTGCACGCATTCAGCTCGGAGCGCCGTCAAGCACTGAAAATCCCTGCCGGAACACCGTTCTACGAAGAATCGACGTACTGGAACCCGTCGTGGACCATCACCCACGGGGCCATTCAGACGACCAACATCTACGACTTGGAGGCCACCGCGGTCGGTGTAGGCTCGGGCAAGCTGCTTTCGCCGGACTCATACAAGAAGATGGTGTCGACTTCGCTGCGCGGTAAAACGCACGCCCAGCCGGGCTGCCCGACCTGCTTCGACCAAAACGAGGGCTACACCTATGGACTTGGGATCATCACCTCCGGCGATTGGCTGATGCAGAACCCCCTGTTCTCCGGTTGCGCGGCCGTGGAGGCATACCTGCCGGCGCAGAAGGTTGCGATCGCAGTCGCGGTCACCTACGCCCCAGAGGCCTTCGATGACCAAGGCAACTACAGCAATCAGGCCGACATACTGTTCCGGAAGATCGGTGCCGTGCTGGTACCGAACGACGCCCCACCCATGCCGCCAGGGAGATAGCCATGAATGTCGTCGCGCATCGAATCGGTGTCCTGGCCGCCGCGTGCGGCCTGTCCCTGTGCGCCGTGGCAGCGACGCCGGACGCAGCCGCCGACACGGTCACGCTGCCCCCGATGGCATCGAGCAACGCGGGCCCGATCATCGGTGGCGGTAACAGCACCGGGATCTCGCAGCAACTGACCGGGCTGGGCAACCCGAATGTCCAGGAAGTCGATGGCTCGGATGCGGCCCAATTCATCACTGCCGCAGCCGGAGTCGCCGATCCGCAGCTCGCCGCCCCGTTCGGGCTGCTGCGTCGGGTGTTGACATGCCAGAACAACAACGCCGGATTCGGGGCCCGCGCCTACCGACGCAACGACGGGCTATGGGGAGGCGCGATGCTGGTCGCCGCCAAGAGCGCCACGCCGAACGTCGACGCGCTGGCAGCCTGCGCCAAAACGAATTGGCGTAGGCCCACGGTCGGCGGGGAGACGGCGATGTGCGACAGCGGCTGGACCACCCCCACGGCGTTCGAAAGCCGCGGCGGTGAAGCCTATTACATCTTGCTTGCCGGCACGGCCGATGACTTCTGCAGCGCCCTCAACGGT
>DASSGQ010000122.1:0-12489 GCA_035693385.1 Mycobacterium sp.
GCGAGGTCGCGCTGCTCGAGAACGTCCGCTTCGAGCCCGCGGAAACCTCAAAAATCGATGAGGAACGGGCGGTGCTCGCCGCCCAGCTGGCCGCGCTCGGCGACCTCTACGTGGGTGACGGGTTCGGGGTGGTGCACCGCAAGCAGGCCTCCGTGTACGACATCGCCACCCTGCTGCCGCATTACGCCGGCACGCTGGTGGCTCGGGAAATACAGGTGTTGGAACAGCTGACGAGCTCAACCAAACGCCCCTACGCGGTGGTGCTGGGCGGGTCGAAGGTGTCCGACAAACTCGGCGTCATCGAGTCGCTGGCCACCAAAGCCGACAGCATCGTGATCGGCGGCGGCATGTGTTTCACTTTCCTTGCCGCAGAAGGCTATTCGGTGGGCAAGTCGCTGCTGGAAGAAGAGATGGTGGACACCTGCCGCAGGCTGCTGGACACCTACGCCGACGTGCTGCGACTGCCGATGGACATCGTGGTGGCCGAGAAGGTTGCCGCCGACGCGGCTCCACAGATCGTCCCGGCCGACGCCATTCCGGGCGATCTGATGGGATTGGACATCGGACCCGGATCGATCAAGCGGTTCGCGGCATTGCTGTCCAACGCCAGGACCATCTTCTGGAACGGCCCGATGGGGGTGTTCGAGGTGCCGGCGTTCGCCGCCGGTACCAAAGGTGTCGCCGAGGCGATCGCCGCGGCCACCGCCAAGGGCGCATTCAGCGTGATCGGCGGCGGGGACTCCGCGGCCGCGGTGCGCGCGCTCGGCATCCCGGAGAGCGACTTCTCGCACATATCCACCGGCGGTGGGGCGTCGTTGGAATACCTGGAAGGCAGGACGCTACCGGGGATCGAGGTACTGGGCCGGCCCCAGCCAACCGAAGGAGACTCGTGAGCCGCAAGCCGCTGATCGCCGGCAACTGGAAGATGAACCTCAATCACTTCGAGGCGATCGCGCTGGTGCAAAAGATCGCATTCGCGTTGCCGGACAAGTACTACGACAAAGTTGACGTCACAGTCCTGCCGCCGTTCACCGACCTGCGCAGCGTGCAGACCCTGGTCGACGGCGACAAGCTGCGGTTGACCTATGGCGCTCAGGACCTCTCGCAGCACGACTCGGGCGCCTACACCGGCGACATCAGCGGCGCCTTCCTGGCCAAGCTCGGCTGCAGCTTCGTCGTCGTCGGGCACTCCGAGCGGCGTACCTACCACGACGAGGACGACGCGCTGGTGGCCGCCAAGGCCGCGGCCGCGCTCAAGAACGGATTGACCCCGATCGTGTGCCTCGGCGAGCATCTCGACGTCCGGGAGGCGGGCGACCACGTCAGCCACTGCGAGCTGCAGCTGCGCGGCTCGCTGGCGGGGCTGTCCGCCGAGCAGATCGGCACCGTGGTCGTCGCCTATGAGCCGGTGTGGGCGATCGGCACCGGGCGGGTGGCCAGCGGCGCCGACGCCCAGGAGGTATGTGCGGCGCTCCGCAAAGAGTTGGCGTCCCTCGCCTCCCCGGAGATCGCCGACACCGTGCGGGTGCTGTACGGGGGCTCGGTGAACGCCAAAAACATCGGCGACATCATCGCGCGCGCGGATATCGACGGGGCTTTGGTCGGCGGGGCGTCGTTGGATGGTGAGCAGTTCGCGACGCTGGCGGCCATCGCCGCCGGTGGGCCGCTGCCGTAACCGCGCCGGGGGCATGCCAAACGGTCTTCCGAGGGCTGGACGACACACGAGTACTCGTGCAAGAGTAGTCATGTGTCGTCAATTCGCATCTTCATTCTGGCGGCGCTGGAGGAGCGCGGGCCGATGCACGGCCATCAGTTGCGGCTGCTCGCCGAAGAGGAGCACGTGGGCCTGTGGACAGACATCACCGTCGGCGGGTTATACGGCGCGATCAAGCGGCTCGCCGCCGAGGATCTCATCGAGGAGATCCGGGTCGAGCGAGCCGGTGCCTACCCCCAACGACAGGTGTGGGCGGTCACAGAGGCTGGGCGGGAGGCCGTTGGCGCGCTGCGCCTGAGGGCGTTGCGCGAGATTGTCGTCAAGCCGGACCCTTTCGACCTGGCGATCACCGGGGTGCATCCGGACCATCTCGATGATCTGCCGACGATGATCGCGGCTCGCATCGGATCGCTGAACGCCATGCTTGCCGACTGGGAAGCCCATGCCGCCACCATCGACCGTTATCTGACCGAGGCCGAAAAGTTGGTGATGAGGCACCGGGCCGACCGGCTGCGCGCCGAAATCGCTTGGCATGAGGAACTTTCCGAAGCTTTACCCGGAATCGCTTTGCAACAGCGCGCGAGGGCTGAACAGACATGACCGCGCCGACACCGAAAACGGTTGTCACCGAACGCCGTAACTGGTTGGCGTTGGCCGTGCTGCTGGTGGGCGCATTCATGGCTTTGCTGGACACCACGATCGTCAATGTCGCCATTCCCACCATTCGCGCCAGCTTGGCGGCCTCGAATGCCACGCTGTCATGGATCATTTCGGGCTACGCGCTGGCCTTCGGGCTGGCTCTGATACCTGCCGGCAGGGTCGGGGACCGGCTCGGGCACAAATGGGTGTTCATCGCCGGCTTGTCGCTGTTCACCGTTGCGAGCCTGGCGTGCGGACTTGCGACGGACGACATGCAGCTCGTTTCCGCGCGGGCGGTTCAGGGCCTGGCCGGTGGGATGTTCTTCACTCCGATCACCGCACTGATCCAGCTGATGTTCACCGGCCGCGAGCGGGCCCGAGCCTTCGCGGTGATGGGAGCGACCATCGGTTTTTCCGTCGCCCTCGGCCCGCTCGTCGGCGGGTTGATCATTGCGGCCTCGGGCGCAGACGCGGGCTGGCGGCTGGTTTTCGACGTCAACGTTCCGTTGGGCGTGCTCGCGGTCGTCGCCGCGGTACTGCTCCTTCCGGCCGGAGCCGAAAATCCGGATACCGCAGCCGACTGGCCCGGTCTTGTGTTGCTGTCGGCGGCACTGGTCGCGTTGCTGACCCCGTTGATCCAGGGGCAGCAAGAGGGCTGGCCATTCTGGACCTACGCGTCGATGGCCGGCGCCGTCGCGCTGCTCGCGGTGTTTGCGCTGTGGGAACGCCACGTCGAAACCACCGGTGGCAATCCGCTGGTACCGCCGCGATTGTTCGTGCATGCCTCGTTCAGCGGAGGCGTGCTGCTCGCGCTCGTCTACTTCGCGGCCTTCACCAGCATCTTCTTCACGATCGCGCTGCTGTGGCAGGCGGGTCTGGGCCATACAGCGCTGCAATCCGGGCTGGTGGTGACGCCCTTCGCGGTCGGGTTGATCGGCGGTGCCTCCCGAAGTGACGCGCTGGCTGAGCGCTTCGGCCGCGCTGTCATCGTGGCTGGACTGGGCATGGTCGCCGTCGGTATCACCGCGGTGTGGTTTCTTCTCGCACGGATGCCCTCGACCGGCTATAGCGGCTGGCAACTGGTCGCTCCGCTGTTGATTGCCGGCGTCGGCAGCGGGCTTTTCATCGCGCCCAACGTTGACTTCATCGTCGCTACGGTCGACCCGCAAGACGCGGGCGCGGCCAGCGGTGTGATCGGGACCATGCAACGTGTCGGCAGCGCCATCGGCATCGCGATCATCGGCACGATTCTCTTCGGCACCCTGCACGTCAACCGGGCCGGTCCCGACGCGGTCGCGCGGGCGTTCGGTCATAGCGCCACGCTCGCCATGGCCGCCAGCGCCGGACTCAGCATCGCGGCCTTCGCGCTGGGTTTTGCTTTGCCGAAACGAACCGGCTGACCGCCGAGCGCCGGTTACGGCCGATCAACCCCGAACCGGTAGGGTGGCGCACATGCAATTGGCGCTGCAGATCACCCTGGTCGTCACCAGCATCCTGGTGGTGTTGCTGGTACTGCTGCACCGTGCCAAGGGTGGCGGTCTGTCCACGCTGTTCGGTGGTGGTGTGCAGTCCAGCCTGTCGGGGTCGACCGTGGTGGAGAAGAACCTGGACCGGTTGACGGTGTTCATCACCGGCATCTGGTTGGTGTGCATCATCGGCATGGGTTTGTTGATCAAATACCGTTGAGCAGTTCGGCCGTTCGTGCGGCCCCGACAGCCGACCACTTGCCACAAGAGGCGGACCACGCGATCCGCACCGATACTGGGACGCATGGTTGAGGTTTCCGACACCACACTAGAACCGATCGGCGCCGTACAGCGCACCCGAATCGGTCGCGAGGCGACCGAGCCGATGCGCGCCGACATCAGGCTGCTGGGCACCATCCTGGGCAACACCGTGCGCGAGCAGAGCGGTGACGAGGTGTTCGACCTGGTGGAACGTGCGCGGGTGGAATCGTTTCGGGTGCGGCGCTCCGAGATCGACCGGGCCGAGATGGCGCGGATGTTCGACGGAATCGACATCCACCTGGCGATCCCGGTCATTCGGGCGTTCAGCCACTTCTCGCTGCTGGCCAACGCGGCCGAAGACATCCATCGGGAGCGCCGGCGCGCGATTCACGTCGACGCCGGCGAGCCGCCGCAGGACAGCAGCCTCGCCGCGACCTACGCGAAGCTCGATCTTGCGGAACTGGATTCGCCCACGGTGGCCGGCGCCCTGCGGGGCGCGCTGGTGTCGCCGGTGATCACCGCCCATCCCACCGAGACACGCCGGCGCACCGTGTTCGTCACGCAGCACCGAATCACCGAATTGATGCGGCTGCACGCCGCGGGACACACCGAGACCGACGACGGCCGCAGCATCGAACTCGAACTACGCCGCCAGGTCCTCACGCTCTGGCAGACGGCGCTGATCCGGATGTCCCGGCTGCAGATCACCGACGAGATCGAGGTGGGGCTGCGGTATTACCCGGCGGCGCTGTTCAGGGTGATCCCGCAGGTCAATGCCGAGGTTCGCGACGCGTTGCGGGCCCGCTGGCCCGATGCCGACCTGCTGTCGGCGCCCATCCTGCAACCGGGCTCCTGGATCGGCGGCGACCGCGACGGCAACCCGAACGTCACCGCCGACGTCGTGCGCCGGGCCACCGGCAGTGCCGCGTTCACCGCACTGGCGCACTACCTGGCCGAACTCACCGACCTCGAGCAGGAGCTGTCGATGTCGGCCCGGCTAATCACCGTCACCGGGCAATTGACCGCACTCGAGCAGAGCTGCCCGGAGAAAGCGCGCGCGGACGAGCCCTACCGGCGGGCGGTGCGGGTAATCCGCGGCCGGCTCACGGCGACGGCCGCCGACATCCTGGACTGGCAGCCGCAGCACGAGCTTGACCTGGGTCTGCCGCCGTATTCCGCGCCGGCCGAGCTGCGGGCCGATCTGGACGTCGTCGACGCTTCGCTGCGCATGCACGGGGCCGCGCTGTTGGCCGACGATCGGCTGGCCAGATTGCGAGAAGGCGTGCATGTCTTCGGATTTCACCTGTCCGGCCTGGACATGCGGCAGAACTCCGACGTGCACGAAGAGGTGATCGGCGAGCTGCTCGCCTGGGCCGGGGTGCATCCGGACTACGGCTCGTTGCCCGAAGACGAACGCGTCGAGCTGCTGACGGGCGAACTCGGCACCCGCCGTCCGCTGGTCGGCGACCGTGCGCAATTGTCCGATCTGGCTCGCAGCGAGCTGGGCGTCGTCGCGGCGGCCGCCCAGGCCGTCGAGCGCTACGGTCCGGCGGCGGTGCCCAACTACATCATCTCGATGTGCCAGTCGTTGTCGGACATCTTGGAGGCCGCGATCCTGCTGAAGGAGGCCGGACTGCTGGACGCGTCCGGGCCGGAACCCTATTGCCCGGTTGGCATCTCACCGCTGTTCGAGACGATCGAGGACCTGCACAACGGGGCGTCGATTCTGCAGGCCATGCTGGACCTTCCGCTGTACCGATCGCTCGTGGACGCTCGCGGTGGATGCCAGGAAGTGATGCTGGGCTATTCGGACTCCAACAAGGACGGCGGCTATATGGCCGCCAACTGGGCGGTCTACCGGGCCGAGCTGACCCTCGCCGAAGTCGCTCGCAAGACCGGTATTCGGTTGCGGCTCTTCCACGGTCGCGGCGGCACCGTCGGCCGCGGCGGCGGCCCCAGCTACCAGGCCATCCTGGCGCAGCCGCCGGGAGCGGTGAACGGCTCGCTGCGCCTCACCGAGCAGGGCGAGGTCATCGCCGCCAAGTACGCCGAGCCGGAACTGGCCCGGCGCAATCTGGAGAGCTTGGTCGCGGCCACCCTGGAGTCGACGCTGCTCGACGTCGAGGGCCTCGGCGACGCCGCCGAACCGGCCTACGCGGTGCTCGACGAGATCGCCATCCTGGCTCATCGCGCGTACGCCGAATTGGTACACGAGACACCGGGTTTCGTGGAGTACTTCAAGGCTTCCACACCGGTCAGCGAGATCGGGTCGCTGAACATCGGCAGCCGGCCAACCTCACGCAAACCCACCGCCTCGATCGCTGACCTGCGCGCCATCCCATGGGTGCTCGCCTGGAGCCAGTCGCGGGTGATGCTCCCGGGTTGGTACGGCACCGGATCGGCGTTCGAGCAGTGGATCGCGGCGGGTCCCGAGACCGCGGCCGAGCGGGTGGCGATACTGCACGAGCTCTACGAGCGGTGGCCGTTCCTGCGAAGCGTGCTGTCGAACATGGCACAGGTGCTGGCCAAGAGCGATCTGGGCCTGGCGGCCCGCTACGCCGAGCTGGTACCCGATGAGGCGTTGCGGCACAGGGTGTTCGACAAGATCGTCGACGAACACCGGCGCACCATCGCCATGCACAAGCTGATCACCGGTCACGAAGACCTGCTCGCCGACAACCCGACGCTGGCCCGTTCGGTGTTCAACCGCTTCCCGTACCTGGAGCCGCTGAACCACCTGCAGGTGGAGCTGCTCCGCCGCTACCGTTCGGGCGACGACGACGAACTCGTGCAGCGCGGCATCCTGCTCACCATGAACGGGTTGGCCAGCGCGCTTCGCAACAGCGGGTAACCCTCGGCCGCGGGGTACCAGGGGCCTATTCCACCGTCCGGTTGCGTAGCCTGTCCAGCACGGTGCGGACCGCGTGCTCGGTGACGGACAACGGCGACATCACCGTCTCACCCACCTTCACCATGTCGTCGATCCGCCCGACGATGGCCTCCACCGGCTCGACGAGTGCGATGAGCCGCCTGGCGAGTTCATCCAGGTTCTGCAGCGTGCCCTCCAGATGATCCAGACCGCCCTCCAGGCGTTCCACCGTGGCGTTGAGGGCAGACAGCGAGCTGCTCAGTTCTTTCATCGTTTTGCCGAGGCCGTCGAGGACGTCTTCGACCTGCTCCACCGTCTTGTCGGCATTCAACGCGGCCTGGGTAAGGGTTCTGATCCGGTTACGCTCGGACCCGCTGCGCCCGCTTCTGTCGGCCATGACCGTCATTATGACTCGCGCGGAACCCGCGTGTCGGGGGCCCCGTGGAGGTCAGCCGGGCAGCTTGGATGCGGCCTGCTCGTCGAGCAGCCAGAGCGTGGTCTGCAGCCCGATGGCCCCGGCGGCCGGAACCGAGACCGGCGAGGCGCCACCGATGGCCTCGGCCGCCGCTTCGGCCTTGCCCGCCCCGGATACCAGCAGCCACACCTCGCGGGAACGCTGGATTGCCGGCAGTGTCAAGGTGATTCGCTGCGGCGGCGGCTTGGGGGAGTCCTCGACGGCGACCACCATGTGAGTGGTCTCACGCACGGCCGGGGTGTCCGGGAACAGGGAGTTGATGTGGCCCTCCGGCCCCATGCCCAGCAGGTGGACGTCGAAATTCGGCACCCGTTGGCCGTCGTCGGCGTTGGCGGCCAGCAACTGCTCGTAGGCCAGCGCGGCGGCCGCGAGGTCGCTGCCGAACTCGCCATCGCTGGCCGGCATCGTGTGCACGTGGCTCGACGGGATGTTGATGTGGTCGAGCAAGGCTGCCCGAGCCTGCTTGTCGTTGCGCTCGTCGTCGTCCTCGGGAACGTAGCGTTCGTCACCCCAGAACAGGTGCACCTTGGACCAGTCGATCAGCTGACGGTGCCTGCCGAGGTACTGCAGCAGCCCGATGCCGTTGCCGCCGCCGGTCAGCACGATCAGGGCTCGCCCGCGGGCTGCCACGGCGGTCTTGATGGTCTCGACCAGTCGCCCGCCCGCGGCGTCGACCAAGGCCTCGGAGTCCGCGAAAACCTCGACAACTTTGCTCACACGTACTGCACCTTCTTTATGCCTTCGAGGGCGGTCAAGTAGATGTCGTCGGCATTGAGTCTGCGCAGGTCCTCGGCCAGGCATTCACCGGTTTCCCTGCGCGCCAACGGAACCAACGCTTCCGGCTTGGCCGTGCGGCTCAGGGTTGCGGTCCTGCCTTCCTGGGGCCGGGTTAAGGCGATGGTCTCGCTCTTGCGTGCCAACTCGACCTTGAGTTCGCCCACCGCACGACGCACCGGGCCGTCGATCCGGCTGGCCAGCCAGCCCGCCAGGATGTCCAGCGCGGGTTCGTTCTTCAGGCCGGAGACCAGCGCCGACTCGATCGGCTCGTGGGGCGGCTGGTCGACGGCGGAGGTCAGCAGCGCCCGCCAGTAGGTGATGCGTGCCCAGCACAGATCGGTGTCACCGGCGGTGTATCCGGGCAGTCGGCCCTTGATGGCCAACAACGGATCGGGGCCGTTGGTGGCATCGGTGATACGCCGAATCGCCAGCTTGCCCAAGGGATCCTGGGCGGGCACCGCCGGGGCGACGTCAGGCCACCACGCCACCACCGGGATGTCGGGGAGCAGAAACGGGATGACCACGCTCGAGGCGTGGCCGGCGAGCGGCCCGGACAGCCGTAGCACCACGATCTCACCGGCGCCGGCGTCGCCGCCCGCACGCAGTTGTGCGTCCAAGCGCGCGTCCTCGGCGTGCGGATCGCCTGTCATCGTGACGATGATCCGGCTGGGATGCTCGTGGCTGGCATCGTTGGCGGCCTTGAGCGATTGCTCCAGCACCTCTTCGCTGTCCGGCGCGATGATCAGCGTCAGCACGCGTCCCATCGTGACGGCGCCGATCTTTTCGCGTAGCTCGTCGAGTTTCTTGTTGACGGCCGTGGTGGTGGTGCCGGGCAGATCGACGATCATTTGCGCCACTCTCCCCCGCAAGCGGGCGGTACCCCCACAGCATCGCCGGCGCGGATCATGGCCGCCGCCATTCCCGGCCGGTGCGGCGCAGCATCTCGAAGGATGACTCGGGGCCCCAGGTTCCGGATTCATAGGGGTCGGGCTTACCGTGTGCGGCCCAGTTCTCCAGGACGGGATCGAGTATTTCCCAAGCCAATTCGACCTCCGCGTTAACCGGAAACAGGGATGGCTCGCCGAGCAGTACGTCAAGGATCAGCGCTTCGTAGGCCTCCGGCGATTCCTCGGCGAACGCCGATCCGTAGGAGAAGTCCATGTTGACGTCGCGGACCTCCATGGCGGTGCCGGGCACCTTGGAGCCGAACCGCAGGGTGATCCCTTCGTCCGGCTGCACGCGGATGACGAGGGCGTTGGCGCCCAGCTCGTCGGTCATCGTGGCGTCGAATGGCAGATGCGGCGCGCGTTTGAAGACCAGGGCGATTTCGGTCACCCTGCGGCCCAGGCGTTTACCCGTTCGCAGGTAGAACGGCACACCGGCCCAGCGGCGGGTGTCGACCTCGAGCGTGATGGCGGCAAAAGTCTCCGTGGTGGAGTCCTTGGCAAAACCTTCTTCGTCGAGCAGCCCGACGACTTTCTCGCCGCCCTGCCAACCGGCCGCGTATTGGCCGCGGCTGCTGGTCTCATCGAGCGGCAGCGCGAGTTGCGTCGCCGAAAGCACCTTGATCTTTTCCGTTTGCAGCGCCTTCGGATGGAAGCTCACCGGCTCTTCCATCGCGGTCAGCGCCAGCAGCTGCATCAGATGGTTCTGGATGACGTCGCGGGCGGCGCCGATGCCGTCGTAGTAGCCGGCCCGTCCACCCAGCCCGATGTCTTCGGCCATGGTGATCTGCACGTGGTCGACGTAGTGGGCGTTCCAGACCGGGTCGAACAACTGGTTGGCGAAGCGCAGCGCCAGGATGTTTCGCACCGTCTCTTTGCCCAGGTAGTGGTCGATCCGGAATACCGACTCCTCCGGGAAGACCGAGTTGACCACCTGGTTGAGATCGCATGCGCTTTGCAGGTCGTGGCCGAAGGGCTTCTCGATGACGACCCGGCTCCATCTGTCCTCTTGTGGACGGGCCAGTCCGGACTTGTGCAGTTGTTCACATACCACGGGGAACGACTTGGGCGGGATCGCCAGGTAGAAGACGTGGTTGCCGCCGATGCCGCGCTCGGCATCGAGCTTATCCAGCGTCTCGCCGAGCCGGGCGAACGCGGCGTCGTCGTCGAACTCGCCTCGCACGAAACGCAATCCGTCCGCCAGCCGTTCCCATACCGCTTGGCGGAACGGGGTACGGCAGTGCCCTTTGACGTCATCGTGTATTACCTGGGCGAAACTGTCGTGATCCCAGTCGCGGCGGGCGAAACCCACCAGGGAGAAGGTGGGTGGCAACAAGCCGCGGTTGGCGAGGTCGTAAATCGCCGGCACCACCTTTTTATGGGCCAGGTCGCCGGTGACACCGAAAAGCACCAGGGCACATGGACCGGCGATCCTGGGCAGCCGCTTGTCCTTTTTGTCCCGCAGCGGGTTCTGCCACTCCGCGACGGCGCCGCGGGTGCCCGCCTTCGAGTTTGCCGGGCTCATTTGGTGGCGGAACCCAGTTGCTTCTGCGTTTCCCCTAGCAACTCGGTCCAGGACTCCACGAACTTGTCCACGCCCTCTTTTTCCAGCACGACGAAGACATCGGTGAGGTCGATGCCGACCGCCGTCAGCTTGTCGAACACCTCCTGGGCAGCCGCGGCGGTGCCGCTGATCGTGTCGCCGGTGACGACGCCGTGGTCGGCGACCGCGTCAATTGTCTTCTCCGGCATGGTGTTCACCGTGTGCGCCGCGACCAGCTCGGTGACGTAAAGAGTGTCGGAGTAGGCCGGATTCTTGACGCCGGTCGAAGCCCACAGCGGACGCTGTACCCGGGCCCCGTCGGACTTGAGTGCCCCGTAGCGATCGCCGTCGTCGAAGACATCCTGGTAGGCGGCGTAGGCCAGCCGGGCGTTGGCGACGCCGGCCTTGCCGCGCAACCCGAGGGCTTCCTCCGAGCCGATCTTCTCCAGCCGCTTGTCGATCTCGGTGTCCACGCGGGAGACGAAAAACGATGCGACCGAATGGATCTTGGACAGGTCGTGGCCGGCCTGGCGGGCCTTTTCCAGCCCCGCCAGGTAGGCGTCCATCACCAGGCGGTGCCGTTCGACGGAGAAGATCAACGTGACGTTGACCGAAATCCCTTCCGCCAGAACGGCGGTGATGGCCGGGAGTCCGGCCTTGGTCGCCGGGATCTTGATGAACAGGTTGGGGCGGTCGACGATTTTCCACAGCTCGACGGCCTGGGCGATCGTCTTGTCGGTCTCCTCCGCCAGCCGCGGGTCGACCTCGATGGACACCCGGCCGTCGACTCCGTCGGAGGCCTCCCACTGGGGAGCCAGCACGTCGCAGGCGGTGCGCACGTCATCGGTCGTAACGGTGCGCACGGTCGCGTCGACGTCGGCGCCGCGTTCGGCCAGCTCGGCGATCTGGCCCTCGTAGGCGTCACCCTCGGCGAACGCCTTCTGGAAGATGGATGGGTTGGTGGTCACGCCGACAACACTTTTGGTGTCGATCAGCTCCTGCAAGTTGCCCGACTGCAGCCGCTCCCGCGACAAGTCGTCCAGCCAAACGGATACCCCAGCGGCGCTCAGCGCCGCGAGGTTAGGGTTCTGACTGGTCATCGGAATCACCCTTTCTCAGTTGTCCACTACTTGTTCCGCGGCGGCAGCGACGGCTTCAGCGGTGAAGCCGAACTCACGGAACAAAGTCTTGGCGTCGGCGGATTCGCCGTAGTGCTCGATCGACACGATCTTTCCGGTGTCGCCGACAAGCTTGTGCCACGACTGCGCGATGCCGGCCTCGACGGCCACCCGGGCCGACACCGACGGCGGTAACACGCTGTCGCAGTAGTCGGACGGCTGGGACTCGAACCACTCCACGCACGGCATCGACACCACTCGCGCGACGATGTCCCTGTCCGCCAACAGGTTTTGGGCTTCGACCGCGAGCTGTACCTCGGAACCGGTGGCGATCAGGACGACGTCGGGCTCGTCCCCGCCGTCATCACCCAGCACGTATCCACCACGGGCGACGCCCTCGATGTTGGTGCCTTCCAGCACCGGCAGACCTTGGCGCGTCAGGATCAGGCCAACCGGACCGCTCCCGTTGCCGCGGGCCAGGATCGTTCGCCACGCGTAGGCCGTCTCGTTGGCGTCGGCCGGACGCACCACCGACAAGTGCGGAATGGCCCGCAGCGCCGAAAGGTGCTCGATCGGCTGATGCGTGGGACCGTCCTCGCCCAACCCGATCGAATCGTGCGTCCACACGTAGATCGTGTCGATGTTCATCAGCGAGGCCAGCCGCACCGACGGGCGCATGTAAT
>DASSGQ010000123.1:0-2212 GCA_035693385.1 Mycobacterium sp.
CGGGGTCCACGTTCACGAATATCTTGCCGCCGCCCTGCCCGGACTCGGTCAGGCTGCAGGCCTGCATCACCTGGCCGGACGGTCCGATGGCGACATCGCCGTAGGTGCAGTTGTTCGTCCCGGGCACCACCTCGACCTGGCCGAAATTACCGACCTTGCCGAGTCCGGTGACCGCGGCGCCGGTGGCGGCCATCGGGCCGCCCGCGTTGAACACCACCCAGACCTCGTTATGCGCCGCCGTGATGGTGGGCTGGTCGACGAAGCGGAACAGCCCGCGGTTATCCCCGCCCGACTTCTTGGCGGGCAGGCTGGCCTGGGAGATGTTGGCGATCACGTGGAAGCTGACGCCGCCGTCGGTGCTGAGCGCGACCGGGACCTGATCCTCCACCTCGTACAGGTAGGTCATGAACAAGTTCCCGTGGCTGTCGAAGGACAGGCTCGGGTCGCAGCATCCATCGCCGAGCGGGTCACCGCCGCCCAGGGCGATCAGCTTCCGCGTCCACGTCTTGCCGCCGTCGAAGCTGACGCCCTCGAACATCCCGGCGGTGAGCCCGGCCTCCGCATGGCCCACATTGGTCACCGTCACGATGTTGCTGGGGTTGACCGGGTTGACGGCGATCGCCTCTTCGGACTCGTTCAGATGCCGCTGGCTGACATCGACGTTGACCGGCGGCGCGGCCACGGCCTGCAGCCCGGACTGAGCCGAAGCCAACGCGGCCGGGGTGCCCGCCATCCCGATGGCTGTCAGCACGGCAACTACCACTATCGGGAGCCGGAAGCGGCACATGTTCAGTCCTTCCCGTAAGGCGCCTGGCCAGAGGCTGCACCTGGCATCGTTGACCGAAGAGAGCTCATGCATCCACGCGAAACCGGCATCTGGAGCAGAGTCCAGTTCGCCTGGCCCGGCGCATGCGGACGCATCGTCTAGGGCGCTGTCGTGGCGCCAGAGATGTCGTTGTTGCCGAAGTTCGCCGGGCAGTCCCCTAGCGGCCACGGCGCCGGGAACACCCGGTGGCCGGCGGTGAAGGAGGCCTGCCGCCATGCGTCCATGGCCGGGCAGTCGGCGGTGTTCGGGACGTCGGTCCACACGCCCGCTCCGTAGGTGCGGGTGCCGATGGCGTAGACGTAGTCACCCAGGAACTCGTTGTACAGGATCCGGCCCTGGGAGGTACCCCGAGCGTCACCGCTGGCGCCGACGAACTCGGTCGCCCATCCGGTCGGGGCGCCGCCCGCGCCGATCGCGGCCGACCGCAGGACCCCGTGTTCCAGCCGCGGGGTACCCGTCGTGTTGGCAAACGGCGTGGTGAAAGCGTTGTAGGCGAGGTACACGCGGGACCCGTCGGGGGCGATGCCCGGCGCCGAGAACAGCGCCCGGTCGCCCGGCGCGGACACGGTCGCCGGCGCGGACCAGCTCTGGCCGCCGTCCGTCGAGAACGACAGCAGCGCCACCTCGTGGTTCAGGCCGAGCCGGCCGTCGCTCCACACATCGACGATCTCGTTGGTGGCACCTGCCCCGGCGGGAGCACCGTTGGCGATGTCGACGCTGGGCATGGCCATCAGGTCATTCCGCGCGCCCGCCGGTCCCTCACTGTTGCAGCGGCCCGCGACCGGGTCGAAGAAGAAGCAGGAGGCGTTCATCTGCATGAAATCGACCGGCCGGTTCCAGTTGGCGCCGCCCGTCGACGAAGTCACCAGGGTCTGCGCGCCGTTGTTCGACGTGTTGGAGAAGTGCGTGATGAAGTCGTAGACGACCCCGTGGCTGTCCGTGCGGACGGTGCACCCCTGCCGGAAGCCCTGCGGAGCCGCAGTGGTGGGCGGGGCGACGTGGTGCGTCTTCCAGGTGACGCCGCCGTCAGAGGACACGGCCACCGACGGGAACAAGGCGAAGTTGTTGCCCTGGCTCAGGCTGTGGAAATCGCTGAAGCATACGTACACGTTGCCGAAGAACGGGCTGCTGGCCGCGTTGTCCGCCCAGACCTGCTCCTTGTCCAGGCCCGACGCGGCGGAAATGTGCGCGCCCACGAAGTACGGTTTCGACCAGTTCTTCTGGTCGGCCACGCGGGCCGGCGTCAGGTTGTCGATGTGCGAGACCGTGATGGCGGTATCGGCGTTGATGCCGCCCTGCTCGATCTTGGTGTCGGTCAGGTTCGTGGCCAGGTTGGAGTAGTACAGCCGGGTGCCGTTGGCGTAGGAGAACGTCCCGTTCACGGGC
>DASSGQ010000124.1:0-10737 GCA_035693385.1 Mycobacterium sp.
GATTGGGAGGCCGCCGAAGAGGCGCCGCAGTCGCACCGCAGCTACGCCAGCGGATTGGTGGCCGCGCATCTCCAATGGCATCTGGAACGGCAGCTCAAAACATTGCCGTTGGTAGAGCGGCCGTATCAGGCCGACCGCGCCTCCCCGAGCGACCAGAACCCCCACGGGCAGGACCCCCACGGGCGGAACCCTCACATTGCCGAACGGCGCGCAGCGCCGATCGGGCAGGATACGGCTTGTGGCTAACATCCGGTTCGGCGACTCGGGACGCAAAGCCGACCGCAAGCTGAAGTCGACCACCTTCCCGCAGCAGCTGCCCCCCGCGCCCGCCGACTACCCGGTCTTTCCCGACATGTCGACATGGCCTGTCGTCTTCCCGGATCTGCCGCCGTCCCCCGGCGGTGGCCCGAGCCGCCCGCCACAGCACGTTTCGAAAGCGGCGGCACCCAGGATCGCGGCCGACCGATTGCCTTTCCACGTCGCCATCGTGATGGACGGCAACGGTCGCTGGGCCACCCAACGCGGGCTGCCCCGGGTCGAGGGTCACAAGATGGGCGAGGCGGTGGTGATCGACGTCGTCTGCGGTGCAATCGAACTCGGGATCAAATGGCTGAGCCTCTACGCGTTTTCGACCGAAAACTGGAAGCGTTCCCCCGAAGAGGTCCGGTTCCTGATGGGGTTCAACCGCGACGTGGTGCGGCGCCGCCGCGAGAACCTCAAGGCGATGGGAGTCCGGATCCGGTGGGTGGGTTCGCGACCACGCCTGTGGCGCAGCGTCATCAATGAGTTGGCGATCGCCGAGGCGATGACGGCGGACAACGACGTCATCACGATCAATTACTGCGTCAACTACGGTGGCCGCACCGAAATCGCAGAAGCCACAAGGAATATCGCCCAATTGGCGGTGGCGGGCAAGCTCGACCCGGAACGGATCACCGAGTCGACAATCGCGCGTCACCTGCAGCGGCCGGACATCCCCGATGTGGACCTGTTGCTGCGGACCTCGGGGGAGCAGCGGTCGAGCAATTTCATGTTGTGGCAGGCGGCGTATGCCGAGTACATCTTCCAGGAAAAGCTGTGGCCCGACTACGACCGCCGCGATCTGTGGGCCGCCTGCGAGGAATACTCGGCCCGTAATCGAAGGTTCGGGAGTGCCTAGTGCCGTCACTGCAAGAGCGTCTGGCATCGATACTCAGCGACGCGCTTCCCGTCGAGCAGGAACCCGACGGTGCGTTGACCCTGCGCCATAACGGCACGCTGGCGTCGTTGCGGGTGGTGAACATCGCCGAGGATCTTGACCTGGTATCGCTCACCCAGATATTGGCCTGGGACCTGCCGCTGACCAAGAAGGTCGGCGACCAGGTCGCCAAGCAGGCGCACGACAGCAATTTCGGCAGCGTGACCCTGGTCGAGAAGGTCAACGAGAAGGCGGTGCGCCGCAACTCCGGGAAATCGGCGTCCAAAACCGCGGATGTGATGCTGCGCTACAACTTTCCCGGTGGCGGCTTGACCGACGGCGCCCTGCGCACGCTGATCCTGTTGGTCCTGGACACGGGCGCCGACATACGTCGCACGCTGATTGGTTGATCTCGCCGCCAAGACTCGCGTCGGGTCCCGTGCTAGGACGCGCACTGCGAGCAGGTACCGAAGATCTCGATGGTGTGGCTGACGTCGGAGTAGCCGTGTTTGGCGGCCACTTGCGCCGCCCACTCCTCGACCTCGCGGTCACCCACCTCGATGGTGGAACCGCAGCCGCGGCATACCAGGTGGTGATGATGATGGTCCGAGCATCTGCGGTAGACCGACTCGCCGGTGTCGGTACGCAGCGTGTCGACCATTCCCGCCGTCGCCATCGACTGCAGCGTCCGGTAGACGGTGGTGAGCCCGATGTTCTCGCCGCGGCGCCTCAGCTCGTCGTGCAGTTCCTGGGCCGAGCGGAATTCGTCGAGTGTCTCCAACAGAGTGGAAATCGCGGCTCGCTGACGGGTGGAACGCACGCTGGTGCCGGTCATACGCCCTCGCCGGCATGGGCGACAGCGTCGACGACGATGTGGGCCAGGTGGTGATCGGCAAGCCGATAGAGCACCTCGCGGCCGGATCGCTCCCCGGTGACCACGCCCGCCGCCTTGAGGATCTTCAGATGCTGGCTGACCAGCGGTTGCGGCACGCCGAGCGCGTCGACCAATTCGTGTACGCAGCGGTGGGACTCGCGCAACTGCAGCACAATGGCGATCCGCACGGGCGCGGCCAGCGCGCGCAGCAACTCGCCGGCGGCGTCGAGTATCTCCCGCGACGGCGGGACGGGATATTCGGGGAACGCGGAGTGTTCGCCCGACCCAACCCCGCCATGGTCGTGTTCTGCGACGCTGAGGTCCGATCCCGCGTCGCCGTCGGCGGTGGTCGGCCCTGGAGACGGCATCGGGGAGGACATCACCATGGGAGCGTCATCACCTCGAGAAGTGCCGGGCATTGGGAAGTGCCCGCCGTTGGAACCACGATCGGCTGCCTTCCACTGTCACATGCATGATGACGCATGTCAAAGAACCGCGGCCCGGTCGTTACCATGACTGATGTTTTGCAGGTAGCGGTGCGTCGCTGCCCCTGTTCGCCCGATCCGGAAAGGGAGTACACCACCCCGTGGCGTCCGTCATCGACACCGTAGTGAACCTGGCCAAACGGCGGGGCTTCGTCTATCCCTCTGGCGAGATCTACGGCGGCACAAAATCCGCGTGGGATTACGGCCCGCTGGGCACCGAACTGAAGGAGAACGTCAAACGGCAGTGGTGGCGTTCGGTGGTCACCGGCCGCGACGACGTCGTGGGAATCGATTCGTCGATCATCCTGCCCCGGCAGGTGTGGGTGGCCTCCGGCCACGTCGAGGTCTTCCACGACCCACTGGTCGAGTCGATGATCACCCACAAGCGCTACCGTGCCGACCATCTCATCGAGGCCTACGAAGCCAAACACGGGCACCCACCGCCTAACGGGCTGGCCGGCATCCGCGACCCCGACACCGGCGAACCCGGGCAGTGGACCGAGCCCCGCGAGTTCAACATGATGCTCAAGACCTACCTCGGGCCCATCGAAACCGAGGACGGCCTGCACTATCTGCGGCCGGAGACCGCGCAGGGCATCTTCGTCAACTTCGCCAACGTGGTCACCACCGCGCGCCGCAAGCCGCCCTTCGGGATCGGGCAGATCGGCAAGAGCTTCCGCAACGAGATCACGCCGGGCAACTTCATCTTCCGGACCCGCGAGTTCGAACAGATGGAGATGGAGTTCTTCGTCGAACCGTCGACCGCCCGGGAGTGGCACCAATACTGGATCGACACCCGGCTGCAGTGGTACGTCGACCTGGGCATCGATCCGGAGAACCTGCGGCTGTTCGAGCACCCCAAGGACAAGTTGTCGCACTACTCCGACCGCACCGTCGACATCGAGTACAAGTTCGGCTTCGTCGGCAACCCGTGGGGCGAGCTGGAAGGTGTGGCCAACCGAACCGACTTCGACCTGTCGACGCACGCCAAGCATTCCGGCGTCGACCTGTCGTTCTACGACCAGGTCACCGACATTCGGTACACGCCGTATGTCATCGAACCGGCCGCCGGCCTGACGCGGTCGTTCATGGCGTTCCTGATCGACGCCTACCACGAGGACGAAGCGCCAAATGCCAAGGGCGGCTTGGATAAGCGGACCGTGCTCCGGCTCGACCCTCGGCTGGCACCGGTCAAGGCCGCGGTGCTGCCGCTGTCCCGGCACGCCGACCTGAGCCCCAAGGCTCGCGACCTGGCCGCTGAATTGCGGAAATGCTGGAACATCGATTTCGACGACGCGGGCGCCATCGGCCGGCGCTACCGGCGGCAAGACGAGGTCGGTACGCCTTTCTGCGTGACGGTCGACTTCGACTCACTCGAGGACGACAGCGTCACCGTGCGGGAGCGCGACGAGATGACCCAGGACCGGGTGGCGATGAGCGCCGTCGCCGATTACCTGGCGGTGCGGCTCAAGGGCTGCTGACGCCGCCGCGCCGGGGGCGTGGTGTCGGGTGGTTTCGCGTGCTTCTGGGTGCTCCCGGGTGCTCCGGTAGCCGCTGTCGGTAACGGGTGGGTGCGCGGTGGTGAATTAACCGGTGGAGGAAGGGCGCTGATGAGCTTTTTGGTGTTGCCGCCGGAGATCAACTCGCTGCGGATGTTTTCGGGTGCCGGGTCCGATCCGATGCTGTCGGCTGCGGCCGCGTGGGACGGCTTGGCCGCCGAGTTGGGGTCGGCGGCGCAGTCGTTCTCGTCTGTGACGTCGGGTCTGACGGCTGGGCCGGGTCAGGCCTGGCAGGGTGCGGCGTCGGCGGCGATGGTTGCCGCGGCGGCGCCCTATGCGGTGTTTTTGAGTGCGGCGGCCGCTCAGGCGTCGGGGACGGCAAGTCAGGCGCGGGCGGCGGCCAGTGTGTTCGAGTCGGCGCTGGCGGCCACGGTGCATCCGGTCGCGGTGGCGGCCAACCGGTCGGACTTGGTGTCGTTGGTGACGTCGAACCTGTTCGGGCAGAACGCGCCGGCGATTGCGGCGGTGGAGTCCGACTACGAGCAGATGTGGGCCGCGGATGCGGCGGCGATGGCGGGGTATCACGCGGGGGCATCGGCGGTGGCCGCGCAGTTGTCGTCCTGGTCCGCGGTGCTGCCAGGCGTGCCGGGTCTGCCGGGTTTGGTGGGGGGAGCCCAGTCGGCCGGTGCACAAGCCGCCGCGTCGGTGGCCGCCTTCCCCAGCGTCAACGTGGGCCTGGGCAACCTCGGCTCCTACAACCTGGGCAGCGGCAACATCGGCAACTTGAACCTCGGCAGCGGAAACTCATCGGGCCGGTTCAACCTGGGCAGCGGCAACTTCGGCGGCGGAAATCTCGGCAGCGGAAACATCGGCACCGCAAACGTCGGCAGCGGAAACATCGGTGACAACAACATCGGCGGCGGAAACTTCGGCGGCGGGAACGGCGGCAGCGGAAACATCGGCTCCTTCAACTCCGGCTTCGGCAACAACGGCGCCTTCAACTTCGGCAGCGGCAACATCGGCAACGGATGCTTCGGCGGCGGGAATAACGGCTCGTTCAACTTCGGCCTCGGGAATTTCGGCGGTGGCAACGTCGGCTTCGGGAACAACGGCAGCAACAACATCGGTTTCGGCAACACGGGGAATGGAAACATCGGCATCGGCCTCACCGGCAACGGCCAGATCGGCATCGGCGCCCTCAACTCGGGCATCGGCAATGTCGGCTTCGGCAACTCCGGTACCAACAACATCGGCTTCTTCAACTCCGGTAACGGAAACTTCGGCATCGGAAACTCCGGCAACGGGAACTGGGGCTACGGCAACGCGGGGAGCATCAACACCGGTTTCTGGAATTCGGGCAGCACCAACACGGGCTTCGGCAGTGCAGGCTCAGGCAACTTCGGGTTTTACGACGCGGGCGTCGGCAATTCCGGGGGCTTCAGCGCAGGCTACGAGAACTCGGGCTTCTGGAATTCGGGCGCGGGAGACACCGGTTTCTGGAATTCGGGCAACTCGAATACGGGTTTCTGGAATTCGGGTGACACCAACACCGGCCTGTTCAATTCGGGCAACATCAACACCGGCGGATTCAATGCCGGCACCCTCAACACGGGCTACTTCAGCGCGGCAACTCAAAATGCGGCGAACTCGGGCTTCGCCAACCTCGGCACCGACAATTCGGGCTTCGGCCAGAACAACTCGGCCGGCAGCGGGAACTCCGGCTTTCAGAACTCGGGTTTCGGTAACTCGGGCTTCACCAATACCAGCACGATGAGTGGTAACCCGGGCAACTCGGGGATCCTCAACACGGGCATTGGGAACTCGGGTTACCAGAACGCGGCCGTCGAAGACGCCGGCATCTTTGTCTCAGGCGTCATGAGTTCGGGGGTGTTCACGTCGGGGACGGGCAGTTCGGGCATCTTCGTCACCGGCAATGGGCTTTCCGGTTTCCCAAGCTTGTTCTAGGTATTCGCCGGGTTTACCTCGCAGATGGCTTCGGGCCAACTAACCCGACCGACGCTTTCTCCAAGATCGCTCAGGTTTTCCACACTTTCGACGGCCGCCTTTGCGCGGCCAGGCCGGCTGTCTGGACAGTCGTCCGAATAACAGGGATAGTTGTCCACATCCCATCCGGTGTGGTCCAGTCGCGGAAACCATTTGGTGAAAGCCCGCGTTTTCGACGCGCGACTGCCCTAAGATTCAGTTGTGGCCGTAGGCACGCGTCTGGTCACCTCGGGTGGATGCTGGGCTTTGTGTTGTCGGAGCCGTTGACGCGGCTGGATGTGTTGGGGTTGTGATGGTTCCTGCTTTTACGTTCTTGCCGCCGGAGATCAACTCGGCCCTGATGTACTCGGGCGCCGGATCGGGGCCGTTGTTCACGGCGGCGTCGGCCTGGGACGGGTTGGCGTCAGACCTGTCGGGCGCCGCGTCGTCGTTTCAATCGGTGATCAACGGGTTGGCCGGTGGACCATGGTCGGGTCCGGCCTCCGCGTCGATGGTCGCGGCGGCGACGCCGTACGTGGGGTGGTTGAGCGCGGCTGCCATTCAGGCCGAGGCAGCGGCCGGTCAGGCCCGGGCGGCGGCGACGGCGTTTGAGTCCGCGTTGGCGGGAACGGTACCGACGTCCGCGGTGACGGCGAATCGCGTGCAGCTGATGACATTGATCGCCACGAACATCCTCGGTCAAAACACGCCGGCGATCGCGATGACCGAGTTCGAATACATGGAGATGTGGGCTCAGGACGTGGCCGCGATGGTGGGCTATCACGTCGGGGCGACCGGGGTGGCGGCGGCGTTGCCGTCGTTCAGCGTGCCGCCGGCAGGTCTGGCGGGCCTGGGCGGGTTGTTGGCGTCGCCGCTGGTCGGTGTGGCGTCGGAGGTGTCCGGGGTGGCATCGTCGGCGGGCGGCGTGTTGGCCTCGGGTGTCACGTCGGCGGTCGGGCCTGCGGTGGCGGGGGTGTCGACGGTGGCTTCCGCGTTGCCGGTGTCGGAAATTTCACAGGTGGCCCAGATCGCGATGTATCCGGCCAGCATGATGATGTCGCCGATCATGATGGCGGCCCAGGCTGGAATGGGTGCGCATCCGGCGCTGGCCGGTGCGGATATGGCCGCCGCCGGCCCGAAGTTCGTCAGTGACGCCGTTCCGAAGCCGCTGGGTGGCGCGGGCCTGGGCGGCCTGGGCGGTGCTGCGGGAGGCTTGGGTAAGGCACGTCTGGTCGGGGCGATGTCGGTTCCCCCGACGTGGCAGGGCGCGGCACCGTCTCGGATGGTCAGCTCGGCGATGTCGGGGCTGGGTAGCGAGCTGGCCGGCGCTGCCGCACCGGCCGGCGCACCGATGGGCGGTGGCATGCCGATGATGCCGATGCCGATGGGTGGCATGGGCGGCGGCGGCATGCCCGGTGGGATGTTGGGCCGCGGCGGCGCCAGCCCGAACCACGTGGTCCAGTCGCGGCCTACCGTGGTGCCGCGAACCGGCGTCGGATAGGCCCGCGCTGCGCTAATCCGGTCCACCACGACCGTGGCGCGTTGCGGTGGTAATCGAAACTTCGGTTGGTTCGACCGCCGGAGAAGCGTGGCGCTGCTGCGGCTGCAGGCCGCGGATAACCTTGCAGCCCGTGGTTTTTGGCGCGTCGCGTCGGCCGCACGTGGTCACCCCGAACGGGCGCACCGCAGCCCGACGAGTGGACGAAAAAACTCGGCCCCAGTCGACTCCCGCCGACCCCAGTGGGCCCCAAGTGGAATGGCCCGAGCAAATCGGGAATGACGACAGATAACACGGGCGCGACACGCCGAATCGCGTATCGAGGCTGATCGTCGCCGTAACTATACCGTGATCCTCAAATGTGGGTGAGGGGCCTTCACGGAAGGGCGCGCGGTGAGCAGAAACCCCGTCGACGGAATGTCCCGTCGAGAATTTTTCTCCAAAGTCGCCGCCGCCACCAGCGCCGGGGCCGTGATGTCGCTGGCCGCTCCGGTGATCGAAAAGGCTTATGGGGCAGGCCCATGTTCGGGCCATTTGACCGACATTGAACATTTCGTGTTGTTAATGCAGGAGAACCGTTCCTTCGATCACTACTTCGGAACGCTCTCCGGCACCGACGGATTCGACACGGCGTCCGCGGCTTTTCAGCAAAAGGGTTGGAACCCGATGACGCAGACGCTCGACCCCAACGGCGTCACGATCCCCTACCGTTTCGACACCACCCGGGGCCCCCTGCAGGACGGCGAATGCGTCAACGACCCCGGCCACGACTGGATCACCATGCACGGGGCCTGGAACAACGGCAACAATAACGGCTGGTTGCCGGCGCAGGCCAACGAGAGTCCTTTGGTGGGCAATGTCCCCGTGACAATGGGCTATTACACGCGCCGCGACCTGCCCGTCCATTACCTACTGGCCGACACTTTTACGATCTGCGACCAATACCACTGTTCGCTGTTGGGCGGGACCACGCCCAACAGGCTGTATTGGATGAGCGCCACCATCGACCCCGACGGGACGCACGGCGGACCGCAACTCGTCGAGCCCAACGTTCAACCAATACAGCGGTTCAGCTGGACCATCATGCCGGAGAACCTCAGCGCCGCCGGGGTTAGCTGGAAGGTGTATCAGAACAAGCTGCTTGGGGCTCTCAACAACACCGTCATCGGCTACAACGGGCTGGTCAACGACTTCAAGCAGTCGGCAAATCCGCAGTCGGACCTGGCTCGCAACGGGATTGCTCCGACCTACCCCGGGAACTTTGTCTCCGATGTCAGGAACAACACGCTGCCGGCGGTTTCCTGGATACTTCCGGGGTTCCTCTACTCCGAGCATCCCTCGTTTCCGGTGTGCGTCGGCGCGGTCGCGATCGTTGACGTGCTGCGCACGTTGCTATCCAATCCCGCGGTGTGGGAAAAAACCGCACTGATCGTCACCTATGACGAAAACGGCGGCTTCTTCGATCACGTCACGCCACCAACACCACCGCCCGGTACGCCGGGTGAATTCGTCACGGTGCCCGATATCGACGCGGTGCCCGGGTCCGGTGGCATACGGGGGCCAATCGGTCTGGGCTTTCGCGTGCCCACTTTCGTCATTTCTCCGTACAGCCGTGGGCCGCTCAAGTGCAGCACCGTTTTGGACCACACATCACAATTGAAATTGCTGCGGACGAGATTCGGCGTGCCGGTTCCTAACCTGAGTCCGTGGCGCGATCAGACGGTCGGCGACATGACGACCGCGTTCAACTTCGCCGTCCCGCCCAACCCGTCGAGACCCAGTTTGGACCACCCGGTGCTGGCGGCGCTCCCGAAACTGCCACAGTGTGTCCCCAATGCGGTGCTCGGATCGACCGTGAAGACATCGATTCCCTATCGGGTGCCGTACCCGCAGTCGATGCCGACCCAGGAAACCGCGCCGCTTCGCGGAACTCCCAGCGGAATCTGCTGAATTGCGCTGAATTGGATTGACAGCGGCCGGATGCGACCGCCCCGGACCTTCGACTGCCGCGGATCGCTCACGGTCATTCGTTGTCATTCCGCGGGCGCCGAAATGTGCGGCGCGAGGCGGATTGGGCGAGCGAACCGCCGGCAGCCCTTCGCTGCACCCCGTGGATGGAATCGGGTGCCTGCCCGGCGTCGGCGGTTAGGGGCCTACACGGTCGACAACGTGCGTTTTCATCCGGTCCACCCGTTGGTCCAACGGCAAGGGCGACGGGTTTTGCTGCATCGGGGTGGTCCTGACATCCGGCGGCGGCGCGAGTGGGGACGGTGGGGGCCCGGAGGCTCCGCGGACCGGTGATGCGTGTCGGCCGGTGCGAGGTTTTCGGGACCACGACTTGGGCGAAAAGCGCTGCATGACAACGACTTCAGCTCTTTGCCGGCGCGCCGTGGGGCGGATCTGAAAGCGCCGTCGAATGGCCGGTCTCGCGGGCCTGCAGGGCCGGGTTCCCGGTTGCTGCGACCCGTTTCGTTCCCAGGATTGCGTGTGCTCAAAGGGGAGCGAAATCGGCAAATTCAGGATATTGTCTGTGGGATTGACTTACGATGCGGAGGGCTCGGTGGTTGATTCGTTGGCCACCGCGAGTGAGTGTACGTAGTAGATCGGCTGTGGAAGGGGGCAGCGTGCTTTTGCCTCTTGGTTCGCCGCTGCCGGACGATTCGGTGGCAGCGGTTCGGGGTACGTCGGGCATGCTCGGGGGCCTATCGGTTCCGCTCAAATGGGGCGTGGTCGTCCCACCGGACAACTATGACCATTGGGCGCCAGAGCCCGAAGAGGGCGTCAGTGCCGGTGACGATGTGGCCGACGGGCTGGCCCCGGAGGCTACCGCTGAGGGCATGGACGAGTGGAACGAGTGGGGCGAATGGAGCGGGTGGGAAGGCGAAGCCGAACCTCGCTTCGACGTGCCGCGGACTAGCAGCGTGATCCCACATTCGCCGGCGGCCGGTTGAGGAGAGGGGGACGACTGTCGGTGTTTCACTCATGATCGGCGGCTCCGATATCCCCGTGGCCGGCCGGTAACAAAGACCAATCTGTATGGCAAGTCCAGAAAATTAACCAGAAGGAGAAAGGCAACATGGCACGTTTTATGACTGACCCGCACGAGATGCGGGCGATGGCTGGTCGTTTTGAGATGCACGCGCAGACGGTTGAGGATGAGGCCCGCAAGATGTGGGCGTCGTCGATGAACATTGCGGGTGCGGGGTGGAGTGGTCAGGCCC
>DASSGQ010000125.1:0-4523 GCA_035693385.1 Mycobacterium sp.
CCACCTTTCAAGAATTTCCCTCAGACCGGAATCCAGGCAAGCAGTGATTCCCATTCGGCTGACTAGACGTTTGAAGCGGAACTCGACCACTTCGTGATCAAACCGTTCCGCGGGCGGCCCAGGCGGTAGCGGTGACGGTGAACGGGCCACTACCCATACGTTCGCGAGCCAGTGATTCCAGAAGTGCGCGACCATCGCCATCGAGTCGCTGGACATAGTCGCCAGCAGGACCGACACCGTAGGTGTACGGCTCCCACCACTCCTCAAAGGTCGGATGCGCAACATCGACCGCAATGGCATTCTCTTCGACATCGCGCAGGCCAGCAGCTTCGAACAGCTCAGTCAGGTGCCCCATGCGGGCCCCGAAGAGTAGCGCCTCATCCTCAGCTTCGGGGTCGATCAGGTGAACCGCATCCCAGAACGGCGCCAGCGCGCCGGTCGGCCCGTCCCACACGCATGCCGCGATGACACCGCCACGCCGCGTCACGCGCGCCATCTGTCTGACGCCGACCAATGGATCCGTCATGAAGTGCACTACCAATTGCGCGAGAGAAGCATCGAAAGTAGCAGTGTCGTACGGCAATTCCTCCGCTGTACCTCGACGCACATCAACATCTGGGAAGCGCACACGGATCCCGTCGATGAACGGTGGCGAAGGATCGATGGCAGCGACCTCGGCTCCGATCGTCAACAAACGCGCCGTCAGCGCGCCCGGACCACAGCCCACGTCGAGCACCCTGTCGCCCGAGCCGACCCCGGCAAATGCCGCGAAGACCTCCGCCAGAGGCTCGGCGTACCGGCCCATAAAACGGACATAGGCGTCTGGCGGGACGTCAAAACCCACCAGTGAATGCTACGGCTGTCAACGGCGTCGGCTACTGCTTCTTGGGTTGACTAGACGTTGAAGCGGAACTCGACCACGTCGCCGTCGGCCATCACATAATCTTTGCCCTCCATGCGGACCTTGCCCGCCGCCTTGGCCGCCGCCATCGACCCGGCCGCGATCAGGTCGTCGTAGGACACGATCTCGGCCTTGATGAAGCCCTTCTCGAAGTCGGTGTGGATCACCCCGGCGGCCTTGGGCGCGGTATCGCCTTGGTGGATGGTCCACGCCCGCGCCTCCTTCGGGCCCGCCGTCAGGTAGGTCTGCAGCTTCAGCGTGTGAAATCCCGCTCGGGCCAGCGCATCGAGGCCGCGTTCGGTTTGCCCGATCGACTCGAGCAGCTCGGCGGCCGAGTCGTCGTCGAGTTCGGCCAGCTCGGCTTCGATGGCGGCGTCCAGGAACACCGCATCCGCGGGCGCGACGAGCCGGCGCAGCTCGGCGACCCGCGCGGCGTCGGTCAGCACCGCCTCGTCGGCGTTGAAGACATACAAGAAAGGTTTGGTGGTCAGCAGATTCAGCTCGCGCAGCAGCGAGGCGTCAGCCCCCGCGGCGAACAGCGTGGTGCCGCCGTCCAACGTCGCCTGAGCGGCCTGCGCCGCCTCGTACACCGGTCTGCGCTCCTTGTTGGTGCGAGCTTCCTTCTCCAGGCGCGGCAGCGCGCGCTCCAGGGTCTGCAGGTCGGCCAGGATCAACTCGGTCTCGACGACCTCGATGTCGGACTTGGGATCCACCTGGCCTGCCACGTGCGTCACGTCGTCGTCGGAAAACACCCGGACCACCTGGCAGATGGCGTCGCATTCGCGGATGTGGGCCAGGAACTTGTTGCCCAGCCCGGCCCCCTCGGAGGCACCTTTGACCAGGCCGGCGATGTCGACGAAGGTGACCGGGGCCGCCACGATGCGCTCGGAATGAAAAAGCTGCGCCAACTTGTCCAGTCGCGGATCCGGTAGCGAAACGACACCCTCGTTGGGTTCGATCGTCGCGAACGGATAATTGGCCGCCACGACGTTGTTTCGGGTCAGCGCGTTGAACAGTGTCGACTTGCCGACGTTGGGCAGACCCACGATTCCCAGGCTCAGGCTCACGGGGAACCAAGTCTAGGGGGCATCGGTGAGGCCGGCCGTCACGGACCATCCCCGCGCGACGGCATGGCACGCCAGGGCTGCGACTGGCTATATATACGGGGCTTTCGGCTCATAGCCGGTACGGTCTAGATGTGTCAGCACAGCGGGCAAGGTCGGCGGTGGAGGCTGGTCACCGCTCGATTCACCCAAATCTCCCAGGCGTGCCGTGGTGGGGTGCGCTGCTCATCGCCACGATCGCGACTGCCGTCGGCTACGCGATCGACGCGGCGTCCGACCACAAGGAGCTGACCCACGTCTTCGCGGGCTTCTATATCGCCGGCTGCGTGGCCGCGGTGCTGGCCGTGCGCCAGGAAGGTGTGTTCACCGCGATCATCCAGCCGCCGTTGATACTTTTCTGCGCGGTCCCGGGCGCCTACTGGCTGTTCCACGGGGGCAAGGTCGGCGGCGTCAAAGACCTCCTGATCAACTGCGGCTATCCGCTCATCGAGCGTTTCCCGCTGATGCTGGGCACCGCCGGCGCCGTGCTGCTGATCGGAATGGTCAGGTGGTATTTCGGGAAATCACGTGGGACGGCGGTGGCAGCCGACACCACTGACGACGCCGCCAGCGCGTCCCCCGCAAGGTCGAACTCGATCTTCAACGCCTTCTTAGACGCCGTTGCCCCGAAACTGAATTCGCTTCTTCGCCTCCATTCCCGCGCCGACGACGCCGACGACGCAGCCTCCGGCGACGCGACGGGGACCCGCGATCCGAGCGCTCCGCGGAAGGCGAAGTCCGGGCGGCCGGCGCGCAGGACCGGCTCACGTCCGGGCCGGGCCCACTCCCGGCATGCCCGACCGCTGGGAGACGAGGACGAACGCGTGGCCGAACGTCCGCGGCGGCGGCGCCAGGCTCCCCCGCCGGACTTCGACCCGGCCGACCCGCCCCGCCGGTCGCGCCGTCGCCCGAGGCCGCAGGGTGATCCGGAGTTGCGCGGCCGCCGTGAATCCCGTCCCGATTCGCGGCAGGCCCGCGCCAACCCGTATGAGCGGCCGTACGAGGGGAGTTACGAGGGAACACGGCCTCGTAGCAGCCGCTTCGAGGGGTACGACAGGTACGACCCCCCGCCGGCCCCCGAGCAGTTCAACCGGTACGAACCGTACGAGCCTCGGCGCCGCCGTGCCCCGGGCGGCAACGGCGCCAACCCGACACACCACCCGATCTCGCAGGTCCGCTACCGCGGGTCCGGCCCGCTGGACGAGCCCAGAGCGCCGCGCGGCGCCGAGCCCCCAGCCGATCCACGCCCCGAGCGCCGGAATCGATCGCGGTCCGGCCGCTCCGAGGGGCGATCCCCGGCGGAATCCTGGGAGTACGAAGGCTAGTCCGAGGCTGAGTCCGAAGATCGGACCGGCCGGCTGCTAGCGAGGCGACCGGATCTCGCGGGGCAACGCGAACACCAGCGTCTCCTGGGCCGTCGTCACGGGTTGCACCACGTCGTAGCCACAGTCGGAGAGCCGCGCGAGCACGCCCTGCACCAGCACCTCGGGGACGGACGCACCGGAGGTGACCCCTACCGTCGTGACCCCCTCCAACCACGCCGGGTCGATATCGTCGGCCCAGTCGACCAGGTGAGCGGCCGCTGCGCCGCCGCCCAGCGCCACTTCGACAAGCCGCACCGAATTCGACGAGTTGCGGGACCCGACGACGATGACCAGCTCGCATTCGGGGGCCATCGCCTTGACCGCGACCTGCCGGTTCTGGGTCGCGTAGCAAATGTCGTCGCTGGGCGGATCCTGCAGCTTGGGAAAACGCTGCCGCAGCCGCTCGACGATCTCCATCGTCTCGTCGACCGACAGCGTGGTCTGGGACAGCCAGACCACCTTGTTCTCGTCGCGCACCACCACGTTGTCCACCGAGGCGACCCCGTCGACCAGCTGCACGTGTTCGGGCGCCTCCCCGGCGGTCCCGATGACCTCTTCGTGGCCCTCGTGACCGATCAACAGGATGTCGTAGTCGTCCCGGGCGAATCGCCTGGCTTCGTTGTGCACCTTGGTCACCAACGGGCAGGTGGCGTCGATGGTGTGCAGGCTGCGTGCGGCGGCGGCGGCATACACCGTCGGTGCGACGCCGTGCGCGGAGAACACCACGATGGCTCCCTCGGGAACCGCGTCGGTTTCCTCGACGAAAACCGCCCCCGCCTTTTCGAGGGTGCTGACCACGTGGCGGTTGTGCACGATCTCGTGTCGGACGTAGACCGGCGCGCCGTGTTTCTCCAGCGCGCGTTCGACGGTCTCGATGGCGCGATCCACACCCGCGCAGTAGCCACGCGGCTCGGCAAGGAGCACCCGCTTGCGGGCGGCAGCGCCGGCCGCGGGTTCCCCCGACCTCACGGTGCCGGGAATTCCCATGTCAACAGTCGGCGGCATGACGTTCAGGGTACGTTCTGGCGCCTTGGAGAGCACATCTGCCGCCGGCTCGCGCCGCTGGGCTTGGAAGTTAGCCGCCCGTTAAGGCACTCTTGGACCCATGGCAACTGCACCGTATGGAGTTCGGCTGCTGGTCGGCGCGGCGACAGT
>DASSGQ010000126.1:0-11069 GCA_035693385.1 Mycobacterium sp.
TCAACCGCAGTCGCCACCAGCCTCGGCGCCCCGTCGTCATGGCCACCGTATTCCAGTGCGTCGGTGGTCCAACCATCAAGTGCCGCAATGGCTTTGGGGGAATCAAGATCATCGGCCAAATACTGCCGCACCCGGGCGATCAGGTCGGTGGCGTCGGGACCGGCGGGCAGCGCCGTCGCGGTGCGCCAGCGCTGTAGCCGGGCGACCGCCTCGTCGAGCACTTCGTCGCTCCAGAACCGGTCGGCGCGATAGTGGCCGGCCAGCAGGCCCAGCCGGATGGCCGCGGGCTCAACGCCTTGAGCGCGCAACGTTGAGACCAGCACCAGATTGCCGCGGCTCTTGGACATCTTGTGCCCATCCCAGCCGATCATCCCGCTATGCACGTAGTGCCGGGCGAATCGCCGCTCGCCCCGCACACATTCGGCGTGCGCGGCGGTGAATTCGTGATGGGGAAAGATCAGGTCGCTGCCGCCGCCCTGGATGTCCAGGCCGCTGCCAATGCGGCTGAGCGCGATCGCCGCGCATTCGATGTGCCAGCCGGGTCGCCCGGCACCGAACGGTGAGGGCCAACTGGGCTCCCCCGGTCGCGCGGCCCGCCACAGCAGGGCGTCGAGCTCGTCGGTCTTGCCGCGCCGATCCGGGTCGCCACCGCGCTCGGCGAACAGCCGAAGCATGGTGTCCCGGTCGTAGCCGGACTCGTAGCCGAACTGAAGTGTGGCGTCGGCCCGGTAGTAGACGTCCGGGTATTCGCCTATTTCCGGGTCGAGCACGTAGGCAGCCCCCGAAGCCAGCATCTTCTCGACGAGTTCGACCACTTCGGGAATCGCCTCGGTCGCCCCGACGTACTCGTGTGGCGGCAGTATCCGTAGCGCCGTCATGTCCTCGCGGAAAAGTGCGACCTCCCGGTCGCCGAGCTCCCGCCAGTCGACACCATCGCGATCGGCGCGCTCCAACAAGGGATCGTCGACGTCGGTGACGTTCTGCACGTAGTGGACGTCGTGACCGAGGTCGAGCCACTGACGGTGCACCAGGTCGAACGCCAGATAAGTGGCCGCGTGGCCCAGATGGGTTGCGTCGTACGGCGTGATCCCGCAGACGTACATGGTCGCCTTGGAACCTGGCTGAGCGCCGGCCGCCACCGGTCGCACCTGCCGGTCAGAGGTGTCGTAAAGCCGCAGTTCGGGGCCCCGTCCAGGCAACACCGGAACCTGCGCGGTAGGCCACGACTGCATGCCTCGACTTTAAGCCCGGCGACGATGCGGCCCGCGTAGCGGGCTGAGAAGGAGCCGGGCAATCCAGCACAAGCCCGGCGACGATGCGGCCCGTGTTGGGGGAACCGCCCAGCGGCGTAGCCGCGAGGGGGACGGGCTGAGGCGGGGGCTCCTCAGCGCCACACCTGGTGGATCGCGTCGAGCAGGATCGGCGCCAGCTCGGCGCGACACATGATGAAGTCGGGCAGATATGGGTCGGGCTGGTTGTAGCGCAGCGGAGAGCCGTCGAGCCTGGATGCGTGCATGCCCGCGGCCATCACCACCCCGGCCGGCGCCGCCGAATCCCATTCCCACTGGCCACCGGCGTGCACGTAGGCGTCGACGTCCCCGTCGATGAGAGCCATCGCCTTGGCGCCCGCCGACCCGATCGCCACGGGCTGGATGGCCACCTTCTGCCGCATGCGGTGCAACACGGCCGGTGGCCGGGTGGCGCTGACGGCGATCCGGAAGGTATGGGGAATGCCGACGCGCGCGTCGCCGTCGGTCACCGTGTCGCTGCGGTAGACCGTGTTGCCGCGAGCGGGCAAAGCCACTGCCGCATCGGTGATCTCGCGCCGGCCATCGACGGGACGCTGCCACAGCGCGATGTGCACCGCCCAGTCGTCGCGCCCCGGCGTGGAGAACTCCCGGGTGCCGTCCAGCGGGTCGATGATCCACACCCGGTCGCACCTGACCCGGACCAGATCGTCGTACGCTTCCTCGCTGAGAACCGCGTCGTCGGGTCGCTCGACGCGCAACCTCCGCAAAATAAAATCGTTTGCCTGACTGTCACCCGCGTCGCCGAGTGCCCAAGGTTGGCCGAAACCGATGTCCTTGCGCACCTTGAGCAACAGCTCCCCCGCCTCCGCGGCGAGATCGGCGGCCAGAGCGGCATCCGTCAGGTCTGACACCGGATAAGTATTGCCGACGCCGGGGGCGCGTACTAAAACGCCGGCCACGGGATCGCGCGATGCCGGTTCGGTCCGGGCATGACCGGATCGTTGAGCAGCGCGCGGGCCCGCCGGCGCAGTGCCGCGATTTCCGCCCGGGTGATGTGCGTGGCCAGTTCATCGCCGAGAGAGCACGAGAGGGCTGCGGCGAGGCCCGCCACCGCCTCCAGAGTCTGGTCGTCGACCGGCTTACCGGCCCAGCCCCATAACACCGTGCGCAGTTTGTTCTCCACGTGCAGGCACACACCGTGGTCGACTCCGTAAACCCGGCCGTCGAGCCCGAACAGGATGTGGCCGCCCTTGCGGTCGGCGTTGTTGATCAGCACATCGAACACCGCCATCCGCCGCAATTGGGTGTCGTCGGCGTGCATCAGGATGACCTCGTCGCCGGCATAGTCGTACGCGCGCAGCACCGGCAGATAACCGGGCGGCAGCTTGTCGGCGGGGAAGAGGTCGACGAGGTCGGGACCTGGCCTGGGGTCGGAATCGGCGGCGTCACCGGGTTGGCGCACCCAAAGCTGCAGCATGCCCAGCCCGGCCGGACCGTCACGAATCACCGTGTACGGCACGATGTTCCAACCCAACTGCGTCGACACCAGGTATGCGCCGAGTTCGCGACCGGCCAGGGTGCCGTCGGGGAAATCCCACAGCGGTGCTTCACCGGAGACCGGCTTGTAGACGCAGTGCACGGAGGCCCCACCAAGCGTCGACTCGCACAAAAAGGTGGCGTTGCTGGCTGAGCGGATGCGTCCGAGGACGGTCAGCTCGCCGTCCCGCAACACCTCGCGTTCGTCACAGTCGTTATTCCGGGGGGTCATCGTCAGGCCCGAGCAGCGCGCCGCGCTTGTAGCCGTTGGCGCGTGCGCAGATGTGGCCCTCGGGGTCCAACGGTTCGTCGCATAGTGGGCACGGCGGACGTCCCGCGGAGATCACACGATTGGAGCGAGTGGCGAACTGCCGTGCCGATTCCGGCGTCAAAAACACCCGCACCGCGTCCGGACCGTCCTCGGTGTCGTCGAGCACCACCGAAGCGTCGAATTCGGCGTCGGTCACGGCCAATAATTCGACCACCACGGTCTGAGCCTCCGAATCCCAGCCCAGGCCCATGGTCCCGACCCGAAACTCCGCATCGACGGGCGTGATCAACGGGTTGAGGTCGTCGATCTCCGCGGGCTCGGGCGGGACCGGGGTGCCGAACCGGCGATTGACCTCGATCAGCAGCGCACCGATGCGCTCGGCGAGCACCGCGACCTGTTGCTTCTCCAATATCACCGACACCACCCGGGAATCGTGCGCCGCTTGGATGTAGAAGGTGCGGTTTCCGGGCTGGCCAACGGTCCCGGCCACGAAGCGGTCGGGTGTGCGGAAGACGTGAATTGCGCGGGCCATGGCACTTCCCAAAATACCGGCTGTGCCCGTCGCTGTGCGATCCGATCGTGGCACCGCGACGGAATTTAATTGGTGGAGCCTCCGACCACCGCGTCGCTCGACGGCACCACGGCGGTCGATTCGGTTTGCGGCGCCGCCTTGGACTCACCGTGAGGCTCATCACCCTCGGACTCCGCCTTCGGTGGCGGCCCGGCCCGCAGCATCGCGGACAGCCGCGCGCCGGTGTGGTTGACGTGCAACACGAATGGCCGCAGCGGGGTGTACCGGATGACGCTCACCGACCCGGGATCGGCGGTGACGCGCTGGAACCCGTCCAGGTGCATCCCGTAGGCGTCGGCGACAACCGCCTTGATGACGTCACCGTGCGTGCATGCCACCCAGAGCGCGTCGCCGCCATGTTCTGACGCCAGCCTTCGGTCGTGTTCGCGGACTACGGCTACCGCGCGCGCCTGCACTTGCGCCAAGCCCTCGCCGCCGGGAAATACCGCCGCGCTGGGATGGGCCTGCACGACCCGCCACAGCGGCTCATTCGCCAACTCGCCGATCTTGCGGCCAGTCCAGTCCCCGTAATCGACCTCGGCGAGCCGGTCGTCGATCAGCGGCTCGACGCACAGCGACTCGGCCAGCGGCGCGACGGTACGCCGGCAGCGCAGCAGCGGCGAGGTCACCACCGCCCGGATCGGCAGGTCGCCGATCCGATCGATCAGTCCCTCGGCCTGCTCGCGACCCCTGTCGTCGAGGTCGACGCCTTCGGAACGACCGGCCAGAATGCCCGCGGTGTTCGAGGTGGAGCGGCCATGCCGCAGCAGGATGACGGTCATGTCGGCGCGACCGTCCCGTTGCCTGGCAGGATTAGCACGGCGACACCGGCAGGAACTCGGTCAAACCAGGAACCACGGCCACGACGACGACCGTACCCGGTGCGGGTGGCCGCGCCCGGGCTTGACTAGCGGGAAACCGGTAGCGCGTGAGCGACGGCGTCACGCACCGCGGCGGTCAGGCTGCGCTCATCGGTGAGGTCGATGTCGACGAGGCTGCGGACCGCCCTGGCTACCACTTCGTCGGCCTGCGGGACGGGGCCGGCCAGGCGCGGGCGGTAAATCTCGACGACGAGCGAACGGTGCTCAATGTGGAAGGAGTAACTGCGCCCATCACCGACTTGTCCATATCCGCTGGCAAAGACCCCTGTCGATATGTCCTCGACAGCAAACTCTCTAGCTGCGATATGCCGGTCGGCGATGACGGTCATGAAGCGACGATACCTCTCCAGTACTACTCAGCGTAGGAACATGGCCGTATTGGATGCGAAACCGTTCCTTAAAATTTTGCTTTCACGATGGTTACGCGAAGGAAAATAATTGCTGCGACAGCATAGAGGCGACAAACATCGAGTTCGGCGACGCCTTGCAGCTCTGCTGCTTTTGCTGGCGTCCGTCACGAGTTGTTCATCGAATCCGCTCGGTACGTTTGCCTCCGAAAAACCGCGCACCATCGAACCGGCGCAGGCGGCCCAGTCACCACCGGTGTCGCAAAATCCGGCCGGTACGGTGCGAGCGCTGGCCGGGGAAGCCACGGCGGCGTTGTTCGACGGCAGCACTCGCCAATTGGCCGTCCTGGTTCCCGGTGCCGACCCGGCGGCGCCCGCCAGCATCACAGAGTTCGATGACCCGCACGCGACCCCGCGCGGCTCGCCCCGGCAGGTTGCCCTGCCGGGGCCGGCGACGGCATTGACCGGCGACGGTCGTGGCTGGGCCTTCCTGGCTGCCCGCGGCGGCTACTTCGCGGTCGACCTGTCCACCGGCCACACGGCGCACGTACCCGTCGCCGACGCAGCGCAGGCCGAATTCACCGCGATCGCGCAACGCGCCGACGGCAAGCTGGTGCTGGGCAGCGCCGACGGCGCGGTATTCACCCTCACCTCCCAGACACCAGCCGCGGTCAGCACCGCGTCCGTCGACAGCCGAAACAAGATCTTTGCTCGCGTCGATGCCCTTGCAACACAAGGAAATACGACGGTAGTACTGGACAGGGGACAGACCTCGGTGACGACGATCGGTGCCGACGGTCGTGTTGAGCAGTCGCTGCGGGCGGGCGAGGGCGCCACCACCCTGGCCGCCGATGCGCTGGGCCGGGTCCTGGTTGCGGACACCCGCGGCGGCCAACTGCTGGTGTACGGCGTCGACCCGCTGATCCTGCGTCAGGCCTACCCGGTCCGGCAGGCCCCGTACGGCCTCGCCGGCTCCCGCGAGCTCACCTGGGTGTCCCAAACCGCATCCAACACCGTCATTGGTTACGATCTGTCAACCGGAATTCCCGTCGAAAGGGCGCGCCACCCCACCGTGCGACAACCCAACTCCCTGGCCTTTGACGAAGCGTCGGACACCTTGTACGTGGTGTCTGGGTCGGGTGCGGGTGTGCAGATCATCGAGCACGCGGCGGGTACCCCGTGAACGGCCGGCCAGCGCCGCGGCGGAGCGGGCTTCCCGCGGGCTGGGACACCGAGATGTCCGACGAATACGAGTGGGTGCCGTTGCGCCTGCCGCCGGAACTGACCCGTCTCAGCGCATCCACCCGGCTGTCCATCGAGGCCGAATATCGCGGCTGGGAGCTCACGCGGGTGCGCCTATATACCGACGGGAGTAGGCGAGTTTTGTTGCGCCGCAAGAAATCCCGCTTGGACAGCCAGCGACCCGACCAACCCCAACTGTGACGGCGGCCCCACCGGGCCGAGGCGGTCATCGACTTTACGGCCTGGTGCGCCCGCTGCTGTTCGTGGTCCCGCCCGAACGCATCCACACGCTGGTCTTCGCCGTGCTGCGTGGCCTCACCGCCGGAGCGTCGGTGCGACGGTTGCTGCACCGCCTGCTCGGCCCGACCGATCCGGTGCTGGCCAGCACCGTGTTCGGGGTGCGCTTCCCGGGACCGCTCGGGCTGGCCGCCGGCTTCGACAAGAACGGCACGGGGTTACTCACCTGGGGCGCGTGTGGATTCGGGTATGCCGAGGTCGGGACCGTCACCGCGCACCCGCAGCCCGGCAACCCGGCCCCCCGCTTGTTCCGGCTGCCCGCCGACCGCGGCCTGCTCAACCGGATGGGGTTCAACAATCGCGGTGCCGGCGCGCTGGCGCTGCAGCTCGCGCGCCACCGACCCGAGATACCGATCGGGGTCAACATCGGCAAGACGAAGACGACGCCATCCGCCGACGCCGTCAACGACTACCGGGCAAGCGCGCGCCTGGTCGGCCCGCTGGCGTCGTATCTGGTGGTGAACGTGAGCTCGCCGAACACGCCGGGGCTGCGCGACCTGCAGGCGGTCGAATCGCTGCGGCCCATCCTCGAGGGCGTCCTGTTAGAGGCCTCGGCGACGTCAACGCCGGTACTGGTGAAGATCGCACCCGATCTCGCCGACTCCGATCTCGACGAAATCGCCGACCTGGCCGTCGAGCTGGGCCTGGCCGGCATCGTCGCCACCAACACCACGGTGTCGCGCGACGGCCTTCTCACCCCGGGAGTCGACGCGCTGGGCGCCGGGGGCATCTCGGGGCCGCCGGTGGCGCGCCGCGCGGTTGAGGTGCTGCGCCGGCTCCACGGCCGCGCCGGCGATCGCCTGGCGCTGATCAGCGTCGGGGGCATCGAAACCGGCGACGACGCGTGGGAGCGGATCACTGCGGGCGCGTCGCTGCTGCAGGGCTACACCGGCTTCATCTATGGCGGGGGCCTGTGGCCCAAGCACATTCACGACGGCATTGCCCGCCGGTTGCACGACGGCGGGTTCGCCTCGCTCAGCGATGCGGTCGGGTCGGCGGCCCCCAGATCGGGTAAGTCGCCAGGATAGGTCACGCTCCGTCTCCTACCGGCGCGCCGACGTACAGCGCGTCCCTTAGATCACGGTGGCGGTGTCACCTTCCAGAAGTTGTTGGGGCACTTGGCCGAACACGTAGCGTCCGGTGGCGGGGTCGAGGTCGAAGGTCCAGATGACGTCGAATCGATCGCCCGGCCACTGGGTGGGGACGGCGGTGTTGTTGCCCGTGGGGACTTCCTGTGCGAAGGCCGGGATGTGTTGGTGTTCCCAGCAGATCAGGACGACCTCGCTGCCGCTGGCCAGAACCGCGTCGGCGAGCGCGGGTTCCTCTCCCTCGGGGACCGGGGATTGGATGGTGATGCCGAGGCGCCCGCTGAGGCCCTGGATGGTCTGAAAGGTGCGGTGCGCCTGCGTCTTCTCCGGTTTCCCGTAATTCGGTGAGTACAACGCGGCGGGCGTGTGCAGCCCCGCCAGCGGCGCCCCGACGGCAGGGTCGAACAGCACGGCCAATGCCCCGGCGCGCTGCCATCCCCGCGGCAGCAGGGAGTGCACGTTTTGGTTGCCGTCGGCATCAATCCCGAACGGCGGGCCCGACTGATCGGGCGACGAAGCCGGCGGGTCGGCCGGTTTCTCGCCGTGGCGGATGAGGTAAATCCGTTGCGGCAGAACGGCGTTGGGTGTGCGCATGGTCGTCACCTCGGTGTCTGGCACGCTTCGAGTTCGGCGCGGATTAGATGCAGATGCGCCCGCTGGCCGTCGAACAAGTCTGCGTGCGCGGAAACATGTGGCACCACGATGTGCTGCACACCGACCGGACCCGTCACCATCGGCCATCACCTCCTGTGTCGTCACGCGGATCTCAAGCCGGTCGCCGTGCGTGTGTTGCCGGCGGCCGCGCTTTGGACGCGAACTCGCGACATCCATTGCGCACCACGCGGGCGCGGTGAGGCAACCGCGGGGTCCGTTCAGCGGCTCGCCGCCGCGGCAGGCGCCCTGGCCGAGGTTTGCTGAGCAAACCCGCCTGCGAAGCAGGTGGCCTAGTGCTTGGGCGGGCTGGCGGTATGGGCGTTGCTCCACAGCAGCCCGCACTCGCCGTCGGGGTCGGATCGATGGTCGGTGGCACGGATACGCAGCGCCCCGGGGGCGTGGCTGGTGGGCACCCGGGCGTGCAGGCGGCCGTCGGGGCCGGCGGTGTAACTGAGGTAGTCGCTGACGTCGTCTTCGATGTACGTGACGCAGATGGTGATGCGGCGTCCCGGGAGGAATCCCTCGCCCGTGACGAAATCGGCCGTGCCGGTGATGGTCGGGGCCACCCCACCATCGGGTGTCGATCTGTCAGGCGTGGGGTCGCTCAACGAGGTGCTCCGATCGGCTCGCGTTGATGCCGACCCGTTCCGGGAAGCCAGCATCACCACCGCCATCTATACCCCCACCTGGGTTGCTCGAATCGCATCTGGCAACGCTTCTCCCGGCAACCCCGGGGTCCGCTGAGCGGACCACTAGACGCCCGCGCCAGACCGTCCCTCGCGGATCGCCCCGTGCCGCGGCCGGACCCGTCCGCCGCGAGGATTACGGCAATCGTGCGCTGATGCTGCGGGCCGCGAATATCACCTGGTCACGGAGATCATGCGGCGGTCTGGCGGCCTGTACAACGGCCGTGACCGCGCCGGCACAGCTTCCGTTGGGCCACCACACCGGCGCCGACACGCAGCAGATGCCGGCGACGGCTTCTTGATGGTCGACCACGGTCGCGTGCGCGTCGCGGATGCGGGCGCGCAGGAGGCGCCATTCGCGTCGCGTCCAGCAGCCCGGAAGCGCAACTCCATCGGTATTCGCTTGGGCCGCGTAAAGGACACGTCCGGTGGCGGTGCGGGCGGTCGATTCTGGGTCCGCCGGGTTGGGCAGATAGGCGTGGCCGTGCGGCGCGGTGGTACAGATCGCCCGCAACCGGTCTTCATGCAGGATCCGCAGCGACGCCGTGGCGCGCGACTGCACGGCCAGGGTGTGCACCGGCGCCTGCCCCGCGTCGCGCAGCTGGGGGTCGGGCTGCCAGCGTTGTCCGATGTGTCCGATTCGCGCGCCGACGTAGTAACGGCGCTGCACGCGCTGGACCGCGCCGAGGGCCGCGAGCTGTTCGGCAAGCCGGTACGCCGAGCTCTTGGGCAGCCCGCTGGCGCAGGCCAACTCGGTCAACCCCAGACCGTCGGCGGCGGCGAGCGCCTCGAGGACCGCGAACGCGCCGTCGAGCACCCCTCGGCTGGTACCTACTCCGCGCGGGGGCGCCGCCGACGCATCCGCGAGTCCGGGCCTTCGTTTGGCGCACGTCGGCCCGGACGAAGAATCATCGACAATGCTGACAACCGCCGAATGCCCCACCATAGCGACCACTTTCCCCACACCTGAACATCTGTCGCGCCCGACGTTAGGTCGCTGAGCGCGCGAAGACACGAGTAGTGCGCTACTGCACTACGGCCGCTTGCGTCCGGGGGCTGGCCACGTCAGGCGGGGCAGCGCGCCACCAACTCCTGCGGCGTCCACGCCGGCCAGGCGGGTGCACCGATCGGCTGACCGCCGCTCATGTGAGCCACGATCCGGGGACCCTTGAGTGCACTGTTGTCGTACACGGTCGCGGTGTCGCACCGGATGATCGCCGTGCCGACCAGGGCCCAAAGACGTTGGTAGCGTTGACGAATCTTGTCCTCGGGCACGTCGTGTCCACCGGCCTCGACTCGGTGCCTGACCCGCTGCACCGCCAACTCTTCGGGGATGAGCAACACGTGCAGCACGACGGTGTAGCCCGCGGTTTGCGCGGTGTCGATCAACTCGAGTTTGGAGGGGTGAGAAAACACGGTTTCGGCGATGAAGGAGCGGCGCAGGTCGATGAGCCGTGCCCTGGTGTCGGCGGCCACCCGGGCGGCGTCGTACGCGTGTGCGGCCGGGTCGTCGGGCCAGCGCTGTCTGGCGATCTCGTCGGCGTTGACGTAGCCGCTTCGCGGCAGCAGCGGCGCGAGTGTGAGTTCGACGAAGGTTGACTTGCCGGCCCCGTTGGGTCCGACGACGAGGTCGAGCCGGTTCATCGGCCGGCGGTTGTCACTTCCGGCTACGTGCGGGCCGGCGTTTGGCCGTCAACACAATCGACGTGCCATCGGGGCGGTGTTCGACGATCTCCCCCGCCTCGTTCTGGGCGACGGTGGTGATGCCACGCTGGGCGAGCAACTGCCCGTAGTTGGACTCGGCGAGGTTCTCCTGGAGGGCCGCGGCGATTTCGGCGTTGAAGACCACCCCTTCTTCGACGCTGAGCTCGCGCAGTTCCAGGTCTCCGGCCAGCGCCGCCTCCACGCGCCGGCGTGCCGCGGTGTGCTGGCTCGACACGGCCCGGCCAACCCGAGCCCAGTGATCGAGTTGCTGCTTGGCCGACCGGCTTTGCCGCGCGCCCTCGACCGCGGCGCTGTCCAGCAGGTCGACGGCGAAACGGGTCACCCGGTCGGCGTTGTTGGCCACCACTCCTCAATTCTGTAGCAAACTGTAACGAGTGTAGCAGCTAGACATCCCAGGTTCGTAAGTTGTCAAGCGGCCTGGGTGCCGGAGCTGGTTTGACGGTGTTCCCAGGCTCGGTGTTCGTCGTAGTGGGTTTTGTGGCGTAGGCAGCCGTGCAGGATGCCGATGAGGCGGTTGCCGA
>DASSGQ010000127.1:0-15714 GCA_035693385.1 Mycobacterium sp.
GGTGGCCTGCCAGGAGTTCATCACCCAGTTGGGTCGTAACTTCCAGGTGATCTACGAGCAGGCCAACGCCCACGGCTCGAAGGTGCAAAGCGCCGGCAGCAACATGGCCAGCACCGACAGCGCCGTCGGCTCCAGCTGGGCGTAGCGAAGACCGGTTAACGGCGGGGCGCACCGGCAGTCCGGTGCGCCCCGCCATCCGTTTTCGAGTCGTACGTGAACCACCCCCGGGTACTCGGTGCCCGGGGGTGGTTGCGCTTCAAACCGATTTGTTCGGACGTGACGGGATTAGAACCTCCCGCCGCCACCCATGAAGCCGCCGTCGGAAGAGCCTCCGGATGAGCCCGAGGAGCCGCCGAACGACGTGGGGATCCAACCACCGCCCGACCCTCCCCGCATGCCGCCCCTGAGCAGGTCGCTGATGATGATCCCCCCGATCAGCGCGCCGGTGTCGTTGCCCCCGCCGCCCCCTCTGCGACGGCTGTAAGCGCGCTGGGCCGACTGCACATCGGCATTCGCCAGTGACTGCGCGTAAGCCGCCCACGCCGACGCCCCGTTGGCGTATGCCGTCGCCTCGAGCAGGTTGGTCGTCCGCTTGTCGTGCGCGACTTGGAGTTGCCGTTTCGCCTCGGCCAGCCGGGTCCGAGCCTCCGGACCGATGCTGCCGCGACGCGTGTCGATGTACTCGGAGACGGCCCGCACGCGCGACTCGGCAGTGAACAAAGCCTGCTCGTATGAACGGTTGAGCCGCTCGGCCGTCGCCTGTTCTTCGGCCAACGCGGTCAGTAGCCGAGTCAGGTCCGCGTCGGCCCTGGTCAACTTGGCGAACGTGCCGAGAGGATCGGTGGCGGCGCTGCCGTGGGCGCTGTCGGCGGCTGTTACTGCCGCGTCACGCGCCGCGGCCAACTCCTTGACCCGCGGAGATCTGCTCTTCGGCGTCTGCTTGAGTCGGTCGTCGGCCCGCTTGATACTCGCCTGGATATCGGTCATAGCCGACGGCAGCGAGGCGACGGCGTGCCGAATGTCGTCCGCCGCGGTGTCCACGGCGTCGAGCAACGAACGCGCTTGACCCAGCGCCGACTCCGCCGCGTGGTAAGCATCCACCACACCGGTCTGCTTTCCGCTCTCCGCGTGGCCGGCCAGTTCACGGGCCGAGCTGATATTGCGGTCGGCGAACGCCAATCGTTCCTTGGCGCCGATGACATTGCCGGAGACCGGACTCAGCGCCGCGTCGTCGAATTCCTTGTGCAGTTCGGCCATCCGCTGTTCCGCTGGAGCGATGCGGCCGGTCAGCTCGACGTACTGCTGCGTGAGCCCGTCGAGCTGAGACGGGGCGTTGATCACCAAATCTCGCAGCTTCTCGAACGCCTCGGTCTGTGAGTCCAGTTCGCGGTCGGCGCGCGCCGCCGACACGATCACCCGGGTGAGCATGTCGCGGCGTTGTGTGGGCGTCTCGGGCGCGGCGTCTTCCAATTGCTGGCGCACGGTGAACGCCTGGTTCAGGGCCGCTTTGGCATTGTTCACCGCATCGGTGAACGGCTGGGTCCGTTCTTTGCCGAACTCGTCGATCGCCAGGGTGAGCTCATTGGTACTGGTGCGCAACGCGTTGTCGACGTCCACCACCATCGACCGCGACAGGTCGTCGAGGGCCTGCAGCGGCACGGCGGCCAGCGCATTCGCGTCGGTCGGGTCGACCCGCCGGGCGGCGGCCAGAGCGGCGGCGCGCCGTCGCCGGGCGCGGCGGCGCATGACAATCAAAAAGACCACCACCGCGATGGCGATGACGCCCAATATGACCAGCAGCAATATCCGGCCCGAGTAATCGGGTGCCCTGTTGAGTCCGTTGGCGGCGGCGACTGCCGCACCACTCCAGTCGCCCCTGCGCAGCGCGGGTTCGATCTGGCTGTGGCGCAGGTCGTCGACCTGACTGGAGCTGATGTTGTGCACCGTGGACGGCACCAGGAACGCGTAGGCGCGCCCGGTGCTGGACACGGCCAGCAACGCGTCGTTGGTACCCAGGTCGCTGGTGTTGTACGTGCGCTTCGCCCAGTTCTCCGCGCTCAGCCCGGAGAAGTTGTCGACGTAGACCACCCACAGCCGGATGCGGCGTTCGGCGTAGAGCTTGTCGACGGCTGACGCCACCGTGGAGCGCCCGGAGTCTGAGAGCAGGCCGGGGTTGTCGGTGACATAGCCCGGCAGCCGGAACGGTGGCTGCGCATCGGCGTGCGGCGCCAGTAGCAGCCCGCTAGTGATGATCGTGAGGAACACGCCGAGCAAGCGAGCGATTCGCATGGTGGTTAATTTAGCCCTGCGACGGTGTCAAACCTCGCTGTGTCCTTGCTGGCAGACTGTGCTGCGGTGATTAAGAAGTTGACTACGAATCAGCAAGACCCCTATGACGACTTCGACCGTCAGCGGCGGGTACGCGAAGCGCCGAAGACTGCTGGTCTGCCGGGCACCGAAGGTCAGCACCGCACCGACTTCGCCCGCGACCGAGCCCGGGTATTGCACAGCGCCGCGCTGCGCCGGCTCGCCGACAAGACGCAGGTGGTCGGGCCCCGCGAAGGGGACACTCCGCGGACCCGGTTGACGCACTCGTTGGAAGTGGCCCAGATCGGGCGGGGAATGGCGGTCGGGCTGGGTTGTGACCTCGACCTGGTGGAGCTCGGCGGTCTCGCCCACGACATCGGCCATCCGCCCTACGGGCACAACGGCGAGCGCGCGCTCGACGAGTTCGCGGCCATGCAGGGCGGCTTCGAGGGCAACGCCCAGAACTTCCGGATCCTGACCAGCCTGGAGCCCAAAGTGCTTGATGCACAGGGCAATAGCGCAGGACTAAACCTGACTCGCGCATCCCTGGACGCGGTCACCAAGTACCCGTGGAACCGTGGGCAAGGGATTGCGAACGGGAGAAGGAAGTTCGGCTTTTACGACGAGGACGCGGAGTCGGCCGCCTGGGTTCGCGCACGCGCGCCGGCGGACCGAATGTGCCTGGAAGCCCAAGTGATGGACTGGGCGGACGATATCGCGTATTCGGTGCACGACGTCGAAGACGGCGTCGTCTCCCAACGCATCGACCTGCGCGTCCTCGCCGATGACGACGAGGCGGCGGCCCTGGCCAGGCTGGGGGAGAGCGAATTCTCCCGGGTGAGCGCCGACGACTTCATGGCGGCCGCGCAACGGCTGTCCGGCCTGCCTGTGGTCGCCGCGGTCGGCAAGTACGACGCGACACTTGCTGCGTCGGTCGCGCTCAAGCGGTTGACCAGTGAACTGGTAGGCAGGTTCGCCTCGGCCGCCATTGCGACCACGCGCGCGGCGGCCGGTCCGGGGCCGCTGGTGCGCTACCAGGCCGACCTGCTGGTGCCCGACCTGGTACGGGCCGAGGTCGCGCTGCTGAAAATCCTGGCGCTGCAGTTCATCATGTCCGACCCGCGGCATCTGGAAACCCAGGTCCGGCAGCGCGACCGCATCCACCGCGTGGCGCACTGGCTGTACTCCGGGGCCCCGCGAACACTCGATCCCATGTTCGCCGCGACGTTCAACACCGCGCCCGACGACCGCGCCCGGCTACGGGTCATCGTCGATCAAATCGCTTCCTACACCGAGGGTCGGCTGGAGCGCATCGACACCCGTCAGGCGACCGATTAGCGGTTACTTGGCCGCCGGCTCGGGGTTAGGCTCCCGTCATGACCAAACTCACCGCCGCCGCCGCGCTCGTGCTGTCGCTTCCTGTCGTCGCCGTGAACGCGTGCAGTTCGCCTCAGCATGCGAGCACTCAGCCGGGGACCACGCCTCCGGTCGTCAGCGGTTCAGCGTCGGCGACGACAACGACCAGCACACCGACCGCCGGTGAATCGCTTACCGCGCAACTGAATGCGCCCGACGGCCGCCAAGTGGCCACGGCCACCTTCGATTTCGCCAACGGCTATGCCACCGTCACCGTCAAGACCGTCGCCGCCGGAATCCTGGCGCCCGGATTCCATGGCCTGCATGTCCACGAGGTCGGCAAGTGCGAGCCGAACTCAGTCGCCCCGACCGGCGGTCCGCCCGGCAACTTCCTGTCCGCGGGGGGTCACTACCAGGCGCCGGGACACACCGGCAAGCCCGAAAGCGGCGACCTGACGTCGCTCGAGGTGCGCTCCGACGGCTCCGCCTACTTGGTGACCACCACCGATGCGTTCACCAGGGACGGACTATTGGCGGGGAACAAGACCGCATTGATGCTGCACGGCGCCGAAGGCGGCGACATGGCGATGTCGGCGGAGCGGGTCGCGTGCGGGGTCATCGGCCCGGCCAGCTGATCGGGTCGGCGCTCTAGACTGGGCCGATGGCTGGCCGGATTCCCGATCGTGACGTCGCGGCCATCCGCGAACGGGTCCGCATCGAGGAAGTCGTCGGCGACTACGTGCAACTGCGGCGCGCCGGAGCCGACTCGCTCAAGGGCTTGTGCCCATTTCACAACGAGAAGTCGCCGTCGTTTCATGTGCGCCCCAATCACGGTCACTTTCACTGCTTCGGCTGCGGTGAAGGCGGCGACGTGTACGCCTTCGTGCAGAAGATCGAACACGTCAGCTTCGTGGAGGCGGTCGAGCTGCTCGCCGACCGGGTCGGCCACACCATCAACTACACCGGCCCGGCCACCAGCGTGCAGCGCGACCGCGGCAGTCGCAGCAGGCTCGTCGCGGCCAACGCCGCCGCGGCGGAGTTCTACGCGGCGGCGCTGGAGTCCGAGGAGGCGGCACCGGCTCGCCGATACCTGGCGGAGCGGAACTTCGACCCCGATGCGGCCCGTCATTTCGGCTGCGGATTCGCTCCGTCCGGCTGGGAGTCGCTGACAAAACATTTGCAGCGCAAGGGTTTTGAGTTCAAAGAACTGGAAGCCGCCGGCCTGTCCCGGGAGGGGCGCCGCGGCCCGATGGACCGATTCCACCGACGGCTGTTGTGGCCGATCCGCACCTCGGCCGGTGAGGTGATCGGGTTCGGAGCCCGGCGGCTGTTCGACGACGACCCGATGGAAGCCAAGTACATCAACACGCCCGAGACCCTGCTGTACAAGAAGTCGTCGGTGATGTTCGGTATCGACCTGGCCAAACGCGACATCGCCAAGGGGCACCAGGCAGTGGTCGTCGAGGGCTACACCGACGTGATGGCGATGCATCTGGCCGGGGTCACCACCGCGGTCGCCTCCTGCGGCACCGCGTTCGGCGACGAGCACCTGGCGATGCTGCGCAGGCTGATGATGGACGACAGCTTCTTTCGCGGCGAACTGATCTACGTTTTCGACGGCGACGCAGCGGGCCGCGCTGCCGCGCTCAAGGCCTTAGACGGTGAGCAGAACCTGGCGGGGCAGTCCTTTGTCGCGGTGGCGCCGGACGGTATGGATCCCTGCGACCTGCGTCTCAAGTCCGGCGACGGGACGCTGCGTGATCTGGTGGCACGGCGAACCCCGTTGTTCGAGTTCGCGATTCGCACCGCGCTTGCCGAGATGGACCTGGAGAGCGCCGAGGGCAGGGTCGCCGCGCTGCGCCGCTGCGTGCCCATGGTGGGTCAGATCAAGGACTCCACGCTGCGCGACGAGTACGCTCGCCAGCTCGCCGGCTGGGTCGGCTGGGACGATGTCGCGCAGGTCATCGACCGGGTGCGCGGCGAGGCCAAAAGGTCGAAGTCCTCCGTCCCGGCCGGACCCGGCGCCCATGCCCCCCGCCGCGTCGAGCGGCAGCCCGCCGCCGCCCGTGCCGAGCCTGCCGCCGCCCGACCCGACCCGCGTGATCCGACCCTGTGGCCGCAGCGCGCGGCACTCAAATCGGCGTTGCAGTACCCGGCGTTGGCCGGCCCGGTGTTCGACACGCTGACCGTGGAGAGCTTCACCCACCCCGGCTACGCGGCCGTGCGCGCGGCCATCGAAGCGGCGGGCGGCACGTCGAGTGGCGTCAACGGTGCACAGTGGATCGATGCGGTGCGCCGGCAGACCGCGTCGCCCCTGACGGCGGGCCTGATCAGTGAGCTGGGGGTGGAGCCGTTACCGGCCGACGAGGAGAAGCTGCCCCGCTACATCGCCGGGGTGCTGGCCCGTCTGCAGGAAGTCTGGATCGGCCGACAGATCGCCGAGGTGAAGTCCAAATTGCAGCGCATGTCGCCCATCGAACAAGGCGACGAGTACCACGCGCTGTTTGGCGACCTGGTCGCCATGGAGGCGTACCGGCGCAGCCTGTTGGAGCAGGCTAGCGGCGACGATCTGACGGCGTAAGAGCCGGCTCGGCAGGCCGCTCGACGATAACCGTCTGTTCGTCGATCTCGGCCAGCGTCACGAATCCCGTGTCGGGTGAGATCCGATTCGCGATCTTGCGGCGGCCAACTTCGATCATCGACTTGGCCAGGGGACTTGCGGTCAGCGCGTGGTAGGTGCCGGCGATCTGCTCGTATCGGCGACGTCCGGCTCTCGAGCCCAGCACGTAACCCAGTCCAAGCGCCACGAAATACCGGATCAAAGCGTTCCTCCCGACGATCTATAGTTCCATCCTGCCTCACTCGGCATGGGTCCGCGCACGCGATCTGTGTTTAGGCGCGCGAGCTGGGCGGCGAGATCTCCTGGTCCCTCTGGTTGGGTGCGGTTGTGCCGGTACGCTAGAGTCGTCCCGCGATCGGGTTAATCCCCTGTAGCTCAATTGGCAGAGCATTCGGCTGTTAACCGAAGGGTTGGAGGTTCGAGTCCTCCCGGGGGAGCGGTGTTCGGTTCGCCTGTCCCGCGCCCTGGTCACCCTGGACGCGGGGGTCTCGCCGGTGGCGAATGCCGCGGCCTTGAGATAGTGAACTCCCAGTGAACTAGGTCCCGGGCTGGCGTCGCAGACACGACCTGGTGCGAACGTAGTAGGGGTTCGCCACACGCAGGAGCAACCAGGAGGCATGGTGTCCACGTATCGCGCATTCGAGGTAACCGGTCGCCGACAGTTTCGGTTGGTGGAGCGGCAAAGACGGGAACCGCTGCCCGGTGAGGTGCGACTGCGGGTGCGTGCGTGCGGTGTCTGCCACACCGATGTCCTTGCAGTGGAGGGGCAGCGGGCCGACCCGTCGACACCGATCGTGCCGGGCCACGAGATCGCCGGCGTGGTGGAGGCGGTAGGACCGGGAGTGACCGCCTGGCACGAAGGCGACCGGGTGGGCGTCGGTTTCCTCAACGGTCACTGCGGTGAATGCGAAGCATGTCGTCGCGGCGACTTCGTGAACTGCACGAACCAGCAGCACACCGGCACCACCGTCGACGGTGGGTACGCCGAGGTCGCCTACGCACGCGCCAGTGGACTGGTGCGCTTGCCGGACGAGATGGACGCCGTTGATCTGGCACCGCTGTTGTGTGCGGGGCTGACGGTCTACAGCGCCTTGCTGCAGGCCGGCGACGGCGCCCTGCCCGGCGCGTTGGTTGCCATCCAAGGAATCGGCGGGCTCGGTCACCTGGGCATCCAGTACGCCGCCAAACTCGGATACCGCGTCGCGGCAATCGCGCGTGGTAGCGAAAAGGCCAGCCTCGCAACACAACTCGGGGCAGACCTTTACATCGACAGCAAGACCGCCGATCCCGCGGCCGCGCTGCAGGAACTCGGCGGAGCCGCGGCCATCGTCGCGACCGCCTCCAACGGTGCGTCCATGTCGCCGCTAATTCGCGGCCTGGCCCGACGCGGCAAGCTGCTTGTGGTCGGCGCGGCCCCCGAGCCTATCGAGGTGCGGACCGGCGACATCATCTTCGGGACGCGCTCGGTGATCGGCTCGCTGACCGGTAGCTCCATCGAGAACGAGGACAACCTGCAGTTGGCGGGCCGCCACGGCATCCGCTCGATGAACGAGGTCATGCCCTTTTCGGAGGCGCCCAAGGCGTACGAACGGATGATGTCCGGGCAGGCTCGGTTCCGCGTCGTCCTGGAGGTCGCTTAGCACGGGCCCAGTTGGACCCAGCTGAACCTAGATCGAGAAGTCCTCGCCGTGCCACACCCCGGCTTCGGGCGGGCGGATCACGCGGCCGTTCTGGGGGCCGTCGTTCAAGGCCTCCAGCTTGGCCACCCTGGTCAGCAGCGACTGGAGGCTGACGCCCACGAGGTCCGGCATCATCGAGTCGTCCGGGCTGCCGCCCCGGCCGGAACGGCTGACCGTCTGCCCCGGGACCCCGATGACCACCGCGCTGGACGGAACCTCCTTGACCACGACGGCGTTGGCGCCGATGCGGCTGTCGTCGCCGATTTTGATCGCGCCCAGGACCTTGGCGCCCGCCCCGATGATGACGCGGTCACCGACGGTGGGGTGCCGTTTCCCGGTATCCCCGCCACTGCCGCCGAGCGTCACGCCGTGATAGATGGTGACGTCGTCACCCACCTCCGCGGTTTCGCCGATCACCACTCCGGTCGCGTGGTCGATGAACAGACCGGCGCCGAGGATCGCAGCGGGGTGGATTTCGACCCCGGTCAGGATGCGGGTGAGTTCCGCGAACGTCCGGGCGGCCAGCCTGGCGCCACGGTTCCACAGCCAGTGGCTGATCCGATGAGCCCAGATCGCATGCACGCCCGGGTAGGCGAAAATGACTTCCAGCGTGGTGGGCGCGGCCGGATCCCGCTGCTTGGCCGCCTGTATGTCACGCCGAATGGCCGCGAGCATGGCTACTCCGCCACGTCGGCGAAGAGTGACGTGCTCAGATACCGCTCACCGAAGTCGGGAAACACGACGACAACCAGTTTGCCCGCGTTTTCGGGCCGACGGGCGACCTGCAGTGCGGCCACCGCGGCCGCACCCGAGGAGATACCGACCAGCAGCCCCTCTTCCGTGGCCAGCCGCCGGGCCAGGTTCAGCGCGTCCTCGTTGCCGACGGTGATGACCTCGTCGACCAGGTCCAGGTCGAGCACCGGCGGGACGAACCCGGCGCCGATTCCCTGAATCGGGTGGGGCCCCTTTTGTCCGCCGGACAGTACCGGCGAGGCGGCCGGCTCGACGGCGACGAATTGCGCCGACGGCTTGCGTTCCTTGATGACCTGCGCGACGCCGGTGATGGTGCCGCCGGTGCCGACTCCGGACACGAAGATGTCGACCTTGCCGTCGGTGTCCCGCCACACCTCCTCGGCCGTCGTCGTGCGGTGGATGGCCGGGTTGGCCAGGTTCTCGAACTGCTGAGGCACGAAGTACCGCTGGTCGGTCTTGGCCAGTTCCTCCGCCTTGGCGATGGCGCCGGGCATGCCCTCGGCGCCGGGCGTCAGGATCAGTTCGGCGCCGTAGGCGCGCAGCAGCATCCGTCGTTCGACGCTCATGGTCTCGGGCATGGTCAGCACCAGGCGGTAGCCGCGTGCCGCGGCGACCATCGCCAGCGCGATGCCGGTGTTGCCGCTGGTCGGCTCCAGGATGATCGTGTCGGGCTTGATCAGGCCCGCCTGCTCGGCCGCGTCGAGCATGGCCACCCCGATGCGGTCCTTCACGCTGTTCGCCGGGTTGAAGAATTCCAATTTGGCGACGACGTCGGCGACGGCGCCCTCCGTGACGCGGTTCAGCCGCACCAGCGGGGTGTTTCCGACTAGCTGTGTGACGTCCTCGGCGATGCTCATGAAACTTCCTTTAGGCGGTGTGTGAGTTCAGGTCGGGCTCGTCGGTCTGCCAGGCGATGTCGAATTCGACGGCGACATCTGTCGGCACGATCAGGGCAATGGGGGTGAATCGCTGTGCGGCCCCGGCCGATGCCTCGCCGGTCAACACCCGCCCGGTGAGGTCGTGCGGTGTCGTTGCGGTCAGTGTCGTTGTGGAGGTACCCGGTGCCGGACGCAGATAAAAGTCTGTCCCGGGCGCGACGATGCCGTCGATCGTCAAACCGTCGGCATCGACGAGCGTGTGCCCGTCAGTGACGCTGAGCCTCAATGGAATTCGCACCTGGAATGGTCCTATGAGTTCGGAATCGGCGGTTGCATGGGTATCGACTAGTCGCGGCTCGTCACGGTTGCGCAGGGCTTTGCTCGCCCCAATCAGTAAGTAATTGTAGAGGTGCACGATGCGGTCGGTGTTGCGGTAGTGGCGCGCACCGGTCAGCCAGAACCGGACATCGCCGATCGTCGCGTCGGCGGCCTCGGTCGTTGCGATCAGCCGGTAGTAGCGGTAACCGCGCCCGCCGCCGCCGTGGGTGCTGGCCGACAGTGTGCTGCCGACGCCAAGTGTGCGCTGATGCCGCCCAGCGCCGGGTTTGATGGTCAGGTGTGAGCCCGAAACATCTTGCCAGACAACGCCATTGGCCGACTTTTGCAGCTTGAGGCCGACGGTTGTTGCGGAGGCGGTCGACACCGAGTACCCACCCAGCTGTGGATGGCCGTCGAATTCGAAGGTGATCATCGGTCCTGCCGCGCGGTCCACGGCGACGGGCACGTTGCGCGGCCTGGTGTCCAGCGCCAGACCGTTGGTGAAATGCCAGATCGCGGCCTGGGTCGCCGCGATCGCTTCGTGTTCGCTGAGGTTGGCCGCTCCCAGGGGATGGCCGGCGGCGCGCACTCGTCGGCTCAGTTCCGCGATGGAGCGCGTCGGGAAGGAGTTGCGCAGGATCCAGTCCACTTCGGCCTCATGGCCGCGGGTGCGCAGGTGGGGCAGGGTGGACCAGGTGCCCAGGCGGTAGCGCGACGGCAGGTGTGGCGCGATGCCGGTGAAGTCCAGCGAATAGGCCAGCAGGTTGGGGTTCAGCCGGATCAGGTCAGTGCGTGCCCAGCTGCCGTCGGTGAACACGATCTTGTCGACGGTGTGAGAGTAGGTGCCGCCCCGGTAACGCATCATGCGGGCGACGTCGGTGGCCGGCCGTACCAGTACCCGGCGGCGCGTCGCCACCTGCGCCAGGGCGCGGTTGGGCATCGATAGCAAAGTCATGGGTTGTCGATCTTCCTGAAGAATGTGGCTCGGCGCGTCTCATGCCGCCGGGGGGACCGCCGGTCCAACCCGCGAGCGGGGTGAGCGCGAGGATTTCTAGAGCGTCAGCGGGCGTCAGGAAATCAACAACAGCAACAACAACAGTCCACGGCGAGGCAGCGCGAAGGAATGAAGCGCAGCTGAACAGCCTGTTGCATGGCCCCCACTATAGGGCCCCGCAAGATCACTGTCAGATTTCGGGCCCGTTTCGTTGATTTCACTCACGGGCGGTGTAAACCTTCTTCCCGGGCTTTACACTTGCCTACGCTCGGCGCGCAGGACCCGTCAGGGTGGGCGATCATTGAGCTTGCGGCGCCCCACTAGAACATTCGACATTCGACAGCATTCGACTGAGCACGGAAGGACAACGATGACGTCGGCTCAACAGGGGGCTCAAAACGAGTCTCAGGCACTTGGCGATCTCGCTGCCCGGCAGCTTGCCAATGCGACGAAGACCGTCCCGCAGCTCGCCACCATCACGCCGCGCTGGCTGCTGCATCTGCTCAGCTGGGTTCCGGTGGAAGCGGGCCTTTACCGGGTCAACCGAGTCGTCAACCCCGATCAGGTCGCGATCAAGGCCGAAGAGGGTGCCGGTACCGAGGAACCGCTGCCCGAGACCTACGTCGATTACGAGACCAGCCCGCGCGAATACACGCTGCGGACGATCTCGACCCTGCTCGACATCCACACCCGAGTCTCCGACTTGTACTCCAGCCCGCACGACCAGGTAGCCCAGCAGCTGCGACTAACGATCGAAACCATCAAGGAGCGCCAGGAATTCGAGCTCGTCAACAGCCCCGAATACGGGCTGCTGGCGCAGGTCACCCCGGAGCAGACGATCCAAACGCTGGGCGGGGCCCCGACGCCGGACGACCTGGACGCACTGATCACCAAGGTCTGGAAGACACCGAGCTTTTTCCTCACCCACCCTCTCGGCGTCGCCGCGTTCGGCCGTGAGGCCACCTTCCGGGGCGTGCCACCGCCCGTCGTGAGCCTCTTCGGCGCGCAGTTCATCACCTGGCGGGGTATTCCGCTGATTCCGTCGGACAAGGTGCCGGTGGAAGACGGCAAGACGAAGTTCATCCTGGTGCGCACCGGCGAGGAGCGCCAGGGCGTGGTGGGTCTGTTCCAGCCGGGCCTGGTCGGCGAGCAGGCGCCGGGACTGTCGGTGCGGTTCACCGGCATCAACCAGTCGGCGATCGCCACCTACCTGGTCACGTTGTACACGTCCTTGGCCGTCCTCACCGACGACGCGCTCGCCGTGCTCGACGACGTCGCCGTGGACCAGTTCCATGAGTACAAGTGAGTACCGAGCGGTAGACGCCGAAAGCGAGTTGCCCATTAGCGCCGCTGAGCCCGCGGCGCTGGCCACCCAGTTGTACGCGGCCAGCATCCGCCCGGGGCCCGACAGCCCGCCCCAGACCGCACCGGTCGCCCCGCGCGGCGGGGTGCCGGATACCACCGCCGCCACGTCGGCCGGCCGGACCGCGGCAGGCGGAGCCGACCTGTACCAGCCGCCGGTTCCGCTGATCGGCGTCGGGGACATCTACGTTCCGGCACCGACGTCACCGCAGCCGGAAGGCCCGCCGCAGGCGGTGCCCGTGGCTCCTCGCGGCAACGTGCCCGATACCACCGCGGCGCCCTCGGCCGGCGCCGCGACGGCCGGCGTCGCCGATCCCTACCTGCCGCCCCGCGTCGGTGGCCTCGGCGCCTTCGCGGTCCCCAGCCACGGCATCGTGCCGACTGTGCCCGGCGTGCTGGCCGGGGCCGCGGCTCCCGGCAAGCCGAGCGTGCCGGTGGCCCCGCGCGGTTCCGCGCCCGGGTGGCCGTCCGAGGCGCCGTCGGTCGTCGACCTCGGTTGGTCTGACGCGGTGCCCGCCGCGCCGGCCGCGCTGAATTACGCGGTCGGTGATGAGCACAGCTATGACTTCCTGACCAAGGCCGATCGGGTACCGCGGTTGTCCGACGAGCACGAGGTGTTCGACGTCAACGCGGTACGCGCGGACTTTCCGATCCTGACGGAGACGATCAACGGCAAGCCGCTGATCTGGTTCGACAACGCGGCGACCACCCAGAAGCCACAGGTCGTGATCGATCGGCTGTCGTACTTCTACGCCCACGAGAACTCCAACATCCACCGCGCGGCGCACGAGCTCGCGGCCCGCGCCACCGACGCCTACGAAGAGGCGCGCAGCACCGTTCGGCGGTTCATCGGCGCGTCGAAGGACGAAGAGATCATCTTCGTGCGCGGCACCACCGAAGCCATCAACCTGGTTGCTTATGCCTGGGGCGGCAAGCATTTGCTACCCGGCGATGAAATCGTTATTACACATCTGGAGCATCACGCCAACATCGTCCCGTGGCAGCTGCTTTCGCAGCAGACCGGTGCGGTCCTGAAAGTCGCTCCGGTGGACGACGCCGGCAATTTGCTGATGTCGGAATTCGAAGACTTGCTGGGGCCCAAGACGAAATTGGTCGCCGCCACTCAAGTGTCCAACGCGCTGGGCACGGTGACGCCGGTGGAGCAGATCGTCGACCTGGGCCACCGCTACGGCGCGCGGGTGCTGATCGACGGTGCCCAGTCGATTCAGCATCTGCCGGTCAACGTCGCCGAGCTCGGTGTGGATTTCTTCGTCTTCTCCGGCCACAAGATCTATGCCCCCACCGGGATCGGTGCGCTCTACGGAAGCGAGGAGGCCCTCGCCGAGACTCCGCCGTGGCAGGGCGGTGGCAACATGATCGCCGATGTGACCCTGGAGCGGTCGCTGTATCAGGGGCCGCCGAGCAAGTTCGAGGCCGGCACCGGCAACATCGCCGACGCCGTCGGGCTCGGCGAGGCCCTGCGGTACGTGGAGCGGTTGGGCATCGAACGCATTGCCGCCCACGAGCAGGCGCTGCTGGACTATGCGACGCCGCGGCTGGCCGACATCCCGGGTGTCCGCTTGGTGGGCACCGCAACGGAGAAGGCCAGCGTGCTGTCGTTCGTGCTGGCCGGACACGACCCGCTCGAGGTGGGCAAGGCGCTCAACGCCGAGGGCATCGCGGTGCGTGCCGGCCATCACTGCGCGCAGCCGATTCTGCGTCGCTTGGGCCTGGAAGCCACCGTGCGCCCCTCGTTTGCGTTCTACAACACGTTCGAGGAGATCGACGTCTTCCTCAACGCGGTACGCCGGATCGCCGAGGGTGGCGCGGGCGCCGGCTGAGCTTAGCCGGATTTCTTCTTCCTGATTTCAACCCTGCGACTTGTCGCGGGTTGCTCGTAGACTGCCGAAGTGTTTTCTACGTGCAATTAGGCGGAGTGGCCGCATTGCGCGATGAATACCGCTAATCGTTTGCGGTAACACCAATTACGAGTTTTTCGTTTTATTCACGTAAACGGGGGGCCTATGAGGCGTATGGGTATCTGCACGCTCCGGGAGACCGAACAGGACACATGAACGGCGCGACCATCGCAAAGCCCATGAACGCGGTGGGCGAGTTCTTCATCCTCAGCATCGAATCGCTGATCGCTGTGGTGCGAGGGCCGTGGGCGTGGCGCGAGCTTCTCGAGCAGATTTGGTTTGTCGCGCGGGTTTCGATTTTTCCGACGATCATGCTGTCGATTCCGTACACGGTGCTCATAGTGTTCGTCCTGAACATCCTGCTGGTCGAGATCGGCGCGGGGGACCTCTCGGGTGCCGGTGCCGCGCTGGCGTCGGTGACGCAGGTTGGGCCGGTCGTTACCGCGATGGCCGTCGCCGGCGCCGGGTCGACCGCGATGTGCGCTGACCTGGGAGCCCGGACCATCCGCGAGGAAATCGACGCGATGGAGGTGATCGGCGTCAATCCCGTTCAGGCCCTGGTGGTTCCGCGTATCATCGCGGCCACGTTCGTCGCATTGCTGCTCTATTCGGTGGTCGCGGTCACCGGGCTGACGGGCAGCTACATCTTCGTGGTCTTCGTTCAGCACGTCACACCGGGCGCCTTCATCGCGGGGATGACATTGCTCACGGGGCTACCGCAGGTCGTGATCTCACTCATCAAGGCAACCCTGTTCGGTCTGTCCGCCGGCCTGATCGCGTGCTACAAGGGCCTGTCGGTGGGCGGCGGCCCCACCGGTGTCGGGAATGCGGTCAACGAGACGGTGGTGTTTTCGTTCATGGCGTTGTTCTTCATCAACATCGTGATCACCGCGCTGGGTGTGAAGGTGACTGCCAAATGAGCGATGCGGCAAGAGAACCCGGGTGGTTCCTCACTATTGGACCCAGGCTCGCGGCAGCCACCCGGAGATTGGGCGAACAGACCGAGTTTTACGGGAAATCGCTGGTCGCCACCGTCGACGCGGTGCGGCGCTACCCGGGCGAGCTGCTACGGATTATCGCCGAGATGGGTATGGGCAGCGGTGCGCTGGCGGTGATCGGGGGAACCGTGGGCATCATCGGCTTCCTCACGCTCACCACCGGTGCCCTGGTCGCGGTGCAGGGCTACGACACGTTGTCCAACATCGGGGTCGAGGCGCTGACGGGATTTCTGTCGGCCTTCTTCAATGTCCGCATGATCGCGCCGTGCACGGCCGGGGTGGCGTTGGCCGCCACGATCGGTGCCGGCACGACGGCGCAGTTGGGCGCGATGCGCATCAACGAGGAGATCGACGCGCTGGAAGTCATGGGTATCCGTTCGATCACCTATCTGGCGTCGACGCGGATCATCGCCGGCGTCCTGGTCGTCATCCCGCTTTATGCCGTCGCGGTGCTGATGTCGTTCTTCGCGGCCAAGTTCGGCACGCTGTACATCTACGGCCAATCACGCGGCGTCTACGAGCATTACTTC
>DASSGQ010000128.1:0-12158 GCA_035693385.1 Mycobacterium sp.
CAATCCCCCGAGCAGGCAGCCGGTGCTGATGCCGGCCACTCGCCCGCGCGCGACGATACTGCTGATATTCATGATCGGTGTTGTCCTTCAAAATTGATCGCAATTGATACGTCGAATGAGGTTCCCGAAACCTAAATCCAAACTAGCGGACGCGGACGGTGCCGATGTTCGCTCACAACGAACGCGCGCCCTATCGCGCCGACGGATGTGGCCACCCAACGGGGTTTTTGCTGCGTGAGCAATGACGTTCTTAGAAGACTTAGAAGAAACGTGATCTCGATCGTGATGCAATCGTGACCCGAATCCCGGCCGGGTGGCGACGCCGACGTCGGCGAACTCAGTGCGCTCCCGCTGCGAGTGACCTGAGTCGATTCGCGAGGGTCCCGTCCCGCCTTGGGGCCGGGCCCATTCGTCTGCGCCAAAATCCTGTGTCGGCAATGCATTAGACGCGGCGCCGGCGCCGGGCGTCACGCCAAGATTCTTGCCCGGCGCGGAAATTGATCAACAGATCCGAAAAGTCATCGCCTCCTGCTGGTTTCAAGGCGCTACGCTGGGCTATTCCTGGTGAGGGGCGCCCGCTGATCCGCGGCGTGCGGCGGGTTGGCGAGGTGGAATATGGGTTTGCGGGGGCGGTTTTCGAGCATCATCGCGTTTCTGCGTGCCGGTTACCCGAGTGACGCGCCTCCCACCGGCTACATACCGCTGTTGGCGCTGTTGCCGCGGCGATTGTCCGACGACGAGGCCGCAAGGATCGCGACCAAACTTTTTTGGCACAAACGCCGCTCGTTCGACCGGGCAGATGTCGGGGTCGAGATCACCCGACTCACCGACCGGATGCCGTCAATCGAAGACATCGAGCGCGTCGAACACCGACTCGATGCGATGGGATAAGCCGGTCGGCACCGACGTCCCGCTCGTGCTAGCGAGCTCCGGGCACCCCTTCGCGGGCCGCCACCGACCGGCCGTCGCCGGTGTCGAACACCTCGATGACGACATCGCGGTCCCCGTAACGGGCGACGGACGTCAGCCCGGGCGTTTCCGCGATGACGGCGTGCGCCGCATCGCCGGTGAGCGGATAGTCGGTCACGGCGTGGCGCCAGTGTGCGGCAACGACTTTCGCACCCCGCTGCAGCCGGGGGCATTCGCGGCCCAACACCGTGGCCAGCGCGTCGGCGTCCAGGTAGTACGCAACCTCGCTGAGGACCAGCAGGTCGAAGGGACCGGGGGGCCATGTTACGTCCAGGGACGACTGATACAGGGTCACCCGGTCCCGGCAGCCGGCCCGCCGGAGCCGCGCGTCCGCGCTTCGCAGTGCCGCGTCGGCCACGTCCACCGCCGTGACGTGATCGCAGCGCCGCACCAGCTGCGCGGTCAGCGTCCCGATCGAACAGCCCGGCTCGAATGCGTGTCGATACCGGCGGTCGGGCAGCAGCGCGAGCGTGATGGCGTACTTGCGCTGCTCATACCACCGGGTCGACAGTTGCCACGGGTCATCGGCACCGGCGTACATCCGGTCGAAATAGGCATCGGGCAGCCGCGCGGTCACCGGAATACCACCTCGCCCACCGAGAGTAGGCGCTGCAATACGAACGCCGGCAGCACGGGTGCCGTGCCGGCGCCGTTGGTCTTGAACTGACTGCGAAAGCATTGCGCGGCATCGCGTTTGCGACCCAGCGCCCAGCCGGACACACGCACCCGGTGGCCGCGGTCCCAAGGCACCGCGGGGTCGCCGGGGCTGGCCCAGTGCCACATCCACACCGGATATTCCATCAGCGTGACCCCGGTATGCGCGCACGCCCATGCCGCCGCGCGTCCCACGGCCTCGTGATCGGGGTGTCCGTCGCCCCGCCAGGTGGCCGCACACCAGGTCCCGGGTGCAGCGGCCGCGAGGATCTCCCCGAGCAACTCGGCCAGCCTGTCCTCGTGGTCGGCCAGCCGCCCGTCGGGCAAGCCCAGGGACACGGGTGGTGCAACCCCCAAAACGTTTGTTGCTCTGCGTAGTTCGTATCTTCGGGTGGTCTCCAAACGAGTCCGGTCCGACAGCGTCGCGCCGGCGGCACCGCCGTCGCTGACCGACACCACCTTTACGTCGACGCCTGACGCGACAAGTTGTGCGGTCGTTGCGCCCAGGCCGAGGGTCTCGTCGTCGGGGTGGGGCGCGACGATGATCAGACCGGGGCAGTCGGTCAGATCCAGTTCCGGCGGCGGATCCGCGCCGAATGCGGCCAGCCACACCGGCACTGGCGTGCCGCCCCGCGTCAGCGGCTTGGCCGCAAACCGGGCGCAGTTGCCTGTCGATGCTGTCTTCAAGTCGTCCTCGCGTCGTCCTTAATGCCGCCCGGCGAGGCGCCCAAGCTCGGCAAGGTCCCGCTCGGCGTGGCTTTGTCGTATGTAGATGGTCAGGTCGGCCACCCGTTGCGCGTGCCGGCCGTCCTGACACAGCGGGCCCGGCCCCAGGGCTCGGCCGCTCCGGGTGATGGCCTCATCGACCGCATGCTCCACGACGGTGCGGGCACGACGGGCGAGCAGTTGAGCGGTACCGGTCCGGTCGAAGGGATCGGCGTCGACCTGCATTGCGGCCGCACACAGGATCGCGTCTCCGGCGGCAAGCGCGGCGTCCACCGCACCGAGGTGCGCCAGCGAGTACGCGTCAGCCGATTGGCTTCTGGCGCAGCGATATAGCGGCTCGGCGACCCTGCGCGCTCCACCCAGCCAGCAGGCGGCCACGCCGATCGCGCCGTGCCAGAATCCCGGCCGGTCCAGGTAGTCATCGGGATCGCCCACGGCAACCGCGTGCGCGTTGTTGAACTGCACCGCCCTGGTGTCGCTGCCGGCCATCCCGACGTTCCACCACGTGGTCGGCAACGCTTTGACGGCGGGGTCGATAACCGTCACCGCGAACAGGCCCCGGCTTTTGTCATCGAGCCGGGCGGTCACCAGCGCGTGGGTGCAGAACCCGGCGCCTGAGCACCACACCTTGGTGCCGTTGAGGATGACCGCGCCGCCGCCGACGTCGGTGGCGGTCACCACCGCGTCGGGCGACTCTGCCGCCCAGACGCCCCACAGCTGACCCGAATCGGGGGGCTTGCCGCCCAGCTCGTGGAGTATCGCGACGGCGTCGACGTGGGCCTCGGCGATCCGGGCCGCCGCGATGTCGTCCTCGGCCAGCCGCGCCAGGCGTTGCCAGCGTTCGCCGGTACGCCCAGAAGCGGGCAATGGCAATTCGAGTCGTCCGGTGTCCAGCCAGTGCATTACCAACCCCGCGGTCACGCGCGATCACCCGCCACTGATCCCCCCAGTCGCCTGAGATATTGAGCGAATCCATGTGGGGCCCGGGCCCGGGTTCGCGCCGAGGTAATGACCGATAATTCGATGTCGCGATGAATGGTGTAGCCGGCGGCCTCGAACCGCTCGACCAGGTCGACGTCCTCGCCGGACGACAGCGCGCGAAAGCCGCCAATCCGCCAGTAAGCCCTTGCGCTGAAGCCCATGTTGGCGCCGTGAATGTGTTTGTGATCGCTCGTGTCGCCGGGCGGGCCCGCTTCGTAGGCCTGCGCAAAACGATCGGCGACGTCGGCGGAATGGGCTCGCCAGTCGCCGACCCGTACCACGCCCAGAACCATGTCCGCGCCGAGCCCCAGCTGACCCACCAGCCAGCCGGGGTCCACCCGGCTGTCGGCATCGGTGGTGGCGTACCAGCATTTGCCGTCGTCGGAGCACAGCGAGCGGGCATAGCCGAAGCCGGCCGCGCGCGCGGCGCCGACGTTGTGTGCATCGACGCGGACGAAGTGGACGTCCGGCCCGTACTGGCCGGCCAATGTCTCGCTGTCGTCGTCGTTGGCGTCCAGCACTACGACGATCACCACCGGGACCGGTGCGCACAGGGCCGCGGTCAGCACCGCCCGCAGGCAGGCGGGCAGCTTCGCCCGTTCGTTGTGGGCGGGAATCACGATGGCGGCCCCGTCGTACACGCGAGACACTGGGGCTGACATAACTGAAGGCTTGCCCACTAACGCCGCTAATTAAACGGGTGACGAACGCGCTATCGGTCAGGTTGCCCGCAGCCACAGCGGGGAAGCTGCGCTCCCTCGGCGACCATCACTGCGACTTCACAGCGGTGCTTCCCGCCGCGCGGGCCGTCCGCGAGCGGCTGGGACTGGGAGCCGATCAACGCCCTCGCGTTCTTGGTGCTGGCCGGCCGACTCCGCGTCACGGGCTGACGGGGTGCGTCAGTGATTACGCAGTTTGGCGATCAATTTGTCTTTGGTCAGGCTTGAATATCCTGACATGCCAAGTTCTTTGGCCCGCTTCCTCAATTGCGGAACCGTCCAGTCCTGGTAGGAACCGGACTTGCCGCCCTTGCGCCCGACCGACGACTTACCCCGCGCGGCGGCCGCGTTGGAGATCCGCGCGGCCTTCTCCTGTGAGTCACCCTGCTTGCGCAGCTCCCGATACATCTTCTCGTTCTTGATGGACGGATTCGGCATGGCTCGTCCTCCTCTGGTGACACCTTCCCAAGGATGCCCCGCTCGGCAGCGGCCGAAACGCACGCCTGGCGCGCAGTGGAACCCCGGTACCCCTCTAGCACCACGCCGGCTGCCGGCTGAGTGATCCCGGCGCACTATTTCTCCACGCGCACAAAGCGATTCAGCGCCAGCCACGTTCAAGGGAAGAGGGTGCCGATGGGGTTCGGCGGGGCGGCGTCTAGCATGGGCGTAGACAATGTTGTTGCTGGCTGGCGGGTGATCTGATGGTCGAGATTCACGTGGAGCGGACGATCGACGCACCTGTGGAGCGGGTCTTCGACTGGCTGGCCGAGCCGGCGAACCTGGCCGCCGCTCCGCTGGCTCTGAAGGCCGGTTATGCCAAGGACTCGCCGGGGGCCGGCGCGGGAGCGCTGCGCCAGGTGACCGGCGTCGGGACCTGGTTTCGGGAAAAGATCACGGCTTACGATCGGCCCCGCAGCTACTCCTACCTCATCGTCCGATCATTCCCGCCGTTCAATCACGAGGGCGGCACACTGACGTTCACCCCGTCGGGTGACGGCACCCATGTGGATTGGCTGAGCAACTACACCCATCCGGCGTGGGCGGGAGGGAAGCTGCTGGAAGCGGTCAGCTATCGGCTGCTGCGCTCGAGCTTCCTTGCGATCCTTGATGCCTGCGCAAAGGCGCTGGGGAAGTAGCAGCGAATACTGCTGTAGGACAACGGTCGTCAAGCACCCAATCGCTGCATCAGTTGGGCGGCGGCATGTCGGCCACTGACCACGGCGCCGGTGACGGTGGCCGGATTGTTGACGCCGACGGCCTCGCCCGCCAGGTAGAGGCGGTCACCGATCGGTTCCTGCAGCCGGCGCCGGTCTTCGAGGCCGGAGCCGGGCGCGTGGAACGAATAGGAGCCGCGCGCGTAAGGATCAACGGACCAATTCGACGTCCGGACCTCGACCGGAGAGATGTTGTCGCCGAACAGTTGTCGAGCGATGGGCAGCGCGCTGGTCATGAGATCCGCGGGCGAGGACGATTCCACCGACCGCCCGCGGTCACCGGCATTGAAGGCCAACACGATTGGGCCCGCGGCGCCCGGCAGGGTGAACCACTGTGCCCAAAGACCGGGTTCGGTGCCGATGAATTGGTAAAAAGCGTTCTCTATGTTCCACGTTCGCTGATCGAAGCGGAAGTAGCTTTTGGACAGCACGCCGAACCCCAACGCGTGCAACGCATGGGAGTGTTCGTCGGGTAGGGGCGGATCGAAGGTGATGGCACCGGATTTCAGCACGCCGAGTGGAACGGTGACGACGGCGGCGGGCCCCTCGAACGATCGGTTGCCGGCTCGCACAATGACTGAGCCGTCGCGAAGCGCGATCGCGGTCACCGGCGTATTCAGCACGATCTCAAGACCGCCGGCGAGCAGCCGCGGCAGGGCGTCGTAGCCGCTGGTGACCACGTCCTGTTCGCCGCCGGCGTATTCGCCCTTGTCGAAAGTGTTGGCGGAGAGCTGATTCGCGTCGGTGGCGTATTCGTCCTCGATTTCGGTGGTCAGATAGAAAGCCAATTGGGCACGATCGGAATCGGAAAGCTCCGCACTGCTCGCGGCGGCGCTGACGGCGGCTCCCAGACTCCCGCCGTCGACGTGGTCGCGAGCCCGCTCGACGAACTTGCGCCAGGTTTTCGAATCGTAGTCCAGCGGCCCCAGCCGGGGATCAACCGCGAGCTTTGCCCACCCGTAGTAGTCGGTGGGGACGAGCTGTGCCTGGGCCTGGTGCGCCAGCTCCATCAGCGGGTTGTCCGACGTGCCGTGGATCCACGACGCTCCCATCTCAAGCGGTGCGCCCCAGTCGCGGTTGGTGCACACTCGGCCGCCGATGCGATCGCGGGCTTCGATGACGCGCACCGGCCGGCCCGCGTCGGCGAGGGTGCGCGCGGCGGACAGGCCGGCCATGCCGGCGCCGACAATGAGCACCGACTTGTTATCCGGCGGTGGTCGGCGATCCGCCGCGCACGCGGCCGCCGTCCCGGCGCCGACCAAGCTTGCCGTTGCCGCGAAAAAGTCCCGACGGGATAGCGGTGACACGGGTGTCAGCGTCCCACATGACTGTCGGCGCAGGCCCGCGCCTGGCCGCACCGGTTATTGGACGATCGTCCGAAAATTTGTCTCGTGTGTTCGGCCGATTCTGCGCCGTTCGTCGTTGCGTTCAGGTTAAACTCGCGTGCATCCACAATGCGGCAGTGCGGCCGTGTTCCAGGGGGAGTGGCGATGAGTGCTGGGCAATCGACTCGCAAAACCGAGCGGCTTCCCGACGTGCTACCACCAAGCCGCGTCCTGACCGTGCGCGCTGCCGACGGCACCCCGTTGCACACCGAGGTATTCGGACCGGCCGACGGCTATCCGATCGTGTTGACCCACGGCATCACCTGCGCGATGCGGGCGTGGGCACACCAGATCGCGGACCTGGCCACCGATTACCGGGTGATCGCGTTCGACCATCGCGGCCATGGGCGAAGCGGCGTCCCGCGGCGTGGCGGGTACAGTCTCAAACGCCTTGCATCCGATCTGGATTCGGTGCTCGAGGCGACGTTGGCGCCGCGCGAGCGTGCGGTGTTGGCCGGCCACTCGATGGGCGGCATCACCATCGCCGCCTGGTCAGCGCAGTATCGCCACCAGGTCCACCGGCGCGCTGACGCCGTCGCGCTGATCAACACCACCACCGGGGATTTGGTGCGCGAGGTGAAACTGCTGCCGGTGCCGCGCCCGTTGCGCGGGCTTTCAACGGCGCGGGTCTTCGCCGCGCGCAGCCTGATCAACGTGTTCGGCGGTTTTCCGATCCCACCCGCGGCCGGGATCCCGAGCCGCTACCTGGTCACGATGCTGGCGGTCGGAAAGGACGCCGACCCCGGCGCCGCGCGACTGGTCCACGAATTGTTCGTGCAGACACCGCCTTCGGGGCGCGGGGGTTGCGCAAAGATGCTCGTCGGGGCGTTGGGGTCGCGGTATCTCGACTTGAGCGGTTTGACGGTGCCGACGTTGGTCATCGGCAGCGAGCGCGATCGGCTGACGCCGATCAGCCAGTCGCGCAGGATCGCGCGCACCGCGCCCAATGTCGTCGGTCTGGTCGAGTTGGCCGGCGGGCATTGCTCGATGCTGGAACAGCCCGGTGAGGTGAACCGGCAGCTGCGGGCACTTGTGGAATCGGTTACCCATGGCGTGGGGGCCGGCCGCATCAGCTCATAACAGGGCGGCGACCTCGGCGGCTGCCCGCTGACCGGACCTGACGGCGCCGTCGAGAAAGCCGGTCCATTCGTCCGCCGTCTCGGTGCCGGCCCAGTGAATCGGCCCGACCGGCTTGCGTAACCACGGCCCGAATCGTGTCCACGACCCAGGTGGCACCGCCGCCGTCGGACCGCCCGGCGCGAAATCTTCTGCACCCCAACGATGATCGACATAATCCAGGGGCTTGAGCGCCGCGTCGCCGAACAGTCTGGCAAAGCAGCGCAGCGCGTCGCGGCGGCGCTGCTCGGTGGGAAGCGAGTCGAACGCCCGGGCGTCGACGAAACCCATCAGGATCCCGGGCCCGTCGGCGTGCGGGCTGACGTCGAAGGTGATGAACACCGGGCCCTGGTCGGACAGCGCCTGGCCGGAGAAGCCGTCGGCGCGCCAGAACGGCGTCTCGTAGGCCGCGTAGGCCTTGCTGAGCCGGCCCTGCGGCCAATGTTGGGCGAGTTCGACGTACTCGTCGGGCAGCCGGGGAGCGAAATCGATCGACGCACGATGGGCCGGCGGGATCGCTACGATGACGAACCTGGCCCCGGCCTGGCCGACGTCGCTGGTGACCGTCACGCCGGCACCGTGGTGGTCGATGCGGCGCACCGGCGCGTTCAGCACCACACGGGCACCCAGTTCGGCGGCGGCCGCCTCGGCGATCTGCTGAGTGCCGCCCGGAAAACGGTCCTGCTGGGCGCCGTCCTCGACGTCCAGCAGCCGGTCCAGGCCGCCTGCGGCGTGTGCGTAGCGGGAGGCGTGCAGCATCGACACGTCGTCGGGCTCACAGCCCCAGGTCACCCGGGCCATGATGGCCAGCAGGTCGCGCGAGGAGTCGGAGGCATGCACCGAGCGCAACCAGTCGCCGAGCGACATGCCGTCCAATTCGCGGGCGCGGCGCGCATCCCAGGGTGTTGCCAGCGGGATACTGCGGGCGATTCTGTCGAATCGCCAACGCAACCGGCCGATGTCGAGCAGTCCGGTCAGTGAGAGCTTGGGAATGGTGCCGTGGTAGGTGCGCGCCCAGCCGCGCCAGTGGATCAGGTTCTTGCCGTCGTGGTAGGTCGGCGTCGTCGGAACCTGGAGCTCGGCCGCCAGCGCGAGAACCGCGTCCTGGGTTGGGCCGACGAAAGTGCCGCCAAGATCGGCGGGCAACCCCGCGACACTGCCGGTGAACGAGCGCCCGCCTACCCGGTCCCGGCCCTCGAGGACCAGCGCCTCATGTCCTCGTCGCGTGAGCTCACGCGCCGCGGCCAGCCCGGCAAAGCCGGCACCGATCACCACAACGTCGGCGGTCCGCGGCGGCGTTGTCACGTCCTGTAGTCAACCGCATTGCGACGGTCGCGCAGGTGCTGGCGCATGCGATATCAACTTTGGACGTCATCGACCGCGTCAGGGCGCAACGGTTAGCCAGTCGGTGAAGCCGGACGGGTCGTGGCGGCCCAGCGCGCCGTGCTCGAAGAGACCCCAGCCCTCGACCGGAACCCCGTCACCGTCGCGGCACACGGCGCGGCCCACGTGATCGATCACGCCGAAGCCGGACCGCGCAATGATCGCCGGATCGTTCATGTCGTAGGTGAGTCGTTGGACGAACTTCTCGCCCTTCCACATGCCGTGCAGCCAGTCCGAGTCGCCGCCGTAGCCGCCCCCGACGTGGATGGGGACCGGCAGCTTGGACTCCACGTCGAAGTGCACCGGGGTGCCGTCGGTGGTGGTCGCCTCGATCGTGGCGCCGGTCGGGATGCGGGTGCCGGATCGGTAATGGATCTTGAGCCGCGGCCAGCCCAGCTGCTCGACACGGCCGTGGCGCCAGACCCGGGTGCAGTCGTTGAGCGAGCGGAACCCGTTGGGCTCCTCCTGGATGATCAGCACGACGGCGAAGTCGTCGAACGCCATCGGCACGTAGAGCCACCACATGCCCTCGAACGGCGGGTCGGCGGGCCGGCCGGCCGGCTCGGGCTCGCCGATCGGCCTGATGCCCCACGAGCGGTCGCGGCTGCCGAGCCAGGTTCCGGGGTCGACCGCGATCTCGGCGTCGTCGACGGCGATGCGGCCGCTCCAGGTGCCGAGCTGGGCGAATCTCTGCGCGTCCAGCGTCACTCGGTTACCCGAGCGCATTAGGTGCGGCTGCTCCTGGACGACGTCGAAGAGGCCCTCCCAGGTGAGATCGGCTGCGATGCCCTCGGTTTCGTCGAGGACCAGCCGCAATTTGCGCAGCGGTTGGATCACCTCGACCCGGTAGCCGTTGACGTGCTGGTTGAGCCGGTCGGAGTCGATGGCGTCCGAAAGGTGCAGCGCGGTCTGGGTGTCCGCGCGCCGGATCAGCACGAACGCGTCCTTCACCCCTAGGTTGGGGTAGTAGCCGATGCCGCTGATGAAAAAGATGTTGCCGGTGCGGTCGTGGGCGTTGAAGTAGGAGCGGTCGTAGAAGTTGCGGTCCGATGGACCCGGCCACGCGATCGGCTGGGGGAGCTGGTGTACCGGGAACTCGTCGAGCGGGCCAAGTAGTTGCGGCATTAGCGCTCCTCTCCGATGAGACGTTTCATCAGTCCGGCGTGGTAGAACAACGACTCGACATCGTCGGGCTTCTCGACCTCCCCGAAGTGCACCCGCCGCGCGCCGGTGCGCATGAACACGCAGGCCCACATCACGCCCGAGTAGACGTAAAACCAGTTCAGGTCGCCCACTTCGACACCGGTGAGCCGCCGGTAGGTGGCCCGGACGTCGTCCTCTCTCATCACCTCGGGCAGCCCCGGCAGTGTCGCCAGGCCGGCGAGCTCTTGAAAAACCATGTGCGCGTAGATCATCCACGCGACGTCCAGTTCGCGTGGGCCCAGCGTCACCATTTCCCAGTCCAGCACCGCCACCGGCCGAAAATCTCGGTACAACACGTTGCCCACCCGTGCGTCGCCCCACAACAACACGGGCTCGTGGGCGGCCACCTCTTGCGGCCAGTTGGCTTCCAGCCATGCGAAAGTCCGCTCCAGCAGCGGTGATCGGCCGATGTCGGGCACCGCGAAGTCGTACCAGGAACGGACCCAGTTGAAGTGCCCGCGCAACGCCGTGTCGCCTCGCCGTCCTTCGGACAGGAAGGCGAACGTCTTCTCCGCGTTGGGAATCGAATGCAGCGATGCCAGCACCCCCACCGTGGCGTCCTGCAGTTCGCGCTGACGTTCGGCGGGAGCGTCGGCGAACCAGTTGCCGCCGAAGGTGTAGGGCATGACGTCGGGCGGTACCACGCCGTCGACGTAGTCCATCAGAAAGAAGGGTGTGCCCAGCACGTCGCCGGTGTTCTCGAGCCACCGAACGCGCGGGACCGGGACGTCGGTGAGTTCGCCGACCAGCCGGATCACCTCGAATTGGTGGTCTAAGCGATAGGTGGGGAAGACCCGCACGTCCTCGGCGGTGGGGGCCACCCGGGCCACCAGCTTTTCCTCGATCGACTGCCCGTCCTGCTGCCGGCGGGCGGTCAGGATTATGGTTTCCGACGACATGCCCGTCGAGTCCACGCCGCTTTCCACGGTCACCTCGGGTAGCGCCCCGCCGGGAAGGACGGTTGACAGCCAGTGCGACATCACGGCAGGCAAGGTTGTGACGTCGCGGCTGGAGCGCTGCAGGTGTTCCACGTCGTGGATCGCGGGTTCGGTGGCCACGGGTGCCTCCATTCGTTGAGACTTCTTCGCGGCAATTACGATACGGTAGGTAGCGTTATGAAAGCAGACCCGTCCACCCTTGACAAGGCCCCCGGCGCCGGCCGTCCCCGGGATCGGCGTATCGATTCGGCAATCCTGGCGGCGACCGCGGAACTGCTTGTGCAAATCGGGTATTCGAACCTCAGCCTGGCCGCGGTTGCCGAGCGCGCCGGCACCACGAAGTCAGCGCTGTACCGCCGGTGGTCGAGCAAGGCCGAACTGGTGCACGAGGCCGCCTTCCCGGTGGCCCCGACCGCTCTGGAGGCGCCGGCCGGCGACATCGCCGCCGACATCCGCATGATGGTCGAGGCCACCCGCGACGTGTTCACCACCCCGGTGGTGCGCGCCGCGTTGCCCGGTCTGGTCGCCGACATGACGGCCGATCCCGCCCTCAACGAGCGAGTGATGTCGCGTTTCACCGACCTGTTCACCGCGGTGCGGGTCCGGCTGCGCGAGGCTGTCGACCGGGGCGAGGCGCATCCCGATGTGGACCCGGACCGCCTGATCGAATTGATCGGGGGTGCGACGATGCTGCGGATGCTGCTGCGCCCGGAGGAAGAACTCGATGACACATGGGTGGAGCAGACCACCGCCATCGTGGTGCACGGGGTGACGGGATGACGGGCGCGCGGTGGCGATCCGTGCCGATCCCACCGCCGCGGCCGTGCACGCTGCGTTAAGCCGGCTTGGCCGCCTTCACGCCGTTGATAA
>DASSGQ010000129.1:0-7862 GCA_035693385.1 Mycobacterium sp.
ATCGGCACCGGGCTAACCAATATGACCGACCGCCTATCAGCCATCGGCGGCGACCTCGTCATCGACACCGCCCCCGGACGCGGCACCCGCGTCACCGCCGTCGTCACGACCTCGGTGCCACCAGGCAGCCCGGAACTGCCCGGAAATGGTGAACCACGTGTTGGTCTGACGCACTCCCGGCGTTGAGCTTGGAGGACAATTGCCCTGCCCTAACGGGTCAGCAGCGCAACGCATTCGGTGTGATGGGTCAACGGGAACGCATCGAACACCTTGATCTTCTCGACGACGTAACCATGACCTTGATATAGGCCGATATCGCGCGCGAAAGATGCTGCCTCGCAACCGATGTGAACGACGCGCGACACCCCGGCGGCGGCCAGTAGATCGATCACCTCGCGCCCGGCACCCGCCCGCGGCGGATCCAGCACGGCGACATCGGCACCGGCGCGTTGCGCCGTCAGCGCGCGGCGGACCGAATCGGTGATGACGTCTATCTGCGGCAGATCGACCAGTGCGGTCCGTGCGGCCCGCGTTGCCCCGCGTGAAGTGTCGACCGTCAACACCCGCCCCGACTCCCCCACCGCGTCGGCGAGCACGGCCGCGAAAACGCCCGTCCCGCCGTACAGATCCCACACGGTCATACCGGCGCCGGGCTGCGCCCACTCGGCGACCAGGTCGCTGTAGACGCGCACCGCGTCGCGGTGCGCCTGCCAGAACGCTGTGACCGGAACCAGCCAGCTGCGGGCCCCCACCCGCTGTACCGCCTCGTAGCCGCCTTCCACCACCTTGGTCGCAGTCCTCTTGCCCTGCCGCAGAGTGCGCACCACGTGGCGCGTGCCGTCGTCGTCGACGGCCACGTGCAACTCGGCGCCCGGCGATATGCCGGCCTCGGCACAGGCCTCGGCGAGGCCGTCCAGCATGCCGGCCGGCAGTTGCGCGCAGCGCAGATCGGTCACCAGCTCGTCGCTGTGGTAGCGGTGAAAGCCGGGGCGGCAGTCCGCGCCCACGTCCAGACGAACCCGGGTGCGCCAACCCGTGAAGCAGGACTCCGACAGGGGTTCGGCCCCCGTGTCCGGGACCCTCCATTCGTAGCCGCCCAGCCGTTGCAGCTGATTTGCCACGACTTGCGCCTTGAGCACCCGGGCCGCCGCCGGCGCCGCGAACGCCAGATCGCAGCACCCGGCTCCGTCCACGCCGGCGATGGGGCACACCGATTCGACCCGATCGGCCGACGGCTCGATCACCTCGACAACCTCTGCATGCCAGTAGGAGCCTCGGTCCGCGGTGACGCGCACCCGCACTCGCTCGCCGGGCAGTGCGTAACGGACGAACACGACGCGGCCTTCATGGTGCGCCACGCAACTACCGCCGTTGGCGGGGGCGCCGGTCACCACCGTCAGCTCCGCACCGGCCGACGGCGTCGGCGCCTCCGGCCTCGTCTCACCCGGTACGGGCGTGGGCTCGGCGCTCAATCGAAGATTCCGCGACGGGCGTCGCCGGGCGCGGCGTGGGGCTGGAACGCCTTGAGTCGCTCGGACGAACTCAATTGCCAGGGAACGGACGTCACCATCACGTTGGGCATGAACAGCAACCGGCCCTTGAGCCGCAAGGCGCTTTGGTTGTGCAGTACCTGCTCCCACCAGTGGCCCACCACGTACTCGGGGATGAACACCGTCACCACGGTGCGCGGCGACTCCTTGCTGACCCGTTTGACGTAATCGAGTACCGGACGGGTGATTTCACGGTAGGGCGACGCGATGACCTTCAACGGCACGCTGATGTCGCTGTCCTGCCATTTGCGCACCAGATCGCGGGTTTCCGCGTCGTCGACGCTGACCGTGAGGGCCTCAAGTGCATCGGGGCGGGTCGCGCGGGCGTAGGCCAGCGCACGCAGGGTCGGCAGATGCAGTTTCGACACCAGCACCAGGGCGTGATTGCGGCTGGGCAACACCACGTCGTGTTGAGCGGCCTCTTGTTCCGCCAATTCCCGGTTGACGGTGTTGTAGTGCTTGTGGATCAGCTTCATGATGATGAACAGCGCACTCATCGCGAACAGCGCGATCCACGCCCCCGCAAGGAACTTGGTGACCAGCACGACGACAAGAACCGCGCCGGTGGAAAGCAACCCGACCGTGTTGACGATCCGCGATCGCATCATCTTGCGCCGCACCCGCGGATCGGTCTCGGAGCGCAGCAGCCGAGTCCAGTGCCGGACCATGCCGATCTGACTCAGCGTGAAGGAAATGAACACGCCGACGATGTAGAGCTGGATCAGCGCGGACAGTTCGGCCCGGAAAGCGATGATCGCCGCCAGCGCGGCCGCCGACAGGAACAGGATTCCGTTCGAGAACGCCAGCCGGTCCCCGCGGGTGTGCAGCTGCCGGGGCAGGTAACTGTGCTGGGCCAGGATCGAGCCGAGAACCGGGAACCCGTTGAACGCGGTGTTGGCCGCCAGCACCAGGATGAGCGCGGTCACGGCGGTGATCAGCAGGAACCCGATGTGGAAGCTGCCGAACACCGTCTCCGCCAGCTGCGTCACCAGTGTCTTCTGGTAGTACTTCGGAGGCGCGCCAATCAGTTGGGTCGCCGGGTCTTCGACCATTTGAACGCCGATCGCCTTGGACAGCACGATGATGCCCATCAGCAGCGTCACCGCGATACCGCCGAGCATCAGCAGGGTCGTCGCTGCGTTGCGCGACTTGGGTCTCTCAAACGCCGGCACCCCGTTACTGATCGCCTCCACACCGGTCAGCGCCGCGCACCCGGACGAGAACGATCGCGCTACCAGGAACGCCAGCGCGAATCCGACTATCTGGCCGTGCTCGGAGTGCATCTGGAAACCGGCGGATTCGGCTCGTAATGGGTTGTCCAGCACAAAGATCCGGATGAACCCCCAAACGATCATGCACGCCACGCCGACGATGAAGGCGTAGGTGGGGATCGCGAAGGCCAACCCGGATTCGCGCACCCCGCGCAGGTTCATGGCCATCACCAGCAGAATGGCAGCCACGCAGAACCACACCTTGTTTTGGGCAACGACAGGGATCGCCGACCCGATGTTGGACATCGCCGAGGCCGTCGAAACGGCGACCGTGAGAACGTAATCCACCATCAGGGCACTCGCGACGACGAGGCCGGCGGTGCCGCCCAGATTCGTGGTGACCACCTCGTAGTCGCCGCCCCCCGAAGGGTAGGCGTGCACGTTCTGTCGGTAGCTGGCCACCACCACCAACATCACCGCGGCCACCGCCAACCCGATCCACGGCGACAGCGCGTAGGCGGACAGACCCCCCACCGACAGCATGAGGAAGATCTCCTCGGGCGCGTAGGCCACCGAGGACAGCGCATCGGAGGCGAACACCGGCAAGGCGATCCGCTTGGGTAGCAGGGTGTGACTCAACCGATCGCTGCGAAACGGCTGACCGATCAGCAATCTGCGCGCTGCGGTTGAAAGTTTGGACACGAGAGCCAAGGGTAAGCGTAGCCGGGCTTGGTAGCGTTTCGTACGCGAGAATGTTCTGCACGGACTGAAATCGGCACGCCAACCGAGGGTGCCGAATAGTAGACAGAAGCAGGACCCAGCGGAGAGGACCTCAGGTGCGGGTGGTTGTGATGGGTTGCGGCCGGGTCGGCTCGTCGTTGTCCGGTGGCCTGTCCCGCATCGGCCATGACGTGGCGGTGATCGACCGCGACAGCACCGCCTTCAATCGGCTCAGCCCGGAGTTCTCCGGCGAGCGGGTGCTGGGTCAGGGATTCGACCGAGACGTACTACTGCGGGCCGGAATCGAGGAAGCCGACGCGTTCGCCGCGGTGTCATCCGGTGACAACTCCAACATCATTTCGGCGCGGCTGGCCCGGGAGACCTTTGGAGTGCGGCGCGTCGTCGCCCGGATTTACGACGCCAAGCGCGCCGAGGTCTACGAACGCCTCGGCATTCCGACGATTGCCACGGTGCCCTGGACCACCGATCGCCTGCTCAACGTGCTGACCCGGGAGAGCGAGACCGCCAAGTGGCGCGATCCGACCGGTACCGTCGCCGTGGCCGAGGTCGATCTGCACGAAGACTGGGTAGGCCACCGGGCCACCGATCTGGAGCAGGCAACCGGTGCCCGCGTGGCGTTTATGATCCGGTTCGGGACCGGTATCTTGCCCGAACCGAAGACTGTCATCCAGGCCGGCGATCAGGTCTACATCGCCGCGATTTCCGGCCGCGCCGCCGAGGCGGTAGCCATCGCCGCCCTGCCGCCCAGCGACGATCTCGAGACGGGACCACGCAAATGAAACGCAACGACGAAGACGCCGGCTTGCGTAATTTTCGAGGCGGGGTTGAGGAGCGGCGCACATGAAGCGCGACGACGACGAAGACGCCGGCTCGCGTAATTTTCGAGGCGGGGTTGAGGAGCGGCGCACATGAAGGTAGCTATAGCCGGGGCCGGCGCGGTCGGTCGCTCGGTCACTCGCGAGCTCCTCGAGAACGGGCACGACGTGACCCTGATCGAGCGCAACCCCGACCACGTCGACGTCGACTCCATCCCGGCCGCGCACTGGCGTCTGGGCGATGCCTGCGAACTGAGTCTGCTGCAGTCGGTGCACCTCGAGGATTTCGACGTCGTGGTCGCCGCGACGGGCGATGACAAGGCCAACGTGGTGCTCAGTCTGCTGGCCAAAACCGAGTTCGCGATACCCCGGGTGGTGGCCCGGGTCAACGACCCCCGCAATGAATGGCTGTTCACCGACGCCTGGGGCGTGGACGTGGCCGTGTCCACGCCGCGCATGCTGGCCTCGCTCATCGAGGAGGCATTCACCGTCGGCGATCTCGTGCGGCTCATGGAGTTCCGGCGTGGCCAGGCCAACCTGGTCGAGATCACCCTGCCCGACGACACGCCGTGGGGCGGCCGGCCCGTGCGCAGGCTGCAGCTGCCGCGGGATGCCGCACTGGTAACGATCCTGCGCGGCCCGCGAGTCATCGTGCCGGAGGCCGACGAACCGCTGGAAGGCGGCGACGAGCTGCTCTTCGTCGCGGCCGCTGAGGTCGAGGAGGACCTGCGCAAGCTGCTGCTGCCGGAAGGCCCGCCGCTCGCCGACTAACGGCGACCCAGGTCGGCGTCGATCCCGCCAGCGTCGGCAGCGCCGTCGGCGGCGGTTGACACCGCGCGCTGGGCGGCCTTGATGGCCGCGTACGTCGCCAGAGCGGCCAGCAGGGTCAGCGGCCACCCCATCCCGATGCGCGCCACGCCGAGCCAGCCGGTCTGGTCGGCGTCGTAGAGGAGCCGCTGGACCACGAATCGCGCGCCGAAAACCAGCACCCAGCACAGCGTCGCGATGTCGAACGCTCGGACGGCCCTGGGCACGGCGCGCCAGGCACCGTCACGCCCGCTGGCCCAGCTCCAGGCGTAGCCGACGACGGGGCGGCGGATCAGCACCGAAGCCGCGAAAATCACCGCCCACAACAACGACATCCAGATGCCGAGCAGGAAGTAGCCCTTGGACTGCCCCAGCAGGTAGGCGATCAGCGCGCAGATGCCGACCCCCATGAAACCGGACAACGCCGGCTGCACGGATCCCCGCCGGATCAGCCGCCACAGCAGGACCAGGGCGGCCACGCCCACCGCGGCCCCGACGGCGGGCAGCAACCCGGAAACGCTGGAAACCACCACGAAGACCACCACTGGCAGCGACGAGTAGATGATGCCGCTGACACCGCCTACCTGTTCCAGCAGACGCTCGGGGCTCATGCGGTTAGTGGTCACGGCACTCCATGGATCCGAAAGACTCCGATGGATCGAAAAGACGACGATGGATCGAAAGACGACGATGGACCCGAAAGCCGGATTGGTCGTGGGCCAGCCGTTAGTACGCCAGCTGCGGTCACCGTTGAATTTCGTAGTGCGGGTTGTAGATGGCCTTCGTCCCGTTCTCCAGCTTGCCCAGCCGACCGCGCACGCGCAGCTTGCGGCCCGAGTCGATGCCGGGGATGCGGCGTTGGCCCAGCCACACCAACGTCACGGTGTCGCTGCCGTCGAACAGTTCGGCCCGGACGCCGCCCGCGCAGCCCTTGCCGTTACATTCCACGCTTCGCAAGGTGCCGACCATTGTGACTTCCTGGCCACGCTCGCAATCGATGGCACGCTGTGCGCCTGTGCTGGCGATCTCGTCGGACAACTCCGCGGAGTCGCGTTGTTCCGGATCCTCCGTCAACCGACGGGTGAGCCGGCGCAGATAACCTTGGGCCCCCATGGCCACTCCTGACAATGCTGATAATCCTCGGCGGGTGCACTATGCCAACGGACACCGTAGACCTGTTGGTTCCCCGGCGCCAACCGAACGAAACGCGAAGTTGGAGCGTGCATGCCGGCCGGGCAATATCGACGTGTGGCTGTCGATCTACGCGGTGTCACGACGGTGTTATTGCCCGGGACAGGCTCCGACGACGAGTACGTGCGCCGGACGTTTTTCGACCCCCTGCGTGAGGTCGGCGCGCTGCTGATCGCCCCGGCGCCCCGGCCGGACCGGTTGATCGACGGCTATCTGTCCGCCCTGGACGAAGCCGCACGAGGAGGTCCGATCGGCGTAGGCGGTGTCTCGATCGGTGCCGCGGTGGCCGCCGCGTGGGCACTGGCGCATCCGGGCCAGGCGATCGCGGTCCTGGCCGCGCTGCCGGCCTGGGCCGGAGCCCCGGGATCGGCACCGGCTGCTCTCGCGGCACGGTATTCGGCGTCCCAGCTGCGCGCCGACGGTTTGGCGGCGACGACGGCACAGATGCGGGCATCCAGCCCACCGTGGCTGGGCGACGAGCTGGCGCGCTCGTGGCGCGCTCAGTGGCCGCAGTTGCCCGACGCCATGCAGGAAGCGGCGGCTTACGTCGCGCCCAGCCTTGCCGACCTCAGCCGGCTGGCGGCACCGCTGGCGGTCGCCGCGGCGGTCGACGATCCCATCCATCCGCTGCAGGTAGCCGTCGACTGGGTCGCCGCGACGCCGCGCGCAGCATTGCGGACGGTGACTTTGGATCAGCTGGGCACGGACCCCACCGCGCTGGGCGTGGCCTGCCTGGCCGCACTCGCCGACCTTTAGGGCGCGCCCAACTGGGTGCCGCCTCAGCCGCCGGTCGTGGTGCGCAGCTGCTGCATGGCCGATCCCTCGACGCTGCGGCGTGCGGCCGGCTCGGTGGGCGGCTGCTCGGCCCCAGCGTCCTGCGAGGCCTGCTGCGCGGCCGCGGCTGCCCGCAGCTGCTCCGCCATCGGCTCGGGCAGTTGCACGGCCAACGGCGTACGTACCGGGAGCGGTGTGTCACCGCGGCGAACCACGGTGTCCGCCAACGCGGCACGCGCCTCCTGGTCCAACGCCTCGATGGTCTCGTGCGAGCCGTTGATGACACACCGGATCATCCAGCGGTACCCATCGATCCCGATGAAGCGCACCACGCCGGAGGCGGTGCCGACCACCTCTCGACCCCACGGGCCGTCCTTGATGCTGACCTTGGCCGAGTCCTTGCGCAGCGACTCGGCGAGCTCGCCTGCTACTTCACGCCAGAGGCCGCCCGTCTTGGGTGCTGCGTAGGCGGCGATGGTGAAACGACCGTTGGGTGTGACAACCCACACCGCGCTCGGCACACCGGTCTCGGTCAGCTCGACCTGCAGCTGGCCGGCCTCCGGCATGGGGATCAGCACCGAGCCCAGGTCGAGCCTGGCCAGCTGGGCGACCGCCGGGTCATCGAAGTCGTCGATGTCGAACGGGCCCTCGACCTCGTCGACGTCGTCGAAGTCGCCCTCGTCGGCGACAGGCGCCTCGAGCTCATCCTGCGGTTCCTGCTCGCTGGAGGTGCCTTCGCTGTCGTCTTTGTCCGAGCGTCTACCGAATGCCAC
>DASSGQ010000130.1:0-8109 GCA_035693385.1 Mycobacterium sp.
AAGCGCGGCGAAGCCGGACGCGGCGGGTCATCACCACCGACCAGTGATGATCGCAAGCGCGGCTGAGCCGGGCGTTGGGGGTACCGCCCGCTTGCGGGGGACGGGTCATCACCATCGACCACCGATGATCGCAAGCGCGGCGAAGCCGGGCGTAGCCGGTCGATCTAGACGGACGTCTTCCCCGCGGTGTCGAGCGCTTCCAGCGCCTTCCACGCGGCGGCGGCGGCTTTCTGCTCGGCTTCTTTCTTAGAGCGGCCCACGCCAGACCCGTATTCGGTGTCCATCACCACGACCACGGCGGTGAATTCCTTGTCGTGGTCCGGACCGGTGGAGGTGACCATGTAGGACGGCGAGCCCATCGTGCGCGAAGCCGTCAGCTCCTGCAGGCTGGTCTTCCAGTCCAGCCCGGCACCCAGCGTGGGCGCGGCGTCGAGCAGCGGGCCGAACAACCGCAGGATCACCGCGCGCGCTGTCTCGATTCCGTGCTGCAGGTAAATCGCGCCGAGCAGCGATTCCATGCCGTCGGCCAGAATGCTGGACTTGTCGCCTCCGCCGGTGTTCGCCTCGCCCCGGCCCAGCAGCAAGTGGACGCCAAGACCCCCGTCGGACAGGTTGCGCGCGACGTCGGCCAGCGCCTGAGTGTTGACCACGCTGGCCCGCAGCTTGGCCAGATCGCCCTCCGAACGGTCGGGATGACGGTGGTACAGCTCGTCGGTAATGGTCAGGCCCAGGACGGCATCGCCGAGAAACTCCAGACGTTCGTTGGTCGGTAGCCCGCCGTGCTCGTAGGCATAGCTGCGGTGTGTCAACGCCAGCGACAGCAGCTCTTCGGGCAGGTCGACACCGAGCGCTTCAAGCAGGGTTTGCCGCGAGGTCACCGTTCGCCCCGTGAGGTATCCGGATCGGGCGGTTCGGGTGCCAACATCTGGGTCAGCTTGGCCCACCGCGGGTCAACGCGGTCGTGGTCATGGCCGGGCTCGCTGCCGAGCGCAACGCCGCATTCGGGACACAATCCCGGACAATCCGGGCTGCACACCGGCGAGAACGGCAGCTCCAGCCCGACGGCGTCGATGACGGATTGCTCGAGGTCGATTTTGTCGTCCACGATGTGACCGACCTCGTCTTCCTCGGTGGTCACCTCGGTGGTGCTGCCCGGGTATGCGAACAGTTCGGTCAACCCAACCTGAACGCGGCCGTTGACGGCGGTCAGGCAACGGACACACTCGCCGACGGTGGGCCCAGCCACCGTTCCCGTGACCAATACGCCTTCCGACACCGACTCGACCCGCAAGTCCAGTTCCAACGGAGCGCCCCGCTGGATCGCGATCATGTCCAGTCCGATGCGCGATGGGCTGGGCACAGTGTCACGCAGGGTGACCATCGCGCCCGGACGTCGCCCGAGGCGGGTGATGTCGATCGTCATCGCCTCGGCCGGCCGTGGCGCTGCGCCGCGGGGCCATGATGTGCTGTGCTGCCGCGTCATAGATGAAATCCTACGGCGCGAGCCGCGTCGCGCCAGCGCCTGACCGCGGAGTTGACGGGCGCCGATACAGCTAGCGCGTCGCGTAGTCGTGGGTACCGGCGGCCGTCCTGAGTTGGTGGCGACCGCGCCCCACCGACCGCAGGGTGCCGTTGAGGAACTCCTCGAATTCGGCGAGCTTGTTGTCGACGTAGATGTCGCACTCACCCCGAAGCCGGTCGGACTCGGCGTGCGCCGTATCGATGAGGCGCGTCGATTCGGCGTTGGCGGCCTGCACCACCTCGTTTTGCGACACCAGCCGCTGTTGTTCCTTGATGCCCTCTTGCACGGCCTTCTCGTAGGAGATGTTGCCGTTTTCCATTAGTCGGTCGCATTCGGCCTGGGCGCGTCCGACGCTGGCCTCGTACTCGCGTTTCGACGCTGTGGCGATGCGGATCGACTCCTCGCGGGCCTCGCCGACCATCCGCTCGCTGTGTTGGCGGGCCTCGCTCACCATCCGGTCGGCCTGCGCTTTCGCGTCGGAAAGGAGCCGGTCGGCTTCCGCGCGGGCGTGGTTGAGCATCGACTCCGACTCCGTGGTCGCCGTGGAAACCATGGATTCGGCGTGTGTCTTGGCGTCATGCAGCATCGAATCACGCGCGTCCAGCACATCCTGGGCGTCGTCCAGCTCGCCGGGGATCGCATCCTTGATGTCGTCGATCAGCTCCAGCACGTCACCGCGCGGGACGACACAGCCGGACGTCATCGGCACGCCACGGGCCTCCTCGACAATGGCACCCAATTCGTCCAGCGCCTCAAAAACTCGGTACACGGCCATCGCCTCCTGGCGTCTTCGCAAAAATCCTGTTGTTACCAGTGTGCCTGGTGTTACGTCTGTGACAGTGGTGGCACGGCCGGTGTGTCGGGCATTTGCCCGGCACAGCTCACCCCGAGCTCACCCGGTCACGCAACCCAGGCACCCGCGCATTCCCGAAGCCCATCTTCCCTACCCGGCAATACGCAGCCGAAGCCTACGCCGCTCAGGTTCCTCGAGCGCAGGTCACGGCAACGCCCGCGACGGGGCGGGCGACCCGTGACCTCCGAGATAGGCTGGCTGGCGTGAGCGGGCCCACCCAACCAAGCAAAGACGACGCGAGACCGGCGGTGCCGACCCTCTATATTTTCCCGCACGCCGGTGGCTCCGCGACCTTTTATGTTCCCCTCGCCAAGGCGTTCTCCGGCGGCGTCAAAACCATTGCCGTGCAGTATCCGGGACGACGCGATCGGCAAGCCATGACTCAGCTCACCAGCATCCCCGCCCTGGCCGAAGAAATATTCACCATGATGGCGCCCTCCGCCGGGACCGACGGTCACGTGGCCTTCTTCGGTCACAGCATGGGCGGACTGCTGGCTTTCGAAGTGGCCCTGAGGTTCCAATCAGCCGGGCACCCGATCTCGGCGCTTTTTGTCTCGTCGTGCGCTGCCCCCGGCCATATCCGGTACAAGGAATTACAGGGATCTGATCGCGACATCTTGAATCTGGTCGCCGCGGCGACCAATACGAATCCCGAGCTGCTGGCCACTGATGAATTCGCCGCCACCGTTTTGCCGACATTGCAAAGCGTCCGCGCCATTGCCGAGTACACCCGTCCGGCCGAGTTGACCGTATCGTGCCCGATCTACGGGTTTCTCGGGGACAACGACATCATGGTCGCCCGCGAGAATATGGAGCCCTGGCGCGATCGCACCTCGGCGGATTTTTCGGTGCGGATGTTCGCCGGAGACCATTTCTACTTCAATCGACATTTGCCGGAATTGGTCAAAGAGATCGAGGAAAACGCGCTTCGTCCCTGCCCGAGAAGTTAGCTCAACCGACGCTCACGAGGTCTCCTGGCCGGACTCGCACGGTGACTGCCAGAAGTTTGCCGGAAGCCACGACCCACGGCGGGTGAACGGGGAACTTCGGCACGAGCGTCCCGCAGCCGGCCCAGTATCGGAAAGTCTCGGACCCGGCGCCAACCGGGCCCGCCGCAGGCACCGGCAGCACCGCGGCCCGACGGGGAGGCCGCAGCCGAAACGGTGCGCCAGTGCCAAAACGGACGATCTGTGTCGCATCTCACATCTGTTCCCAAACGCTGCTGCCTCACCCCACACATCAGCCGCGACGACGCTGATTTCAGCGGAAAAGTATGGAATAAGATGCGATCACGCTCCGCGAACTTAGGGCCAAGCTGTGGATTTCTTAAATCTCGTCGCTTAAGCGGCAAAACACGCTTACCGTGCTTCCAAGGGGCTGAATGCGGGGAAAAGAAAAAATCGACCTCCCAGTATCCCGGCCCTTATAGGTACGGCGCTGCCACCACGAGGCGCCGTGCGCTACCGCACCGTGCGAGGACTTCGACAGCTCACACAGGCACAGGCCCGGGGGGCCTATAGGCCGCCGCAATGCTGCTCGACAGGTGCCTCACACGGCGCGTGTCCATAATGAACGCCGGGGGGCGAAACGGGAAGGTATTAAGTGCCGTTGTTACCCTCGTCCATCCCTGCGTTGCTGCAGGCACGCGCCGAACAGCAACCGGACGCCCCGGCTTTCACCTACGTCGACTACGGACAAGACCCCGGTGGGTTTGCTGAGAGTCTCACATGGTCGCAGGTTTACCGCCGTGCCCGCACGCTTGCTGAGGAGCTTGCCCTGTGGGGCTCGCCCGGAGACCGAGTGGCGATCTTGGCGCCGCAGGGGCTGGAATACGTCGTCGCCTTCCTCGGTGCCCTGCAGGCGGGATTCGTCGCGGTGCCGCTCTCAACACCCCAATATGGCATTCACGACGACCGGGTTTCCTCGGTGTTGCGTGATTCCCAGCCGGTGGCCATTCTCACGACTTCCGCTGTGGTCACCGACGTGGCCAAATACGCCACGGGACAGGACGGACGACCCGCGCCGCTCGTCATCGAAATCGACCTGCTCGACCTGGATTCACCGCACGAAATGTCGCGCACGGCCGAATTTTTCTCCGGCGCAGCCTATCTCCAATACACGTCGGGGTCGACGCGCGCACCGGCCGGCGTCGTCGTGTCGCACAAGAACGTCATCGCCAACGTCACACAGAGCTTGTACGGCTATTTCGGCGATCCCGCAAAGGTTCCGACCGGGTCTGTGGTGTCTTGGCTGCCCCTGTTCCACGACATGGGGTTGATTCTCGGCATCTGCGCCCCGATGGTGGCCGGCCGCAGCGCCGTGTTGCTGAGCCCGATGGCGTTTCTGCGTCGCCCGGCCTGCTGGATGCAGCTGCTTGCGACCAGCGGCGAGTGCTTTTCCGCGGCACCGAATTTCGCCTTCGAATTGACCGTGCGCAGGACATCGGACGACGACATGGCCGGGCTCGACCTGGGCAAGGTGGTTGGGATCGTCAGCGGCAGTGAGCGAATCCACGTCGCCACGGTCAAGCGTTTCACCGAGCGTTTCGCCCCGTACAACTTGCGGCCCGCGGCGGTACGACCCTCTTACGGGCTCGCGGAAGCGACCCTTTACGTGGCGGCCCCCGAAGCCGGCACCGCCCCCAAGACTGTCCGTTTCGACTACGAAGCCTTGACCGCGGGCGAGGCCAGGACCTGCGGAGTCGAGGGGACTATCGGGACCGAGCTGGTCAGCTACGGCTCGCCTGAGCCATCGTCCGTGCGAATCGTCAATCCGGAGAACATGATTGAGAGTCCGCCGGGAGTCGTCGGCGAAATCTGGGTGCATGGCGATCACGTGGCCATGGGATATTGGCGCAAGCCGGAGCAGACCGCGCGTACGTTCAACGCCGCGTTGGTCGACCCCGCGCCGGGAACCCCGAAGGGGCCGTGGCTGCGGACCGGAGACGTGGGAGTCATGTCCGACGGCGAACTGTTCATCATGGGCCGCATCAAGGACCTTGTCATCGTGGACGGGCGCAACCACTATCCCGACGACATCGAGGCGACGATCCGGGAAATCACCGGAGGCCGGGTCGCGGCGATATCGGTGCCTGACGACCTCACCGAGCAATTGGTCGCGATCATCGAACTGAAGAGGCGCGGAGCATCCGCCGAAGAGGCAATGCTCAAACTTCGCTCGGTGAAGCGTGAAGTCACATCGGCGATCTCGAAATCGCACAGCCTGCGCGTCGCCGATCTTGTTCTGGTGTCGCCCGGTTCGATACCGATCACCACGAGCGGCAAGATCCGGCGTTCGGCCTGCGTCGAACGGTATCGAAGCGACGGCTTCAAGCGGCTGGACGTCTCTGCATGACATCGGGCATCAACAACGAAGCCGACTTGCGTCACTGGCTGGTGGACTACCTGGTCACGAATATCGGCTGCACCCCAGACGAGGTCGATCCCGATCTGTCACTGGCCGACCTTGGTGTGTCATCCCGCGACGCGGTGGTGCTGTCCGGCGAATTGACCGAGGTGTTGGGCAGGACCGTCTCTCCCATTGACTTTTGGGAGCACCCGACGATCAACGCGCTGGCCGCCTACCTCACCGCGCCACAGCCCGGGCCCGAATGGCAAGCCGCACTCGAGCGCCCGGCTCGAAGCCTCCTCGAGGAGCCGATCGCCGTCATCGGAATGGGCTGCCGCTTCCCCGGCGGCATAAGAGGGCCAGAGGCGTTGTGGCAGTTCCTCATTGACCGCCGTTCTTCGATCGGGCGGGTCCCCGACGAACGGTGGGAGCTGTTCGACGACGGCTCGCCGGAAGTGAAGGCACTGCTGGCCCGCACCACGCGTTGGGGCTCATTCCTGCCCGACATCGACGCCTTTGACGCGGAATTCTTCGAGATCTCCCCGAGTGAAGCCGACAAGATGGATCCGCAGCAGCGCCTGCTGCTGGAAGTGGCCTGGGAAGCGTTGGAGCACGCGGGAATTCCGCCCAACTCGCTGCGCCGTTCGCAGACGGGGGTGTTCGCCGGCTCATGCCTGAGCGAATACGGCGCCATCGCGTCCACCGACCTGCCGCAGGTGGACGGCTGGAGCAACACCGGTGGTGCGATGAGCATTATCGCCAACCGCCTCTCGTATTTCCTCGACCTGCGCGGCCCCTCCGTAGCGATCGACACCGCATGCTCATCGTCGTTGGTGGCGATCCACCTGGCCTGCCAGAGCCTCCGAACCCAGGACTCGCACCTAGCGATCGCCGCCGGCGTCAATTTGTTGTTGTCTCCGGCCGTATTTCGCGGTTTCGACCAAGTCGGTGCGTTGTCGCCGACCGGTCGTTGCCGCGCGTTCGATGCGGCCGCCGACGGGTTTGTCCGGGGCGAAGGCGCCGGGGTTGTGGTGCTCAAGCGGTTGACCGACGCGCAACGCGACGGTGATCGGGTGCTTGCGGTCATCTGCGGTTCGGCGGTCAACCAGGACGGCCGTTCCAACGGGCTGATGGCCCCCAACCCGGCGGCCCAAATGGCGGTGCTGCGCGCCGCCTACGCCAACTCCGGGATGCAGCCGCATGAGGTCGACTATGTCGAAGCTCACGGAACCGGAACCCTGTTGGGCGATCCGATTGAGGCACGCGCCCTGGGCACGGTGCTGGGTCGCGGGCGTGCCGAGGATGCTCCCCTGCTCATCGGCGCCGTCAAAACCAACCTCGGTCACACCGAGGCAGCGGCCGGGATTGCGGGCTTCATCAAGACGGTAATGGCGGTGCAGCGCGGTCAGATTCCGCCGAATCAGCGCTTCGAGAGCCCGAACCCGCACATTCCCTTTGCCGACTTGCGGATGAAAGTCGTTGATACCCAAACTGAATGGCCGGACACGGGGCATCCGCGGCGGGCGGGTGTGTCGTCATTCGGATTCGGCGGGACGAACGCACACGTGGTGATCGAGCAGGGCCAGGAGGTGGCCACGCAACCTCGGCCGGGTTCGGATCCCGGAGTCTCGACGCTGGTGGTCTCGGGTAAGACGCCGCGACGGGTGGCGGCGACGGCGGCCGTGCTGGCCGATTGGATGGAGGGGCCTGGAGCCCAGGTGCCGCTGGCCGATGTGGCCCACACCGTCAACCATCACCGCGCCCGGCAAGCCAAGTTCGGCACCGTGGTCGCGCGCGAGCGCGTCCACGCAGTGGCCGGGTTGCGGGCTCTGGCCGCCGGCCGGCGCGCCCCCGGTGTGGTCTGCCCCCAAGAAAGCACTCCGGGGCCGGGCATGGTGTTCGTCTACTCCGGCCGCGGTTCCCAGTGGGCCGGCATGGGCCGCCAATTGCTGGCCGACGAGCCGGCTTTCGCCGCCGCGCTCGGCGAACTCGAACCGGTGTTCGTCGAACAGGCCGGCTTCTCACTGCGCGACGTGGTCGCCAACGGCGAGGAACTGGTCGGTATCGAGCAGATCCAGCTGGGCCTGATCGGCATGCAGCTGGCGCTGACCGGCTTGTGGCGTTCCTACGGGGTGCACCCCGACCTGGTGATCGGCCACTCGATGGGTGAGGTGGCCGCCGCCGTCGTCGCGGGTGCGCTCACGCCCGCCGAGGGGCTGCGGGTGACCGCGACCCGGTCTCGGCTGATGGCGCCGTTGTCCGGACACGGTGGCATGGCGCTGCTCGAGCTCGACGCGGCCGCGACCGAGACGTTGATCGCCGGGTACCCCCAGGTGACGTTGGGCATCTACAACTCGCCGCGCCAAACCGTGATCGCCGGGCCCAC
>DASSGQ010000131.1:0-5875 GCA_035693385.1 Mycobacterium sp.
CCGGGGCGAGGCGCATCCCGATGTGGACCCGGACCGCCTGATCGAATTGATCGGGGGCGCGACGATGCTGCGGATGCTGCTGCGCCCGCAGGAAGAACTCGATGACACATGGGTGGAGCAGACCACCGCCATCGTGGTGCACGGTGTGACTGGATGACGGGCGCGCGGTGGCGATCCGTGCCGATCCCACCGCCGCGGCCGTGCACGCTGCGTTAAGCCGGCTTGGCCGCCTTCACGCCGTTGATAATCACGGCATACACCCTGTGCCATTGCAGCGAACGTAATCCCGCGCGCAGCAGCAGGGCCGTGGCGCGAGTCCTGGTGCGGGCCTTGCCCCGTCGAGTGGTGGCCACGGTCGGCAACAGCCACCGCGAGAACTGGTCGACGAGCACCAAGTGACCGCCGGGACGCAAGACTCGGACGCATTCGACGAGGCCCGCTTGCTGGTCGCTCCAGTGATCGAAAGACGTCGTGCTGACGATGAGGTCGAAAGTGCCGTCGAGGAAGCCGAGTCCTTCGGCGACGCCGACAGTGAAGGTCAATCGCTCATCACCGGCGGAAGCGCTTGCCGTCGAGATCATTTGGGGTGCGGCGTCGATGCCGCAAAGCTGATCGGCGTGCGGGTAACGATGGGCGAGGCTGCGCAGCAGGTAACCCGTCCCGCAACCCACGTCGAGCACGCGGCCGGGAGAGGGGACGGTCGCCACCGCGAGACAGGCGGTGCGAGCGGCAATCTCATGGTGCAGCCGGCCACGCCAGCCGCGGTCATATTCGGGCGCTCGGTCGTTGAATGCGGCCAGGTCACGGCACGGCGGCACCGGTCCAGTGTTTCACCGTCGGCGTGTTACCGCCCAGGGTCGGGGTCGCCACGCAGCAGTTCTTCGGGGTGGTGCGCGTGATTGATTTCCGGCGGACCGTTGGCGGCGGTCCAGCCAAGCCGACCGCCCCCGGTGATGACGGTGCGCAATTCGCCCCGGCTCACCGCCGCGTGGTCGCGACCGCAAGCGAAAAATAGCTTGTCGGCATCGGTCCGGCCACCTTCCGCCCAATCCGGCGAATGGTGCGCCTCGCTGCGATACCCGGATTCGAGGCACTTCGGGCGGGTGCAGCCGTGGTCGCGGGCGTAACAGATGAGCCGTTGGTCCGCGGTGGCGATGCGTTTAACACCCCAGATACAAGGGCCGTTCGGTGTGCTCGTCGAACACGGCCAAGTAGTGGATTGCTTTGGCGGCCATGCGAATCAGATCCCGCATCGGCAGCCTCGAGCCACCTCCCGTGTGGGCCGGCGCGGGCAGCGGGACGGTTGGGTCGGCGACGGCGTGTGCGGCCCGGTTGAGGTCGGCCAGCGTGGTGGTGGCGATGACGGTGACTGAATGACCGCGGTGCACCCCGAGCTTGCCGGACGCAATGGCGGCTTCCAGGCCGAGTTTGAGCGCGTCGTGGCACCGCTGCGCGGGAGTGCGCTGGTCTCGCTCTTGGGTCTGGGCGCTATCGGCTTGGTGACGGCCGGGCCGCACGGCCGCGTCAATGGCTTCGAAGTACGCGCGGGCCTCGGGGTCCAGCAGGCCCGTCAACCGGGACATGCCGTCGGGCCCCTGCGGGCTGAGACGCAGTCCGCGGCGACGCGCCCGGTCGTCCTCGTTGAACAGGCCGTCGGGATTGAGGTAGTCGGCGATCCGCTGGCCGAGCCTGATGACGATGCCGGCGTCGAGTTTGGTTGCGTGGCCCACCAGCGTGCGCTCGGCTTCGGCGACATCGGTGGGCGAGACGCAGGCGGGCAGCACATCGACCGCTTCGCATATCGCGCGGACGTGGTCCTCGCCGACGGTGCCCGCTTCCACCGCGGCCGCCAGCTCCGGCAGTTCCGGCTGCAGCGGGGGACCGGTCAGCGTGCGCCGCGGCCGAATCCGGGCCGCGAGTTTGAAGCGGCGAACGATCTCCCTGGGCTGCACGCGCAGCCGCGCCCGCAACGCCTCTCGGACCGCCGGTATGCACTCGCTGCAGTCGGGTGGCTCGGCGATCTCGGCGAAGAACCGGTACATCAGTCCGCGGTTGGTGCGGTCCTGCGTCTCCAGCCGCTCGGCGACGTCGACGCGGAAATTGTTGCCGACCAGATCGGAGCCGGTTTCGCACAGCATGGCGTGCGCGGCATCGATCGCGTCGAGAGCGGCGCTGATCCGCTCCCGCGCTTCCTCGGCGCTCGCGCAGAAATCCATGCCCCGAACGCTACGAACCGCCACCGTCGAATTCCGTGGGCCGCGACGGCGTCGTTGCCGGCCTGTGGATGAATCGGCGACTGTCAATAAAGTCTTCGAGCGTCTTCTGGCGTGGCCCGGCCCAGGTAGCGGCCGTGTTCCTGGCGGAATGGTCGCCTGACGTGCCAGTATGAAGAAAGCCAGTGCCGCAACGGCGGCAGGCAACCGGTCGAGTGGTGTGCCAATGCCCGGTATTGACAAGCCCACGGGGCGCGTTGTGGCGCTGATCGTGCTGATGATCTTCGTTGCTGCCGCGCTGCGCGGATACCTGCCGGCCGAAGACCGCGCGGTGCGCGGGGAGCCCGGCAGCAGCCCGGCGGCGATGATTTTCGTCGTCGCCGTCCTTTGCGCGGCGCTCACGCTGCTGACGATCGCGGTCATCGCGCGGTTGCGGGATCCACGTGCGATGGCGCCAAGTGCGCAGCTCCCGTCCGAAATGGCCGGCGGCGGTAAGGGCCGACCGAACTGGCGGGTGTTGCTCATCGCGCTCGTGGTGATCGCGACCTGGCTGCTGATCATGCTGCTGCTCGTCAGATGGTTCGTGCCGCACACGTCCACGCCCGACGTGTCCAGCTCGGCCCCGATCGCGCCGCCGTCGGGGCATGCCGCGGGTGCGTCGTCGCGGCGACACCCGCAAAACAACACCGGGGACATGTTCGCAATCCTGGTTGCCAGCGCGATCCCGATGCTGCTGGTAATCGTCGTCGGATCGATGATCAAGTGGCTGCGACGGTGGCGCGCGGCCACACCGGGAGCCGTCGTCGGCGATCACTTCGAATCCCCCGCACCGGTGCCGAGTTCGGAATCGCTGGTTCGCGCGGCCGAAGTGGGATTGGCGGAGATCGGCGACCGCGACCGCGAACCGCGCGAGGCGATCATCGCGTGCTACGCCGCGATGGAGCGTGAGCTCGCCAATGTGCCGGAAGCCGCGCCGCAGGACTTCGACACGCCGACTGAGGTGCTGGTCCGCGCCGTCGAGCGGCACGCGCTGCACGCCGACAACGCGGCCCAGCTGGTGAACCTCTTCGAGGAGGCGCGGTTCAGTCCCCATGTGATGAATGAGGGGCACCGTGAGGTGGCGGTGCACGTGTTGCGGCTCGTCCTCGCCGAATTGCGGAGCCCGGTATGAAGCGGCTACTGGTGTTGGGCAGTTGTCTCATCGTCGGGACCGAGCTGTTGGCGCTGATGCTGCACGATCGCGCATTGGTGTTGGCCGCCTCCGGTGTTGCCCTGGCTCTGGTGCTGCTCAACGTCCGTCGTTTCGTGGGACTCGGAACCCAGCCCGCCGCCGAGCCCAACCCCGACGATCTGGGGGATTCGTTGCGCCGCTGGCTTTCCACCACCGAGACGACGATCCGCTGGTCGGACTCCACCCGCGCGGACTGGGACCGGCACCTGCGTCCCATGCTCGCGCGGCGGTACGAGCTGACGACGGGCCAAAAGCAGTCCAAAGACCCGGTGGCATATCACGCAAGCGGCCGGATGCTTTTCGGCGCCGAATTGTGGGAATGGGTTAATCCGAACAACGTCACGCGCACCGGCGATCGTCAGCCCGGCCCCGGCCGCGGAGCGCTGGAAGAGATTTTGCGAAGGTTGGAGCAGGTATGAGCGGAGGCGCGACACGGATATGACACTGACATGACACTGCCGGCCGCCATGCCTGCTGGTAAGACCACCGCTTACTGTGAGGCGGTGCTCGACGAGATCGAGCGTGTGGTGGTGGGTAAGCGCTCCGCACTCACGCTGATCCTCACCGCCGTCCTCGCGCGCGGCCACGTGCTCATCGAAGACCTGCCGGGCCTCGGCAAGACGCTGATCGCGAGATCGTTTGCCGCCGCATTGGGGCTTCGGTTCACCCGGGTGCAGTTCACCCCCGATCTGCTGCCCGCGGACCTGCTGGGTTCGACGATCTACGACATGCAGTCGGGCCACTTCGCGTTCCGGGCGGGCCCCATCTTCACCAACCTGATGCTTGCCGACGAGATCAACCGCACCCCGCCGAAGACGCAAGCGGCCCTGCTGGAGGCGATGGCCGAGCGTCAGGTGAGCATAGATGGCGAAACCCATAAGCTGCCAACGCCATTCATCGTCTTGGCGACCGACAATCCGATCGAGTACGAGGGCACCTATCCGTTACCCGAGGCGCAGCTGGACCGGTTCGCCATGCGGCTGGAACTGCGCTATCTCTCGGAGCAGGACGAGACTTCGATGCTGCGCCGCCGCCTCGAGCGTGGTTCGGCCGAGCCGACGGTCAATCAAGTGGTCGACGCTCACGACCTGCTGGCGATGCGCGAATCCGTCGAGCAGGTGACAGTGCACGAAGACGTGTTGCACTATGTGGTGTCGCTGGCCACCGCCACCAGGCACCATCCGCAGGTCGCCGTGGGCGCCAGCCCACGCGCCGAACTCGACCTGGTTCAGCTCGCCCGCGCCCGTGCGCTGTTGCTCGGTCGTGACTATGTGATCCCCGAGGATGTGAAGGCGCTCGCGGTTGCGGCGGTCGCGCACCGCATCACGCTGCGACCGGAGATGTGGGTGCGAAAGATTCAGAGCGCGGATGTCGTCGGAGAATTGTTGCGGCGGTTGCCGGTGCCTCGCACCCGCGGGGGGACCGGATGAGCGCGGCGTGATCGCCAGCCAAGAAGTCGAGCTCCGCTGGCGCGCATCGGAATTGACGCTGGCGATCGCGACGTGCGCCGGGGTCGCGCTGGCGGCCGCCGTGCTAGGCGCTCGCTGGCAGCTGATCGCCTTCGCGGCACCACTGCTCGGTGTGCTCTGCTCGATCAGCTGGCAGCGCCCGGCGCCGAAGATCCGGGTGCACGGGGAACCAGACGCCCAGCGCTGCTTTGAAAACGAGCAGGCGCGGCTGACCCTGTGGGCGACGGTGGAGTCCGGGGTGTCCACACCGCGGGGCGGCGCCGCGTCCTCGGTGATCGACCTCACGGTGTCGACCGTCGCGGGCATGGAACTCACAGTGGTCGACGCGGATTCCGGCCACGCGAAAACCGTTGCGGCAAAAGCACAACGCTGGGGCCGCTATCCGATCCGGGCCGGGGTCGAGGTGGTCGCGCGCGGTGGATTGCTGACGGGAACGGCCAGCGTCGACGCCGTTGAGGTCATCGTGTTTCCGCTGACGCCGCCGCAATCGACGCCCATCCCGCAGACCGAGTTGCTCGACCGTCTGGGGGCCCACCTCACCCGGAACATCGGGCCGGGTGTGGAGTACGCCGACATTCGCCCCTACGTGCCCGGCGACCAGCTGCGGGCGGTGAACTGGCCGGTGAGCGCACGCCGCGGCCGGTTGCACGTGACGGAGCGATTGACCGACCGCGCCGCCGACGTCGTGGTGCTGATCGACACGTATCGGCAGCCGGCGGGCCCGGCGACCGAAGCCACCGAACGCGCGGTGCGCGGCGCGGCGCAGGTGGTGCAGACCGCGTTGCGACACGGCGATCGCGCCGGAATCGTCGCCCTCGGTGGCAACCGCCCACGGTGGCTCGGCGCCGACATCGGCCAGCGTCAGTTCTACCGGGTGCTGGATACCGTGTTGGCCGCCGGCGACCGATTCGAAAACACAACGGGCACACTGGCGCCGCGTGCCGCCGTCCCCGCCGGGGCGA
>DASSGQ010000132.1:0-12236 GCA_035693385.1 Mycobacterium sp.
GTCGTGCCGGGAGATCTCCAGCAGGTCGTTGAGCAGCGTCTCGAAGCGGTCCAGCTCGTTGACCATCAGCTCGGTCGAGCGGGCCAGTGTGGGGTCGAGGTCGGCGCTGTGGTCGTATATCAGGTCGGCGGCCATCCGCACGGTGGTCAGCGGGGTGCGCAATTCGTGGCTGACGTCGGACGTGAAGCGGCGTTGCAGGTTGCCGAACTCCTCGAGCTGGGTGATCTGCCGGGACAGACTCTCGGCCATGTCGTTGAACGACATGGCCAGCCGTGCCATGTCGTCTTCGCCGCGCACCGGCATCCGTTCGGAGAGATGGCCTTCGGCGAACCGCTCGGCGATCCGCGAGGCTGACCGCACCGGCACCACAACCTGGCGGGAAACCAGCAGCGCGATGCCGGTGAGCAGCACCAACAGCAGGGCGCCGCCGGTGATCATCGTGCCGCGCACCAGCTGGATCGTGGCCTGCTCGTTCGTCAGCGGAAAGATCAGGTACAGCTCCAGGTTGGCCACCTGTGACGACGCCGGGGTACCGATGATCAGCGCCGGGCCGGAGAAGCCTTCGGTGTGCACGGTGGCGTACTGGTAGGCCGCCTGCCCGGCCTTGACGAAACCACGCAGGGCGTTGGGCACCTGATCGACGGGTCCGGCCGCCGTCGCGGCGCGCGGGCCGTCACCCGGAACCATCAGCACCGCATCGAACGCGCCCGCCAGCCCGGCGCCCGAGGCGAGATCGGTCTTCGACGTCAGGGTGTTGCGGGCCAGCTGGAGACTGCTGTCGAGCGACCGTGTCTCCTCGCCGTTGACGATCCCGCCGACGGTGGTGCGCGCCCGATCGATCTGCTCGATGGCGGCCTTGACCTTGACGTCCAGCACACGGTTGGTGACCTGGCTGGTCAGCACGAAACCGAGCGCAAGGATCACCGCCAATGAGAGCCCCAGGGTCAGCGCCACGACCCGCAGCTGCAGCGATCGGCGCCAAGCAATGCCGACGGCGCGACTCACCGCACCCATGCCACGAGTCATGGGGCCGGAGCGTCCCCAGCGACTCCGAGTGCGTCGCCGCGAGCCCCAGATCACCTGCGCGGCTCCTCAATACTGCCGTGCGCTGCGTCGTCGCCGGCGGTCCCTATGCGCGGCTCTTCGGTATCGCTCCGTTCGGCGTCGTCGCCGACGCGGATCACGGAGGTCCGGCCTTGTAACCCACTCCTCGAACGGTCAACACCACAGTCGGGTTCTCAGGATCTTTCTCGACCTTGGCCCGCAGGCGCTGGACGTGCACGTTCACCAAGCGGGTATCCGCAGGGTGACGATATCCCCACACCTGTTCGAGCAGCACATCTCGAGTAAACACCTGACGCGGTTTGCGTGCCAGCGCGACCAACAGGTCGAACTCCAGCGGTGTCAGGGAGATCTGCTCGCCGTTGCGGGTGACCTTGTGTGCGGGCACGTCGATCTCGACGTCGGCGATGGACAGCATTTCGGCGGGTTCGTCGTCGTTGCGCCGCAGCCGTGCCCGTACCCGGGCGACCAGCTCCTTGGGCTTGAACGGCTTCATGATGTAGTCGTCTGCGCCCGACTCCAGACCCAGCACCACGTCCACGGTGTCGGTCTTGGCGGTCAGCATCACGATCGGAACGCCCGAGTCAGAGCGCAACACCCGGCACACGTCGATGCCGTTCATGCCGGGCAACATCAGGTCCAGCAGCACCAGGTCGGGGCGCAACTCGCGCACCGCGGTCAGGGCCTGAGTGCCGTCTCCGATGACCGCGGTGTCAAAGCCCTCCCCACGCAGCACGATGGTGAGCATCTCGGCCAACGAAGCGTCGTCATCAACGACCAAAATCCTTTGCCTCATGAGGTCCATGGTGTCACCAGATCGGGATAAAACTCGGGCACCACACGGGCGTTTCTTGGTTGACAGGGCCAAATACTGTCAAATTTCGCCCTTAAACCAGTCTACGGGGCTCTCAACAGGCCAGTCAGCCAGCCCGGATCGACGTTCGCGTCGACCACCAGCCATCGTCCACCCCAGCCTGCGGCGGCCAGCCCGGCATAGACGGCGCCCGTGCGCTGCTGGAGTCCGTCGTCGCGTTCGTAACTGTCGCGCTGCCGGCCCGGCTCGGATTCGGCGCGGCTTCGGGCCCGCTGTCCGGCGAGCTCGGCCGGCACCGCGAGCAGCACCTGCCAGTCGGGCGGAGGCAGGCGCAGCCGCTCGTATTCGAGCCGATGCACCCACGCGACGGCCGCCCCCGCCGCGTCTTCGTGCAGGCGCGCGGCGCTGTAGGCCGCGTTGGAGGCGACGTACCGGTCCAGAATCACCACGTCGTGGTCGCGGCCCAACCGGTCGATCTCTTCGACCGCCGCGGCGCGGTCGAGCGCGAAGAGCATCGCCATCGCGTACGCCGACGACGCGAGGTCTCCGTGTTCGCCGTGCAGCGCCTCGGCCGCGACGTCGGCGGTCACCGAACGCCCGTAACGCGGGAAGGCCAGCGTGGCCACCGACATCCCCGCGGCCCGGAACTCCCCGCTCAGAGCATCGGTGAGGGTCCGCTTGCCGGCGCCGTCAACGCCTTCGATCGCGATCAGCACGGCGCGAGCCTATCTGTTGCCTTGAGCGTGACGTTGCAGTCACACTCAGCGCCGAACGTGACTGCAACGTCACGTTCGGCGACCAAAAGGGCTCAGTAGCGGTAGTGGTCCGGCTTGTAGGGGCCCTCGACGTCGATGCCCAGGTATTCGGCCTGCTCCTTGGTCAGCTTGGTGAGCGTGCCACCCAGCGCCTCGACGTGGATGCGGGCCACCTTCTCGTCCAGGTGCTTGGGGAGCCGGTACACCTCGTTGTCGTACTCGTCGTTCTTGGTCCACAGCTCGATCTGGGCGATCGTCTGGTTGGCGAAGCTGTTGCTCATCACGAACGACGGGTGCCCGGTGGCATTGCCCAGGTTCAGCAGCCGGCCCTCGGACAGCACGATGATCGACTTGCCGGAATCGCCGAAGGTCCACAGGTCGACCTGCGGCTTGATGTTGAGCTTCGTCGCCCCGGAACGCTCCAGCGCCGCCATGTCGATCTCGTTGTCGAAGTGGCCGATGTTGCCCAGGATCGCGTGATCCTTCATCGCCTTCATGTGCTCGAGCGAGATGATGTCCTTGTTGCCGGTCGAGGTCACGACGATGTCTGCGTCGCCGATGGCCTGCTCGACCGTCACGACGTCGAAGCCCTCCATCAGCGCCTGCAGCGCGTTGATCGGGTCGATCTCGGTGACGACGACCCGTGCGCCCTGGCCCTTCACAGCCTCCGCGCAGCCCTTGCCGACGTCGCCGTAGCCGCAAATCAGGACCTTCTTGCCGCCGATCAACGCATCGGTGCCGCGGTTGATGCCGTCGATCAGCGAGTGCCGGGTGCCGTACTTGTTGTCGAACTTGGACTTGGTCACCGAGTCGTTGACGTTGATCGCCGGGAAGGCCAGGTCACCGGCCGCGGCGAACTGGTAGAGGCGCAGCACGCCGGTGGTGGTCTCCTCGGTCACGCCCTTGACCGACTCGGAGATCTTTGTCCACTTCTCTTTGTCGGTCTCGAAGCGATTGCGCAGCACGCTCAGGAAGACCTTCCACTCCGCGGAGTCGTCTTCTTCGGCGGGCGGGACCACACCGGCCTGTTCGTATTGCGCACCACGCAGCACCATCATCGTGGCGTCGCCGCCGTCGTCGAGGATCATGTTGGCCGGCTTGTCGGGGTCGGGCCAGGTCAGCATCTGCTCGGCGGCCCACCAGTACTCCTCGAGCGTCTCGCCCTTCCAGGCGAACACCGGGACACCCTTGGGCTCCTCCTGGGTGCCGTGCTTGCCGACGACCACGGCCGCGGCCGCGTGGTCCTGGGTCGAGAAGATGTTGCAGGACGCCCACCGGACCTCGGCGCCCAGTTCGACCAGCGTTTCGATCAGCACGGCGGTCTGGACGGTCATGTGCAGCGAGCCCGAGATGCGGGCCCCCTTCAGCGGCTGCACTTCGGCGTATTCGCGGCGCAGCGACATCAGGCCGGGCATCTCATATTCGGCGAGGTCGAGTTCCTTACGGCCGAATTCCGCCAACGATAGGTCGGCGATCTTGAAATCGATGCCGTTACGAACGTCGGCGGTCAACGAGCTTTCGGTCGTCGTCATGCGTGTTTCATCCTTTGCAGGGCTCACGGGGATTTAAGCGGTACTTAGCCTAGGTATGCTCTTCCGCCACTGTAGTCGCCGGTCCGTCAGCCCCGCGGGCGAGGGAACAATCACGGAATGTTGACGACCCCATGACGCTCGGCGAACGGCGTCATCAGCCGTGCCAGGTCCGCCGCGACGTCGTGATCGGCTTCCGGCGGCATGGGCACGTAGCTCAATGCCAGCCGCACGATGGCCCGCGCCAGCACACCCGCGTCTTCCTCGCTGGTGGACACCCAGGTCTCGGTCAATGCCAAGGTCAGCCGGGCCGACGCGCGCGTGATGATCGGCGCGCTGTCGGTCGTGATGAGCTGCAGCAGATCGGGTTTGGCGACACCGGTCAGCAACGAGATCACCAACGGGTCGGCCGCGGACTCCGCGAAAAAGGAACGAAAGCCCTGCAGCAGCGCCTCGTAGATGTTGCCGACGTTGGCGTCCAGCGCGGCGTGGACGGCGTCGACCAGGCGGTCGGCCAGGCGCAGGGCGTAACCCTGCGCCAGGCCCTGCCGTGAGCCGAACTCGTTGTAAATGGTCTGCCGGCTGATGCCCGCGGCGCGGGCCACGTCGGACAGCGTGATCGCCGACCAGTCGCGAATCAGCAGCAGATCCCGCATGGCATCCAGCACCGAGTCACGCAGTAGGGCACGCGACGCCTCCGCGTAAGGGATGCGCTTCACAGCCGCGACCCTATCTGTTTTCGCATCGGCATCTGTTTTCGCATCGATATCTCTTTTTTCATCGATGGAGGTGCTGATCAAGGCCTGGCGACCTCGACCATCTCGAAGTCGGATTTCGCCGCGCCGCAGTCCGGGCAGCTCCAGTCGTCGGCGATGTCGTCCCAGCGAGTGCCCGGCGCGATGCCGTCTTCCGGCCAGCCCAGCGCCTCGTCATACTCGAAGCCGCACTGGATGCAGCGAAACAATTTGTGGTCACTCATCGGGTCACTCCTAGTTCTTGGAAGTCGAGTTTCTCGCGCACCGAGCAGTCCGGGCAGCACCAGCCGTCGGGAATCTGCGCCCACCGTGTGCCCGCCGGAAAGCCTTCTCGCACATCACCTTTGGCCTCGTCGTAGACGTAGTCACAGACCGGGCACTGATACGCGGCCGTCACCGTTGGGCCTCGTGGGAGGCCCCGTAACGGGCCAACAACTTGTCCCGCAGCCGTGGCTGCAGGTTGACCCGGGTGATGTCGCCGTCGTAGTGCGCGAGCACCCGATGGTCCATCACCTTGCGCCACAGCGGCGGGAAGTAGGTCAGCGAGATCATCGATGCGTAGCCGCTCGGCAGGTTGGGCGCGCCCGCCACGCTGCGCAGCGTCTGGTAGCGGCGGGTGGGGTTGGCGTGGTGATCGCTGTGTCGCTGCAGGTGGTAGAGGAACAGGTTGGTGACCACGTGGTCGGAGTTCCAGCTGTGCACCGGGGTGCACCGCTCGTAGCGGCTTTTTCCGGAAGCGGTGTCGTGCCGCTGCCGCAGCAGCCCGTAGTGCTCGAGGTAGTTGACGGCCTCCAGCAGGCTGAAGCCGAAAACGGCCTGGATGATCACGAACGGGATCAGCGCCGGACCGAAAACCGCGGTCAGCACACCCCACAACACCACCGACATCGCCCAGGCGTTCAGCACGTCGTTGGACGCATACGTCTTGGGATTCCAGGGGCTGGCACCCTGTCGGCGGATACGCTGTGCCTCCAGCCGCACTGCGGAGCGCAGGCTGCCGAACACGCTGCGCGGCAGGAACTCCCAGAACGTCTCACCGAAGCGGGAGGACGCCGGGTCCTCCGGGGTGGCAACCCGCACGTGGTGGCCGCGGTTGTGCTCGATGTAGAAGTGCCCGTAGCAGGACTGGGCCAGGGTGATCTTGGACAGCCACCGCTCCAGCGAATCTTTCTTGTGCCCCATCTCGTGGGCGGTGTTGATGCCGACGCCGCCGAGAACACCGACCGACAGCGCCACGCCCAACTTCCCGACCCAGCTCAACGGGCCGACATAACCCAGCCAGCTGAGATTCGTGGCGGTGAACAAATAGGCGCCCAGCGCCACGCTGAGGTACTGGAACGGAATGTAGACGTAGGTGCAGTACCGGTAGTACTTGTCGTTTTCCAGTTGCTCCATCACCTCGTCCGGCGGGTTTTGCCCATCGGGCCCGAAGCCCAGGTCGAGGATCGGCAGCAGGACGTAGAGCAGGATCGGCCCGATCCACAGCGGCACCTGCGCGGCGACGTGCCAGCCCAACTGGTTCAGCCCCCAGATGAGCGGCAGCATCACGAACAACGCCGTCGGAGCGATCAGTCCCATCAGCCACAGATGGCGCTTCTTGTCCCGCCAGACCGGCACTTGGGCCCCTTGGGCCTCGCGCATAACCGGCGGTCCGAGTGTGGTCATATGCCAAACCTCCTTGTGTGCCATCCCACGATGAGATTTGACATTACCTAGCTCTGCGTCTCGTGTCTAGACAAATTATGGTTGTTTGTAAACCAGTAGCCGCAGTCTACGTCATCGCTCCGTCGCGGCTCCCATCCGCGCGGTCTCTGGGAGCTGCCCGGCCTGCCGACGTCCCTGCACGGAGTTGCGGTAGCCATAGCCGCCGTAGATCGCGGTTCCCACCACCAGCCAGACGGCGAACCGTACCCAGGTGAGCGCGGTGAGGTTCAGCATCAACCACACGCAGGCGCATATCGAGGCGATCGGGAGCCACGGCACCCAGGGGGCCCGGAATCCCCGCTCGAGATCGGGCCTGCTCCGGCGGAGCACCATGACGCCGGCTGACACCAGGACGAACGCGAACAGCGTTCCGACGTTGACCATCTCCTCGAGCTTGTCGATCGGAAACACCGACGCCGTCGCGGCGATCACGATCGCGACCAGCACGGTGATTCGCACCGGAGTCCCCCGCGAACTGGTCTTGGCCAGCGCGCGCGGCAACAGCCCATCGCGCGCCATCGCGAACAAGACCCGGCACTGCCCGAGCACCAGCACCATCACGACGGTGGTCAGGCCCGCGAGCGCCCCGATGGCAATGATCTTGCTTGCCCATTGCACGCCGTTCGCCGTGAACGCGGTGGCCAGATTCGCCGGCTGGTGGCCGGCAACCGTCTTGAGCTGGGTGTAGGAGACCATGCCGGACAGCACGACCGACACCGCGACGTAGAGGACGGTCACGATTGCCAGCGACTCCAGGATCCCCCTCGGCACGTCCCGCTGGGGCCGTTTGGTCTCCTCGGCCATGGTGGCCACGATGTCGAAACCGATGAACGCGAAGAACACGATCGACGCCCCCGCCAACACGCCGTACCAGCCGTAATGGCTGCTGTGCGCCCCGGTCAGCAGCGACAGCACCGACTGGTTGATACCCGATGCGTCGCCCCCGGATTCGGGCTTCGGAATGAACGGCGAGTAGTTGGAGCCTTTGATGTAGAACAGCCCCACCACCACCACCAGCACCACCACCGACACCTTGATGGCGGTGATCACCGCGGAAAACCTCGACGAGAGCTTGGTCCCCAGGGCGACCAGCGTCGCCACCACGGCGACGATCAGCAGCGCGCCCCAGTCGAGCTGGACCGATCCGAAGGTGACGGTGCCACCGGCGAATCCGAAGACCGTACCCAGGTAGCTCGACCAGCCCTTCGATACGACGGCGGCGCCGATCGCCAATTCCAGCACCAGGTTCCAGCCGATGATCCAGGCAAGGAACTCGCCGAAGGCGGCGTAGGAAAAGGTGTACGCGCTGCCCGCCACCGGCAGCATCGAGGCGAATTCCGCGTAGCAAAGCGCGGCCAGCGCACAGGTGATCGCCGCGATCACGAACGACACCCAGATGGCCGGCCCGGTGATGTCGCCGGCGGTCGACGCGGTGACCGTGAAGATGCCGGCACCGATCACCACCGCGACCCCGAAAACCGCCAAGTCCCGCCAGGTCAACTCCTTGCGCAGCCGGGTGTCTGGCTCGTCGGTGTCGGCGATCGATTGTTCGACCGATTTCGTGCGCCACCGATTCGCCATCCACCCACCCTTTCCCAACCTGCTGGGACCCGCTGGACCGTCACAGTACTGGGTAGTCTGCGGACATGCCGGGCACCGGAATCAGCACCAGGGACCACGCGGTGGTGATCGGCGCAAGCATCGCCGGTTTGTGCGCCGCGCGGGTGCTTTCGGATTGCTATTCACGGGTGACCGTCTACGAGCGCGACCAGCTGCCGAGCGCGCCGGCGAACCGCGCGACGGTCCCGTAGGACCGGCATCTGCACATGCTGATGGCGCGGGGGGCAATCGAGTTCGACGGCCTGTTCCCGGGCCTGCTGAAGGACATGGTGGCCGCCGGCGTGCCGATCCTGGAGAACCGGCCGGACTGCATCTACCTCGGCGCTGCGGGCCACGTCCTGGGGACCGGCCAAACCCTGCGCGACGAGTTCACCGCCTACGTGCCCAGCCGGCCGCATCTGGAGTGGCAACTGCGCACGCGGGTCCGAGAGATCGACAACGTCGAGATCGTGCGGCGCTCCGTCGGCCGGCCGCGGTTCGACCCTGCGCACCAGCGGGTGACCGGCGTGCAGCTGGATCCGGGCGACGGCGACGGCGACAACGGGGACCGGGAGTTCGTGGGCGCCGACCTCGTCGTCGACGCCGCGGGCCGGGGCACCCGCCTGCCGGTGTGGTTGGCCCAGTGGGGATATGCGCGCCCGACCGAAGAAACCATCGACATCGGCATCAACTACGCGACCCATCAGTTCCGCATGCCCGAGGGCCTGATCGCGGAGAAGGTGGTGGTCGCCGGCGCCTCCCATGACCAGTCGCTCGGGCTGGGCATGCTGTGCTACGAGGACGGTGGCTGGGTGCTCACCACCTTCGGCGTGGCCGGCGCCAAACCGCCGACGACGTTCCCCGGGATGCTGGCGCTGGCCGACAAGCTGCTTCCCGTGCATTTCACCGCCGCGCTGGCACAGGCTGAACCCGTCGGGGACACGGCGCTGCATGCCTTTCCGACCAGCAGGTGGCGTCGCTACGACAAGCTGGACCGTTTCCCGGCCGGGATCGTCCCGTTCGGTGATGCCGTGGCGAGCTTCAACCCCACCTTCGGGCAAGGCATGACCATGACGTCGCTGCAGGCCGGGAATCTGCGCCGGGCTTTGCAATCCCCGGACGACCAGCTTGCCGCGGAACTGAGCCGCGCTACCGCGAAGACGACCTACCCGGTGTGGATGATGAATGCCATCGGTGACATCACCTTCCACCATGCCGGCATCCACGGCCCGGTCCCCTGGTGGTGGCGACCGTCGGGTGCGCTGTTCGACCAATTCCTCGGGGCGGCCGAAACCGAACCCGTTCTCGCCGAATGGTTTTTGCGCCGGTTCTCGCTGCTCGACAGCCTGTACATGGTGCCGCCCCCACGGGTGATCGGCCGCGCCATCAGACACAACATGCGGCTGTGGCTCCGCGAGCGCCGGGAGTCAGGGCGGGCCGTCACAACCCGACGGTCGCCCTGAACAGCTTGGCGGGCTCCCGGGCGACGAGCCGGATGGGACCATCGTCGGCGGCCACCCAGGCGGCCATCCCGTGTTCCAGCGTGAGCGACCCGGACTTGCCGTGCACCGTCGTGCAGCCCTCGGTGCACAACAGGATCTGCGGCCCCTCGTGGTGCGACGGCGCGTCGACCTCGTGGCCGACATACTCGCCGTCGAGCGCCAGCAATGCGACCGCGAACTCGTCGGTCGGGGTCTCGTAGAGCCGCTGGAGTCCCTCTCGGCGGACGGGCGCCCGCAGCTGTGCCTCGGTCGTCGGGGCGAAGTCCAGCACCCGCAGCAGCTCGGGCACATCGACGTGCTTGGGGGTGAGCCCCCCGCGTAACACGTTGTCCGAGTTGGCCATCACCTCGAGCGCGAACCCTCGCAGATAGGTGTGGAGGTTGCCGGCCGCCAGGAAGATCGCCTCGCCCGGGGCCAGGCTGATGCGGTTGAGCAGCAGCGCGGCCAGCACCCCGGCGTCGCCGGGATAGCGTTCGCCGAGTTCCAGCACCGTTTTCGCTTCGGGCGCGAATTCCCTTGCCCCCGAGCTGACGTAGGCGATGGCGCCGTCCAGCACGGCCGACACCAGCACGTCGATGTCGGGCTGGGGCGCGGTGATCCAGGTGGTGAACAGCGCACGCAGGCCGCCCGCGTCGGACCGATCGTTCAGCAATTCGATGAAGGGGTCGAGGTCGGACACGGCCAATGCCCGCAGCAGTTCGATGGTCCGCGACACTGGACGAAAGCCGGCAAGCGCCTCGAACGAGAGCAGCGCCACCAGCAACTCCGGCTTGTGCGAGGTGTCGCGGTAGTTGCGGACCGGCGAGGACACCGGAATGCCCATTCGCTCCTCACGCCGGTAACCCTCGACCGCCTGCGCGGCACTGGGATGAGCCTGCAGTGACAGCGGCTCGTCGGCGGCCAGCACCTTGACCAGATACGGCAGCACGTCCCCGAACCGGGCGCGCGACCCGGCGCCGAGCTGTCCCTCCGGATCGGCGACCACCGCATCCAGCAGTGAGATCTCGCCCTTGTCCGTTTCCAGCCAGGCCGGATCACCCGGATTCGCGCCGAACCAAAGTTCGGCCTCCGGGTGCGCCGCCGGAACCGGACGCCCGGTGAATTCGGCGATCGCGGTGCGCGATCCCCACGCGTATGTCCGTAAGGCCCCGCGAAGCAGTTCCACTTGTCTATCTATCCCCGCACCAGTCGCATGTAAACCGCGGCCATCTCGAGCCGAACGGCCAATACTGCCAGTTGCTGCTCGACGCGCCCGGCACCGGTCGGCGCGCGCACACCGGATGCGGCCACCCCGTCGGGTCCGACCGGGCCGGCGGCGGCGTCGGGCACATCCGGCACGTCCCCGGCCGTCACCAGGTCGACGCCGTCGAACCCCGCGATCCCAGCCGCCACCACAGTCTGCTCGGCGGCCAGCGCCAGCGCCAGCACACGCAGCCGCCGCGGCAGTGGTCCGTCGATCTCTTCGTCGTGAAAGAGAGCGTCCACCGAGGAGGCGGTGTCGCTGAACTCATCGGCCAGCCCGCCGCGTAGCGCCACCAGCGCGTCGGCCAGCCCGGTGGCGGCGACCACCTCGTGCGCGAGCCGCAGCAGCACCGAACTGCCATGACGGGCCAGCGCCAGTGTCGCGGCGTTGCCGCCGGCCAGCGCCACCCGGCGACCCGCCATCCGCGCGGCAATGGTCTTGGCCGGGTTGGTGAACAGCTCGCGGCCGGTGCTGTTGCGCAGCGCCTCGGCATCCAGCTCGTCGGCGAGCAAAGCCAGATCGATGCTCGGTCTGGGGTCGACGATTTTCAGAACCGCCAGTCCGGCGGCCAGGTAGCGGCACAATCCGAACTCGTTGGGAATCCACATCCGCGGCGCCAGCACCGCGGCGCGGCCGGCGGTGGCGTCCCGCAGCGGGCCCTCATAGGGCGCCACCACAACGACCCGCGCACCGCGGCGCACCCCGGTCGCGGCGGCGGCGACCAGCGCGGGATCGCCCGGATCGTCGCCCGCGACGATCAACACATCAAGCGGACCTACCCAGGGCGGAGCCTCAGCGACGACCGCGATCGGCTCGGAGGCCGTACCGCCCAACGTCGCGGCCAGCATGGCACCGGCAGTCTCGGCGGTACCACGGCCGGCCACCCAGATCAGGCTGCGCGGACGGTCTTGCGTCCGCAGCGCATCCAGTGCGCCCTCGTCGGCTGCGGCCGCGATCGCGCGGACCTGTGCCCCGGCCGACGACGCGGCCCGTAGCAGCCCCTCCCGGTCGGCGGCAAGCAGCCCCCCGGTGTCTTCCAGATCGATCGCCCGGGTCGCGTTCACGATCCCGCCTCGTCGCGCGCCGCCTGGGTGACGGTCGCGGCGATTTCAGCCCTGACCTGCGCAACCACCGCGTCGACGTCGTCGGTGCTGCGCGCCTCCACATTGAGCCGCAGCAACGGCTCGGTGTTGGAACTGCGCAGGTTTAACCAGCTGCCGTCGCCCAAATCGACCGTCACCCCGTCCAGATGATCGATGGACTGAATCCGGCC
>DASSGQ010000133.1:0-3623 GCA_035693385.1 Mycobacterium sp.
AGGGAATCCTCCACGGCGTGTGGGTCGAGAGTCAGCTCCTCAGCGAGATTGTTGAGGTGCTGCGGATCCGGACCGCGGATATCAACCCACACCAAACAGCCATCCTCGTCGAGGTAGTCGGAGAGCAGCTCGAACGGGAAATCCTCGGCTGCCAAGGCCCCGTCACGCCACAGCCGGCTACGGACCGTTCCGCTGTCAGCACCCACACGCACAGTGTGCCCGCTCGCCGGTGCTGACATGCGGCTTGCCCTGGCAGCCAGACGATCCGCCCGATCCACAGCGTCGAGCACGCGCCGGCGCGGCCATTCTGCAGAACTGATCCGATCTGGCAGCACATCGGTGGCATACATCGACAGTGACACGTCCAAGGCCAGCCACCTACTTGTCGCCGCCTACATCGCCCACGCCTCTCGATCGGCTTTCACCGCACGCGGCCGCGCCGCTGCTGAAGCGCTCGTCGACGGGGTGCGAAAGCTCGCGCAGCAGCTGTTCGCCGACTTCACCACCGAGCAATCGGTTTGCTTCAATTCTCTGCTCGTTCACGTGCTCGAGCGCCTTTGGCAGCCTCATGATGGAGGACTCACGCGGACGAGATCAGGGACGTCGGCCGTGTCGCAGCCCTCCTGGCCAGCGCATTACTCAAGAGCAGGTGCCTGCTCAAACCCCGGCGGCCACCTCTCCTCACCACCCGCAGGTGCCACCGCGAGGCGCAGCCCCGCCAGCAAGAGACGACTTCGCTCCTGACCGCGGGAACGGACATTCGGCCTTGTGCTGCAACGGGTGGAACGCTGAGCATGGGTCCCCTCGCCGGCCGAGTCCTCAATGCAGCAGCGAGGGTCGTCGAACTCACCCTGGTCGGCGCGTCGACCGCGAGCAGCCATGCACGTGACGGCATGCGTATGCAGGTCACACCAGCCTGTCATCGGCAGAGCCGAGTTGATCCAGCTGCAGAAAAGACCCCTCGTGGTCGAGCGCAATGTGCCGGAAATAACACCAGGCGCTCATGCCGCATCGCGCGGCTTCATGTGACGCACTCATCTGCCGCAGACGGCGCGCACTTGACAGCACGGGATCCGGAGTTCTGTGACGCGAACGACTCGTATGGATTTCCGAGCCGCCCTTGGAGTGTGGAATAGCGATGATCGACACAGCCGCCTGTCCGCCGGTGCTCGGCGGACCGGACGACCTGGACGCGGTTGTGTGCGGCTTCGTCGCCAAGGCCAAGTCCGAGTTGCTCGTCGCGGTACGGGAACTCGATTCGCTGACGATCACCACCGCGCTGCTTGCCGCCAAGAAGGTGCAGGTTCGGGTGCGGGTCATCCTCGAGGGTGATTACCTCGTCGAGCCGAAACCGTTGCCCGACCCCTGGACGAGCGGCGGGGACTACGAGGCCAACCGCAGCATCCACTCGGCGTTGCTTCGGGCCGGCATCGACGTGATCACCGATCTCAACCCGGCGATCTTTCACCAAGTTCCTCGTCCGCGACGACGGCGGGAACGGCGCCGCCGTGCTCACTGGCTCGACCAACTTCACGCTGACCGACACCGGCACCAACCCGGCCACGAACACCGTCAAGGTCGGTAACAATCTCAACCACATTGTGGTGCTGCACGGCCAGAGGGCGGTCAACCAGTACCGGGCGGAGTTCGACCGGCTCCGCAGCGGCACCTTCGGTGAGCTGCACGAGCGATCTGCAGCGGTCGTGTCGGCGATCCCTCCACCGTCGACAGGCTGAACCTGGGTGCACGTACCAGTGGCGACAGAACGCGTCCGCGATCGCCTCCTCGGACTGCTGCCAGCTCAGCGCCGCAAGCTCGTCGAGTGTGTGCTTCTTGCTGAGTCGGTATGCCCGGATGAGCGCGTCGAGGAGCGCGGCAATGAGCACCATCGCGATCGCGGCGCCCCGGACGAGGACTTATAGCTGACTCGGCAGCGCCTGCGCATCATCGCAACTTTACTCACCCAAGCAGCCTCCGACACCGGCCCGGACCGGGCTGTATTGGACCTTCGTGACGGTCCTATGGACTGTCAAGTTCGGGGGCGGTGGCGGGGCAGGCCGTTACGGCTGAGGTTTGGCTCAGCGTTGGTGGTGTCGTCGCAACGATGCGCGGCGTCGCGCATGCGTTTGTTTCGTCAAGGATCGATGCTCAAGTTTCATGGGCTACTCGCGATTTGCGGCAGCAGTTCGTTGTGTGTGCTTTGGCGAACGATTTCTCATGCAGGTGGGCCGGCCCGAACGGACCGGCCCACTGACGATGTGGGATTTACTGGGTGATGACGTTCAGGCCGGTTCCGCCGTCCAGCACGTCTAGGCCGGGTCCGCCGTTGAGCACGTCGTCGCCGGCGCCGCCAAGCAGCGTGTCCTCGCCGGCGCTGCCTTGCAGCACGTCGTCGCCGTCGCCGCCGTCGGCGGTAAGTGCGACCGCGCCAGCGGCCAGAGTGGAGGCGTCGATCGCATCGTCGCCGGCCTGTCCGTTGACGGTCAACGTGTCGCCGGCATCGGTGCCGCTGATGCGAGTCGTCGCGTTCAGGCCGGAGACGGTGACGCCGTCTGTGGCTGTGCCGGTGACCTTGACGACGTCGTTGTCGTTGGTGGCGTCGACGATGACGCTGTCAGCGGCCCCGTCGCCACCGCCGACTCGGCTGGCGAGGTTCAGGTTGACAGCGGTGAGGTCGGTCCCGGTCACGTCGTTGACGGTGATCTCGTCAGCGCCGCCGAGCGCGTTCGTGTCGACCTGCTCGATGCCGTCAAGATCCATCCTGATGTTGCCGAGGTTGCGGGTGAACAGCACCCGGTGACCGTTGGCGGACACTGCCATGCTCTCCGCAGTGTCTGCGCCATTGAACAGCATCGTGTCGTGACCGTCCTGGCCGTCGACGACGTCGCTGCCGTCGCCCGGATCCCACTGGAACGTGTCGTCGCCCGCGCCCAGCGTGGACACATCGGCGCCGCCGTTGCCGTCCACGAAGTCGTTGCCGTCGTCGCCGTTGAGGGTGTCAGCGCCGTTCCCGCCCAGCAGCGTGTCGTTGCCCGCGCCACCGTTCACGGTGATCGAAATCAGCGAAGCGACATTGCCGGCGGAGAATTGATCGTCGCCGCCGTTTGCGTTGAGTTCCAGGTTCTCCGACGTGCCGATATCGATTGAGAACGGCAACGGGGTAACCCGGTCGAACCTCACACGGGTGCCATTCGGCGTCGCAGTGAAGGTCTCTGCGACGTTTCCGCCGTTGACCTCGACGGTGTCGACGCCGTCGCCTCCCTCATTGATGTCGGTGCCCTCGCCCGGGTTCCAGATCATGCGATCGTTGCCGCTGTTGCCGAATACCTGGTCGTCGCCGCGGGCGCCGATCAGCGTGTCGTCGCCGGAGCCGCCGAACAGCCGGTCGTCGCCGGAGCCGCCAAGGATCCGGTCATTACCGGATCCACCGAACATGAGCGCAGCCGGCAAGGCGCCGTTCGCCTCGTCGATGGCGAGCGCGTCGTTGCCGCCGGAACCGAAGATACGGATGACGCCGACGTTGTCGACCGTCGCCCGGGTGCCGTGAATCCGGACGTCACCGTTATTGACGTTGATCGTGCCGCCGGTGTCGCGGCCCACGGTGATCCTGTTATCGCGGTCGT
>DASSGQ010000134.1:0-3443 GCA_035693385.1 Mycobacterium sp.
CGGCGCGCTGCGAGCTCGCGGCCGAAAGGGCCCGGGCCGCACTGGATTCCCCCGATTTGTCGGACTTTCACGCGATGATGGCGTCGGTTGCGCTGATCATGGCCATGGGCGCGCTGGGGGAGGTCGATGAGCTTGCCGACGTGGCCGAGCAGACGCTGCGGCGTGCGACGACATCGTTTCAGGCGTCCCATCTGCGGTTCTGGTTCGGCGCCGTGTACGGCCGCGCCTGCCGGCTGACCGGGCGTATCGACGATTTCGTCAGCACGGCAAAGCAAGTGGCCGACTCGGCCCGAGACGTTCCCGGTCTGGCCTATGCGAACCTGGCCTTCCTGTTGGGGAACGCCGAACTGGCTCGCGGCGCCGTCGCCGATTCGGCCCGGCTGGTGCACGAAGCAGTTGCGGGGGTCCAAATCAACTCCATCACCACGGGTTTGCGGCCGGCGAGCTACTTCGCGCTGGCGGAGGCACACGCCAAGCTCGGACAGCCCGGCGAGGCGAATGACGCGGTCGCCAGGGCGCGGGCGGCCGTGCCGCCCGACTTTCTGTTCATGGATACCGCGTTGTCGTTGGCCGGCGGGTGGGCCATGGTGGCAAGCGGCTGCTTGAACGAGGCAGTGGCGAGTGTGCAGCAGGCCGCACGACTCGCCCGCGACCGCGGCCAGCCGACCCACGAGCTGGCCTGCATCCAGGCGGCGGCCCAATGGGGCGATGCCTCGCATGCGGGTCGCGCGCGCGAACTGGCCGACGCGTTGTCGCTGCCGCTCGCCGATGCAGTCGCGTCGCACACCCGGGCTCTGCTGGCCGGGGATGGCGAAGGCCTGCTGGCGGCTTCGGCGGCGTACCGGCAGATCGGTGATCGGGTCGCGGCCGCCGACGCGGCGGCGCAGGCCTCCGTCGCGTTCACCGACAGCCAGCGGCATAAGCGCGGGCTGTATGCCGCGGCGCTGGCCAGGGAATTGGCCGATGAATGCGGCGGATTGCGCACGCCGGCGATGCGGACTCCGACGGGTCTGAAGTTGTCGGGTCGGCAGCGCGATGTCGTCGAACTCGTCTTGGCGGGCCTGTCCAACCGGCAGATCGCTGATCGGCTGGTGATGTCGGTGCGCACCGTGGAGGGCCACATCTATCGGGCCTGCCAGCGGGTCGGCGCCCAGTCGCGGGAGGAATTGGCGTCGATCATCCAGTCGGGACCCGGCAGCGGCGCAGGCTGACGCGCCTAGATACCCAGCAGTCGCACGCTCGCCCACAGCGCAAGCACCGCCACCACCAGCGCCGGGGGTACGGTACACAGCCCGAGGCGGGTGTACTCGCCGACGCCGGCGTCGACACCGTGCTGGCGCAGCACGCGCCGCCAGAGCAGGTTCGACAGCGAGCCGACGTAAGTCAGATTCGGGCCGATGTTGACCCCGATCAGCACCGCCAGGATGGCCGCCGGGCCGCCGGGCGCGACCAGCGGCAGCAGCACCAGCGTGGCGGGCAGGTTGTTGACGATGTTGGCCAACACGGCGGCGATCGCGGCGCTCGTCAGCAATGCCGGCAGTCCCGCTCCGGACGGCAGCACCGCCGACATCGCCCTGTCCATCCCGTTGAGCATGACCGCCTGCACCACCACGCCCAGCGCCAGCACGAAAAGCAGGAAAGACACGTGCGCCGAGCGCACGATCTCCGCCACCGAGGTGTGCCCGCGACTCAGGCTGCGCACCGCCAGGAGCGAAGCGCCGATCAGCGCCACCCAGGCCGGCGCGACGCCCACGGACTGGGCGATCGCGAACCCGACCAGCGTCAGCCCAACGACTACCAACACGAACACCGGCGGGCGCGACGCCGGCCCGAGCTGTTCGGGATCCGGCTGGACGCGCAGGTCCCTGGCGAAGAACCACCGGAAGATCCCGTAGAGAATGGCCACCGCGGTCAGCCATGGCAGCGCCATCACCAGGGTGAACTTGGCGAATGAGATTCTGGCGTAATGAAAGGCCAGGAGGTTGGTCAGGTTCGACACCGGCAGCAGCAGCGAGGCGCCGTTGGCCAGGTGAGCGGTGGCGTAGGCGTAAGGCCGCACCCGGGTGCGCAACCGGCGGACGGCGGCCAGCACCACGGGGGTCAGCAACACGACGGCGGCGTCCAGGCTGAGCACCGCGGTGATCACGGCGGAGATGACGAACACCCGCCCGAGCAGACCGCCCGATCCGACCCGCCCCCGCGCGATCGCGGCGCCCGCCGCCTCGAACAGTCCTTCGTCATCGCACAGCTTGGCCAGCACCAGCACCGCGCCCAGGAACGCGACCACTCCCGATAGCCCGGTCACCTCCTCGGCGGCCTGATGCACCGATATCGCACCGATCGCGATGAGGATCGCCGCTGCCGGAACAGCCGCCAGCGCCTCCGGCCAGCCACCCGGGCGCGCAACCGCGAACGCGAGCACTACCGCAAGCAGCACCAGCGCGACGGTCAATAGCAACGTCTAGACCGCTTCACGTCCAAGGGTTTTCGCGCCGCCACACGGTGGGCAGGTGCAGCGCGACACCGTCGTGTGCGGCCAGCTCGTCGAGAATGCGCATGGACACGTCCAAGTCATCGCCCGCATAAGGTAAGGCCCGCAACGGCTTTGACAAAGGGCGGCAGAAGTCGTCCCAGTGGATCAGGACGACCCGGCGCGCGCCCACCTCGCGGACGGTCTCGTTCCAGTAGTCGACCAGATACGACCGCGGTTGCAATCCGAGCTGTCCGATACCGAGGTAGACGGCATCGGCGCGGTGGCCTGCCAGCGCGCCTTTCACGAAACCCGCGCTGCCCTGGATCAGCAGCCGTCGGCCCGACGGCCGGTGATGCACCAGCGTCGACCACGCCTCACCGCACCGATATGCCGACACCTTCACCGGCGTCACCACGGGTGCGCCGATTACACCCGGAAACCGGTCGGGCGGGCAATGATGCGACTCGATCAGCGTGACGTCATAGGCGCCCAACCGAATTGGTGCACCGGAGACCGCGACGACGATCCGGTCCTCGGCCAGCCCGTATCCGCGCCCGACGTTGGCCGCGGACTCGCCACCGACCAGCCGGGCGCCGGTGCGGTCGGCGACCAGCGCGGAGTCCATCGTGTGGTCGTAGTGGGTGTGCACCGGGATGACAGCTTCGAGCCGCGACACCTTGGCCCGGGTCAGGCAGCCGTCGACGCGCGCCGGCGACGACGCCAACTTGCCGGCTATCACCTGCGCCAGGCCGGGTCGGGAGAAGAACCCGTCCGTCATCAGCGCGGACGACCCATCGTCGAGCAGCACCGTCGCCACGCCCATCCAGGTCGCCGAGAGCGGCGAATCCGGTTCGGCCGCAGGCACGTCGAACCGGTCCGAATAGCGTGCGATGTCGGGTCGACCGAGCTTCAGCCGCATCAGCAAAACCCCCTGATATCAGTGCCCATGGCGGTGAGTCGGTCGCGCACC
>DASSGQ010000135.1:0-2026 GCA_035693385.1 Mycobacterium sp.
CTTTGATACGCGCACGAAACCGATCACATCCACGCGGATTGCGACGACCGCGTCCCTAGAGCCACCAGGAGGCGGCGGCGTCCAGATGACGACGCAGGCGATACCGGGCCAGGCTGTCGTCGCCGGCCTCGATGGCCCGCAGAATGCGCAAATGAGCGTGCTCGACGGCCACGACGTCGGCCCACGTCGGCAGCGGCTGTCCGGTGCTGGTCCAGTGCCGGCGGAACAACTCGATGATGATCCGCAGGAAGAGGTCGAGCAGCGCGTTGCCGGCCAGTTGCGCCAGTCCGAGGTGGAACCGGAACTCCTCGACGGCGGCCTGACGGACGTCGCCGGCGGTGTCTCGGGGGTTTCCATCCAGCACGGACGCATGGGTGTCCCCATGGGTGTCCAGGAAGGCCGCCACCTCGGATTCACCGCGCCGCTTGACGACTTTGGCGACGTTGTCGATCTCGATAGCGTCCCGGACACGGCGCAAGTCTTCGCCACTCGGCTTGCGGTACTGCAGGTACAGGGCGATGGTGTCAATGCTGGCCTGCGCCTGAGGTTTTGTGACGATCAGCCCGCCGCCGGGTCCACGACGCATGCGCGCGACGGAGTGATATTCGAGTATGCGCACCGCTTCGCGGAGTACCGCGCGGCTCACCCGGTAGCGCGCCAGCAACGTCGCCTCGGTTCCGAAGACCGAACCGACCTGCCAGCCGTCGGCGGCGATGTCGTCGGCGATGGTCGCGGCCAGCATCTCGGCGAGTTTGCCGGGGGGCGCGTCGACATTGAGTCGCCGCGGGGCAGCGGGGCTGTGCCGGCCTTTTCCAGCCTTTCCAGTGACCTCGTCGCCAGGGTGATGCCGCTGCAACCAGGCGGTCACGGCTTCGACGTGTCTTTCGCTGAGCGTCGTCGCCCGCGCCGAATCACCCGCGGTGACGGCGGCAACGATGTCGGAGTGGTCACGATGCATCTGGTCGACGGCCTCGACGGCCTCGGTCGCCGAGTCGGCCCGTGACTGCAGGGCGTATCGCGCGGTGAGCCTCATCAGGATGTCGATGAACAGTTGCAGGACCGGGCTTTTCGACTGCTCCGCCAGCGCGATGTGGAACTCGTCGCGCAGCGCCGCGACCCCCGGCCGCCAGTGCTCCTCGGCGCGCAACACCGCTCGCAGCCGGTCGATGCCGGCTTCGTCGATCCTTTCCGCGGCAAGAGAGGCCGCCAGCGGCTCGAGCACCAGGCGCGCGTTGAGTAAGTCACGCAGCGTCGTGCCCGAGTACTCGAGATAGATCACGACGGCGCGGGTCGCGGGTCCGGCATCGGGCCGGCAGATCAGCAGCCCGCCGCCCGGTCCGCGCCGCATCCGGGCAACCTGATGGTGCTCGACCAGTCGAACGGCCTCCCGCAGCACCGATCGACTCACCCGAAAGCGTTGCTGCAGAGCCTGTTCGGAGCCCAGCGATTCGCCGACGGTCCAGCCGCGGCGAACGATGTCCGCCTCGATCTGGCGGGCAACCTTGGAAGCCAGCTTGTTCGTCGCGCCGGCATCCGGCCCGGGGCTCATCTGAGGCTCAATGATGGGCTCCCGCAGGATATCTCAGCACGTCAGCAGCATGCATCCGGCGACGGGTCCGCCGCCCACGGAAACCACCGCGACCTCTGGGCGTTGGGCCACCTGGCGCTCCCCCGCTTCACCGCGCAACTGCAGGCACCCTTCGTGCAGCGCCCAATAGCCGTGCAGGCGCCCGGCCGATAGTTGGCCGCCGTAGGTGTTCAGCGGCAGTTCGCCGTCGCGGGCGATCCGCGCACCGCCCTCGACGAACGGGCCGGCCTCGCCGTCGCCGCATATGCCGAGGGCTTCCAGCCACGCGACGGTGAGGAACGTGAAGCCGTCGTACAACTGGGCGACGTCGAGTTCGGCGGGCGTCAACTGCGTGCGCGACCACATCTGCGCGGCCGCATCCGACATCGCCATCTTCGGGTAGTCGTCGCGGTGGAACCAGCCGCCGGCGCCGTCGGACCCGCCGATCGCCTCCACCGC
>DASSGQ010000136.1:0-7125 GCA_035693385.1 Mycobacterium sp.
ATGCCCTGCCGCTCGGGCACGCCTGATGTGGTGATGCGGTAGCCGGCAGCGGCAAGGCCGCCGAGCACCGTCGGGCCGGTCCAGCCCACCGACGCGTGCGCCGCCACGGCAGCGGGCTTGTCGACCGCGACGATGTCGTCGTCGGAGTAAAGGATCGTCATGCCTTCGATGTCGACGGGCGTGTTCTCCAGCGGTGCCGGCGCGTCGGGCAGACGCACCTGCAGCCAGGCACCGCTCGTCAGGCGGTCGGACTTTCCCGCCGCAACACCGTCCAGTTCGACGCCGCCGTCTTCGGCCAGCGCCGCCACCGCACTGCGGGACAGCCCCAGCAAACGCGCCAGCCCGGCGTCCACACGCATACCCGCCAGTCCCTCCGGGACTGGCATCGAACGGTCGGTCAACGCTGGTCGGCCTTACGCCGACCCACGGTGTCCGCGTCGGCGTTACGCCGACCAACGGTGTCCCCGTGGGCGTTACGCCGACCCACGGTGTCGAAGTCGTAGCCGAAAATCGACAGCACCAGCAGGAGGATGGCCCCGCCGACCACCGAGGGGTCGGCGACATTGAACACCGGCCACCAGCCGATCGAGAAAAAGTCCACGACGTGGCCGCGCAGCGGACCGGGTGCGCGGAAAAAGCGGTCGACCAGGTTGCCCATGGCGCCGCCGAGGATCATCCCAAGCCCCACCGCCCACCAGGGCGATACCAGCCGCCGCCCCATCCAGAAGATGCCGACCACCACACCCGTCGCGATCAGCGTCAGTAGCCACGTGTATCCCGTCGCCATCGAGAACGCAGCGCCGGAATTACGTACCAAAGTCCAGGTCACCGTGTCACCGACGATCGACACCGGCTGACCGGGGGGCAGCAGTCTGACGGCCAGCACCTTGGTCACGATGTCCAGGGTGAGCACCACCGCCGCGACCGACAGCAGCAGACGCAGTCGCCTTGGCGGGTTGCGCGACCCCTGCGGCGCGGCGGCCGCAGGTTTTGCAGCCTCGTCGGCGTCACCAGCCGGTTCGGCTGCGGTCACCGGCTCGGCCGGTCCTGTCGGTTCGTCACGCACCCTCCCATCATCCCCTAATGCGGATGGTGCCTCGCCGTTGCCCGCCGGAGGGGTGCGCAATGATTCCCCCATGGCCCGCCTCACCGTCATCGCCACCGGAGGGACGATTTCGACGAGCACCGGCCCCGACGGGGTGCGCCGACCGGCCTACAGCGGGGCGGAGTTGATGGCACCCCTTGGCGAGGGCTTGGATGTCGCAGACGTCGACGTCGTCGACCTGCTGGCGCTCGACAGCTCACAGCTGACACCAGCCGACTGGGATCGAATTCGCGACGCCGTGCAGGCCACGATCGATGACGGCGCCGACGGTGTGGTGATCGCGCACGGCACCGACACGATGGAGGAGAGCGCCTTATGGCTCGACCTCACCCATGCCGGCGACGTCCCGGTCGTCCTCACCGGCGCCATGCGAAGCGCTGATGCACCCGACGCCGACGGTCCGGCCAATCTGCGCGACGCACTGGCGGTGGCGGCCAGCCCGGCCGCACGTGGTCTCGGTGCGCTGGTGTGCTTCGCGGGCCGGGTGCTGCAGCCGTTGGGCCTGCAGAAGGTGGCCACCCAGGACCTGAGCGGCTTCGACGGCGAGCTGATCGGCACCGTTGCCGGCGGTGTGACGCTGACGGGCGCCAAGACACGGCCCTACCTGGGCGACCTTCGCGCCGCCGACGCACCGCGGGTCGACATTGTCGCCGCGTACCTGGGCAGTGACTCAGTCGCGCTCGACGCCTTTGTGATCGCCGGCGCACGGGCGGTGGTGCTGGAAGCGCTGGGTTCGGGCAACGCCGGAACCGCAGTGGTCGACGGGGTGCGCCGCCACTGCCGCAAAGGGATCGTGGTCGCCGTGTCCACCCGAGTCCCCGGCGGGCGGGTCAGCGCGGGCTACGGTCCCGGCCACGACATGGCGGCCGCCGGCGCGGTGATGGTGCCGCGACTGCGGCCGCCGCAGGCGCGGGTGCTGATCATGGCCGCCCTGGCCGCGGGCCTACCCATCGCCGAGGTCATCGACCGCTTGGGCTGAAAGAGCGTTCGCCTGCAGCACGCCGACGTAGTCCGGCCAGTCCAGGGAGTCGACGGGATTGGCGCCGGCGAGGTCGGCGGTATCGGCGGGAAACGTGTGCGCCTGGCCGGGCCCCGAGCTACGGGTCTCGAAACGCACCGTCACCACGCCGTGGCCCGCGCCCTGCACCCAGCCGTGCCCGAGTTCACGGTGCGTGACGTCGTCTCCCACGCGCCACGGCGCAGCCTCGGAAGGCGGTGCGAACATGGCCTCGGTTGCGGTTGCTGCGGTTTGCACGGGGTGTTCATCGGACGTCTCCCCGGGCAGTTCCAAGTCCGGGAACAACGACTCCTGACGCACCTCGCTCAAACCCGAAAAACCAACGCCCAGTAAACGAATCGGCCCGATCTCGCGCGGGTCGAGCAGCAGCCTGCGGGCCACCGCGATCAGCGCGCCCGCCTCGGTCGTCGGGTAGGGCAGCGTCGCCGAGCGAGTAAGCGTGCTCATGTCGGATTTCTTCAGCTTCACCGTGACCGTCCGGGCGCCGCGCCCGTCGCGCAGCAGGCGCTGATGCGCGTGCTCGGCGATCGGCTCGACCGCTTCGCGCAATTGCTCCAGGCTGGTCAGATCGACGGCGAAGGTCGATTCGGCGCTGATCTGCTTGGCTTCGGCACGCTCGGCGACGGGACGGTCGTCGATGCCACGGGCCAGCCGATGCAGCGCCGGCCCTACCGTCGCGCCCAGGATGTTGGCCGCCTCGGCGTCGGTCAGCGCGGCCAGGTCCCCGATCGTCTCGATGCCGAGTCGGTTCAGCTTCTCCCCCGCGACAGGACCGATGCCCCACAGCCGCCGCACCGGCAATCCGCCGAGCAGCGCGTGTTCTTCGGCGCGCCGGACCACCCGGACGCCGTCGGGCTTGGCAAGGGCGGACGCGATCTTGGCGATCTGCTTACCCGAGCCCGCGCCCACGGACGCGACGAGCCCCGTCTCCTCGCGAACCCGTCGCCGCAAGCCCTCGCAGAACACCGCGACGTCGTCGGCCGACGCCCCGGCGAGTTGGGCCGGCTCACCGAAACCCTCGTCGAAGGACAGTTGCTCGACGACGGGTACCAGGCTGCGGACGGTGTCGAACACCCGACGGCTGGCCACCCCGTACACCACACCGCGCGGCGGCAACACCACCGCGGTCACGCCGATCAGCCGGCGCGCCTGATGCATCGGCATGGCCGACCGCGCACCGAACACGCGCGCCTCATAGCTGGCCCCGGCCACCACTCCCCGGCCACCCAACCCGCCGACCAGCACCGGCCGCCCCCGCAGGGTCGGTCGGGTGAGTTGTTCGACGGAGGCGAAAAACGCGTCCATGTCCAGGTGCAGCACCCACCGGGACTTCACACCTGCAAATGGTATTGGTCTAGCGTCGGGGGGTATGGCCATGAACGTCTGCCACAGACTGTGCTGCAATTCGGACCACTGGGCAAAAGAAGTTGAAGAACAACTGTTGCCGTGGGCGCTCACCGACGTGGACCTGGGCGACAACACCCTCGAGATCGGGCCGGGATACGGCGCATTTCTGCGACTGCTGGTTGACAAGACGGCCCAACTCACCGCAGTCGAGATCGATACCCCGATGGCCCGGCGGCTGCAGGAGCTGTACGGCGACCGCGCGCGCATCATCAACGGCGACGGCACCGACACAGGCTTGCCGGCAGATGAGTTCAGCTCGGTGGTGTCGTTCACGATGCTGCACCACGTCCCCACCGCGGAACTGCAAGACCGGCTGTTTGCCGAGGCCTTCCGGGTGCTGCGTCCCGGCGGCGTCTTCGCGGGCAGCGACAGCGTGACATCACTGCTGTTCCGGGTCCTGCATTTCCGCGACACCTGCACCACCGTCTCGCCGGAAACCTTGCCGAATCGCTTGCGCGCAGCGGGCTTTCACGACGTGGATGTCGAAGTCCGTGAAGGCAGGCAGCGCTGGCGCGCGCTGAAGGCGGCGTAATGCACACCGAGCCAGACGCCGCGCCGACACCGTCCGAGCAACCGCAGCACTCCACGCGATGGGCGCGGATACGCCATCAGTGGAGCGAGCGACTGGAACCTGGCGAACAGGCCACGGTCCTGGCCTGGACGTCATTCACCCTGACGTTCGTCGGGCTGCGCGCGCTCACCCATTGGATCCGTGCCGGCCACGGACCGTCGGGCGGCGGTATCAGCATGGGCGGCAAGCACTTTCACCACTACAACATCGGCATCGGGATGCTGGCGACGGTGGCGGGCGTCGGTCTGCGCGGAACAGAAGCGCAACGGCGACACCCCGCGGCGGCAGTCGCGTTCGGTGCAGCCAACGCAATGATCGTCGACGAGCTGGCCCTGCTGCTCGATCTCAAGGACGTCTACTGGGCAGCGGACGGGCGCGAAAGCGTCGACGTCGCAGTCGGTGTCATCGCCACCGGCGCGACGGTCGTGGCAGGCATGCCGTTCTGGCCGCACGTCCGCCACGCGCTGCGGTCCGCTAGTTGAACCCGAGCCGCGAAAGTGCAACTACCGACCGCGGCTCTCGGGAAACGCGTTGCTAGTTACACTTTCGCGGTCAGCAGGGACAGCTTGCGGCTCGCAGTGCTTCGCGGATCCGAGCTATGACGATGTCCGGTCGATTGCGCAACAGGTCGGCGCTCACCCGAATGATGCGCCAGCCCCTTCGCTCCAATTCGGCGATGCGGTCGATGTCTTTGGCGCGGATGCGCGGGTCGGTCCAGTGTTGCGCGCCGTCGTATTCAACACCGACGCACCACTGCTGCCACCCCATGTCTATGCGCGCCAGCACGGCTCCCCACTGGTTGTGGACGACAATTTGGGTTCGCGGCGCGGGTAAACCCGCGGAGATGATCGCGAGCCTGGTCCTGGTCTCCTGTGGCGATTCTGCGCCGGCATCAACCAAGGCCAGCACTTCCCGCAGCTGCTTCACACCACGAGCGCCGCGGTACGCCTCGACCAGCGGTTGGACCTCTTCGACCGCAAGCCCGGTAGCCCTCGCCAACGAATCAATAGCGATGACGGCGGGCACCAGTCCGGGACGCCGCCCAAGGTCGAACGCGGTGCGGGCAGGCGTTGTGACCGCGATGCCGTTGACCACTGTGACCTCGCCGGCCAACAGCGATTCGTTCCGGGTGACGATCAACCGTGGTGGACGTTTGCGACCGCTGATGAGTTCCGCCGGTGCGTGAGGATCGACCCACTCCGCGCCGAGTAGCGCAGCCGCTGAATTTCCGGCGACGACAGCCTTCTTTCCCGACCACAGCCAGGCGGCTACCGCCCTGTCTTTCGCCGTCAGCCCGCTGTCGCGTTGTTGATAGACATTGCGATAGATCCGCATGCACGACCGTCGCAGCTCGCGTTCCGTGAACTTGCCGGCGTCGACAGCTTCGGTGCCGACGAATGGCACTTCCTTCCCCATGGCCGCAGACTGCCATGGGCTTCTGACAAGCCGCGAAAGTGCGACTACCGACACCCACACCTGGGAAACGTGTCGCTAGTTGCACTTTGGCGGCGTGCTAGGCCTTGGCGATCGCCACCTGGACGCCGTCGCCGATGCCGACGGCGTCCTGTCCCGGCTCGCCAAACTGGAAACTGGTAGCGAGGATCTCCCCCGCGATCAGAACGCGGTGCGTCTCCGCCCAGTCGGCCCGCTCGGCGGGCACCGACATCACCACCCTGATCCGATCTGAGACGTCCAACCCAGTCGACTTGCGCAATTCCTGCAGCTCGCGGATCCGGTCCTTGGCCCAGCCCTCTGCCTCCAGCTCCGGGGTTACCGTGCCGTCCAACACGACCAGCCCGGTCCCGTCGGGCAGCGCCGCGGTGTATTCCGGGTCGGCGGCCACCAGTCGTGAGCTGTACTCGTCGGGTTGCAATACCGCAGGCCCCGCGGTCAGCGTCCCGTCCGAGTTGACGACGCCTTCGCCTGCCTTGACGGCTTTGATGGCCGCCTGCACATCCTTGCCCAACCGCGGCCCGGCCACCCGCGCATTCACGGTGAGCTCGAACCGGCCGTAGGTGTCGATCGCGTCGGTCAGTTCGACGCGCTTGACGTTGAGCTCGTCGGCGATCAGCTCGGCGAATGGCGCCAATCGCTGCGGGTTCGCCACCGCCACCGTCAGTTTCGGCAGCGGCAGGCGCACCCGCAACTTTTTGGCCTTCCGTAGCGAGGACCCGGCTGAGCACACCTCCCGGACCTGATCCATCGCGGCCACCAGCTCGGGGTCAACGGGCAACTCGTCGACCTGTGGCCAATCGGTCAGGTGGACCGAACGCCCCGCGGTCAGATCCCGCCAGATGATCTCGGTCACCGACGGAAGCAGTGGCGCGGCCAGCCGCGCAGTCACCTCCAGCACGGTGTGCAGGGTGTCGATGGCGTCGGCGTCTTCCTCCCAGAACCTGGTACGAGACCGTCGCACATACCAATTCGTCAACGCCTCGGTGAACTGACGCAGCTGCTCGCAGGCCCCGGAGATATCGCACACCTCCATCGACTGAGTGAGGTCGTCACCCAGCACCGCCAGCTTGGCCAGGATATAGCGGTCCAGCACGTGGGTCGAATCAGTGCGCCAGTTACCGACTTTCGGCGCATAAAGCGCCAAGAAGCTGTAGGCGTTCCACAACGGCAGCAACACCTGGCGTACACCTTCGCGGATGCCCTGCTCGGTGACGATCAGGTTGCCACCACGCAGGATCGGCGAGGCCATCAGGAACCACCGCATGGCATCGGAGCCGTCGCGGTCGAACACCTCGGAGACATCGGGGTAGTTGCGCAGCGACTTGCTCATCTTCTGGCCGTCGGAGCCCAGCACAATCCCGTGCGCCACACAGGTTTTGAACGCCGGGCGATCGAAGAGTGCGATGGCCAGCACATGCAGCGTGTAGAACCAGCCACGGGTCTGCCCGATGTATTCGACGATGAAATCCCCCGGATAGTGCGTGTCGAACCAGTCCGCGTTCTCAAACGGATAGTGCACCTGGGCATACGGCATCGAGCCCGAGTCGAACCACACGTCGAGCACGTCGG
>DASSGQ010000137.1:0-4109 GCA_035693385.1 Mycobacterium sp.
GCCGCGGTCGAGGCGGGCCAGCCGGCCGATGACCGTGGTGGTGGTCAGCACCAGTGCCAGCAGCACGGCGGCGACGACGGTCACCAAGACCAGCCGCCACACGTCGACGCTGGCCCATATTCCTTTGACGACGCCCATCGAGAAAGCCGTGTACACCACCAGCAGAATCGATCCGCGGTCGACCACCTTCAGCAGTGCCGCGTAGCGGGCGACCGTCCCGGCGAGCCATGGCCGCGCCAGCTGCCCCGCCGCGAACGGCAGCAACAGCTGCACCATGATGTCGCGGACCGCGGTGCCGTCCACCCGGGGTACGCCGCTGGTCTTCATCAGTAACACCACCAGCAGCGGGGTCAGCACCACACCGAGGATGTTGGACAACGACGCGCTGACGATGGCGGCCGAGACGTGGCCCCGTGCGATAGACGTGAACGCGATGGACGACTGCACCGTCGAGGGGACAAGGCAGAGAAACAGCAGACCTTTGTACAGGTCGATGGTCAGCACCGCGGGAACCAGCGTTCGAGCGGCCAGCCCCAGAATCGGGAAAATCACAAACGTCGTGGCCAGCACCAACAGATGCAGGCGCCATTGACGCACACCGTGCCAGGCCTGCTCGGGCGACAACCGGGTGCCGTAGAGGAAGAACAGCAGCGCGATCGCCGCTTTTGCTGCGTCGGACACGGCGTCGGCCGCCTCGCCGTGGGCGGGGACGAGCGCGGCAAGGGCCACCGTCGCCGCCACCGCGAGGAGGAAGGTATCGAAAGGGATCGCCGAAAGCCGCTTCACCGCGACGGCTTCAGCACAAGGCAGGGGTCAGTGGCAGGACTGGGTGCAGATGGCGCACTGACCGGCGCAGCTCGGCGCTGCCGGTGCCTCGCGTAGCGCGAAACGCGCGCTCTGCAACGATCCGGCGGCCAGGGTGCCGACGGCGCCGGCGACGCAGACGATCAGCACGACCAACGCGGCGTGCGGCGAAGCGGCCAGCGTCACTACGCCGCCGGCGGCGAGCATCACCGCGGCCGCCAATTGGGTGGGCGCCATGGCGCGCAGCGCCAGCTGAGTGTCGTCAACCGCACGGCTGTGGGCTAGCGACCAGGTCCCGAACCCGGCGGAGGCCACCGCCCCAAACATGCACAGCACGCCCGCGATCAACATGGGCTCACAATACGAGGCCGACCGCGATTCCGCTCGCCCGGCTCAGGGCTCTTGTCGGCCCCGGTTCAGCGCCCTTGCAGGAAGGCGAAGTTCGGCAGCGGCGGCAGCCCGGGCACCAGGGCCAATAGATTCGGTGCCGGCCGGGGCTGGGCGGCGGCCAACTGGCTGGGAACCGGTGTCTGAGCAGGGAGCCCGCCCGGCCCCATAACGGGTGCTTGGGCGGGGACTCCGACGGGCGCCGCAGTGGGTGGCTGGGCGGGAACTCCGACGGGTGCCTGCGCGGGAACCGGCGCCGTGGCGGGGACCCCGGCGGGCGCCATAGCGGGTGCTTGGGCGGGGACTCCGACGGGCGCTGCAGCGGGTGCCTGCGCGGGAACCGGCGCCGTAGCGGGTGCTTGGGCGGGGACTCCTACGGGTGCCGCAGCGGGTGACTGGGCGGGAAGCCCGACCGGAGCCGTGCCAGGCGCTTGGGCGGGCGAGAGGGTTGCAGCCCCGGGCGTGGCCACCCGGAACCCGTTGATGATCGCGTCGGTGGCCGGTGCGTCTCCAACCGCCACCGCCCGGTCGGTGGTGACCGCTAGCGACACCAGGTATTTGTCGTGTCCGGAGGTGGCGATGACGTTGCGGCGCGAGGTGTTCAGCGTGATGTCGCCGTCGCGGTAGGTGCCCTCGATGATCGACGACGGGAAGCCGCCGAAGTCAGCCATGGACGCGTTGGTGGTCTCCCAGGCGAGCAGCTTCTGGCTGTCTACGTAGCCGTGCTCCATGGCGTCTTTGGGATCGAAGTTTCCGACCAGCTTGTAGACCACCACCTGCGCATTTGACGAGTAAATGCTGTTGCCGTGCCGGTCGGCGATCACCGCGAAGGCATCGGGCACGTTGGGGTCGGGCACCTGAGTCCAGCGGGTGGGCACCGGCAGCGTGATGTCGAGTGGCTTGAATCCCTGGGGCTTCTGCGCCTCGAACTTGACACCCTTCGCCTGTAGGTACTCACGGATGGTGCCGGAGACCGTGGGAGTCAGCGTCGGAGGCATCGGTGCGACCGCGGCAGGTGCGGGCACTCCCGGCGGTGTCGCCGCAGTCGCGGAGTTCGGCACGAACGGATTCGCCGCCGGCGGGGCGGCGAGCAACCTGTTGGTGGGGGCCTGCCCAGGGGCGGCCGTGATGTTCTGCGGCGCCGCCGCCGGGGCGGGGACGGCCGGGGTGGGGGAGGGGGCCGGAAGCAAGGGATCAGCCGATGCGGTGGCACCCGCGAAGACCGTGACACCGATCGCCCCGGCGGCCAGACCTCCTGTGACTACCCGCAACGTACGGGCGATCTGAATCATCTCCGTCGGTCCTTCCCCATGGCACGGGTAACAGCACCCTGCGTTCGAGGCTGACTGTAACCAGTGGTCAAACGCGGGAACAGGCTCGAAATAGAGCTGGGATGAAGCTCTGATCGGCGTGCAACGGAACCGAGACCAACCTGTGGCCGGCTGGCCCGGCGTGGCGGCCCTTATACCCTGTTCAGGTGACCGAATCCCCGACCGCCGCCCCCGGCAGCGCCTCCGCCTCCGGCGCCGCCGCGCCGGACTCCGATGCGCCGCCGCATCGTTACACCGCGGCATTGGCCGGCCGTATCGAAAGCACCTGGCAGGGCAACTGGGCGAAGCTCGGGACGTTCAACGTGCCCAACCCGGTCGGCTCGCTCGCGCCGACAGACGGCAGCCCGGTGCCCGACGACAAGTTGTTCGTGCAGGACATGTTCCCCTATCCATCGGGTGATGGACTGCACGTGGGCCACCCGTTGGGCTACATCGCCACCGACGTTTACGCCCGCTATTTCCGCATGAATGGCCGTAATGTGCTGCACGCGTTGGGTTTTGACTCCTTCGGGTTGCCCGCCGAGCAGTACGCTGTGCAAACCGGCACCCATCCGCGCACCAGGACCGAGGCCAATGTCGTGAACTTCCGGCGCCAGCTGGGCCGGTTGGGTCTCGGCCATGACAGCCGGCGCAGCTTTTCCACCACCGATGTCGAGTTCTACAAGTGGACCCAGTGGATCTTCCTGCAGATCTACAACGCCTGGTTCGACACCTCGGCGAACAAGGCTCGCCGAATCGCCGAGCTGATCGCCGAATTCGACTCCGGTGCGCGCCGTCTCGAAGATGGCCGGGACTGGGCGAAACTGTCGGTGGGGGAGCGGGCCGACGTGATCGACGGCCACCGCCTGGTGTATCGGGCCGACTCGATGGTGAACTGGTGTCCGGGGCTGGGCACAGTGCTGGCCAACGAGGAGGTCACCGCCGACGGGCGCAGCGACCGCGGTAACTTCCCGGTGTTCCGGAAACGGTTGCGGCAGTGGATGATGCGTATCACCGCCTATGCCGACCGGCTGCTGGACGATCTCGATTTGCTGGATTGGCCGGATCAGGTGAAAACCATGCAGCGCAACTGGATCGGCCGGTCCACGGGAGCCATGGCGCTGTTCTCGGCGAGTAAGTCCAGTGGCGAAACCGTCGATATCGAGGTGTTCACCACCAGGCCCGACACCTTGTTCGGCGCCACGTACCTGGTGCTGGCGCCCGAACACGACCTGGTCGACGAGCTGGTCGTCACCGCGTGGCCGGACGGGACCGACCCGCGTTGGACCTACGGCGCTGCCGCGCCGACCGACGCGGTCGCCACTTACCGACGTGCGATCGCCGCCAAGTCAGATCTTGAGCGTCAGGAGAGCAGGGACAAGACCGGCGTCTTCTTGGGCAGTTATGCGACAAATCCGGCCAACGGCAAGCCGGTGCCCATCTTCATCGCCGACTATGTGTTGGCCGGCTATGGCACCGGCGCGATCATGGCGGTCCCGGGCCACGACCAGCGGGACTGGGACTTCGCCCATGCTTTTCATCTGCCGATCGTCGAAGTCATTGCTGGCGGCGACATTTCGGAGGCCGCATACGTCGGCGACGGCGTGC
>DASSGQ010000138.1:0-4950 GCA_035693385.1 Mycobacterium sp.
GTCGGCGGCCAATTCGACGGTGCACCGCTGGTCGTCCTGCACACCGTCGGTGCACGCAGCGGTAAGCCGCGCACCAACATCATGATGTATCTGGCCGACGGCGACCGGTACCTGGTGTTCGCCTCGAAGGCCGGCGCCGCCGACAACCCCGCCTGGTACTGGAACCTCAAGGCCAACCCCGACGCGCGCATCGAAGTCGGCGACGACGTCGTCGACGTGCATGCCACCGAGCTGCGGGGAGCCGAACGGGACGAGAAGTACGCGCTGCAGGCCCAGCGGTATCCGGGATTCGCCGAGTACGAGCGCAAGACCTCGCGGACCATCCCCGTGGTGGCGCTCACGCCCACCAGTCCCGCGGAGCCGCGCGCATGAAGGTGCTGGCAACCGGCGCGACGGGGCAGTACGCCCATCACGTCGTCGCCGCCCTCGTCGCCCAAGGAATCAACGTACGCGGCGTCGTTCACGATCCGGCGAAGGTCGACGAGGCTCGCACGGCCCGTGCAACCGAGACCGTGCAGGTGGATCTGGCCGACGCCGACGGGGTCACCGAGGCACGGATTTCACGGGGGAAATGCGCTGGTCCTGCGAGCCATCCTGCGCCGCGAACCGCGCTCAGTCGCCGACTTCATCGCCGAGCTCGCGCGGTAAGGCCCGGCTGCAACAGGCGACGCGGACGCCCGGAAGTTAAACTTTGCGCCCATGCGGAAGCTCATGGCCGCTGCCGCCGCCGTGCTGGCGGTCGGTACCTGCGGCGCCAACCTCGGCATGGCCACTGCGCTGGCCGACAACATGCAACCGATCGGCTCGGTGCCGATCCCCGACGGGCCGGCCCAAACCTGGATCGTGGCCGACCTCGACAGCGGTCAGGTGCTGGCCGGCCGGGACCAGGACGTCGTGCACCCGCCCGCGAGCACCATCAAGGTGCTGTTGGCGCTGGTGGCGCTGGACGAGGTCAGCCTGGACTCGACCGTCGTCGCCGACGCCGCCGACACCGAGGCCGAATGCAGCTGCGTCGGCATCAAGCCGGGCCGCACCTACACCGCGCGCCAGCTGCTCGACGCCATCCTGCTGGTGTCGGGCAACGACGCCGCCAACACGCTGGCGCACATGCTGGGTGGCCAGGACGCCACGGTCGCCAAGATGAACGCCAAAGCCGCGGCACTGGGGGCGACCAGTACCCACGCGGCGACCCCGTCGGGCCTGGACGGGCCCGGCGGATCGGGGGGTTCGACCGCGCACGACCTGGTCGTCATCTTCCGGGCCGCGCTGGCCAATCCGGTGTTCGCGCAGATCACCGCGGAGCCGTCGGCAATGTTTCCCGGCGATAACGGTGAGCAGCCGATAACCAACCGCGACGAACTGCTGGAGCGCTATCCCGGCGCCATCGGCGGCAAGACCGGGTTCACCAACGCGGCCCGCAAGACCTTCGTCGGTGCCGCCGCCCGCGGCGGCCGCCGGCTGGTGATCGCGATGATGTACGGGCTGGTCAGGGAGGGCGGCCCGACATACTGGGACCAGGCCGCGAGCCTGTTCGACTGGGGTTTCGCCCTCAACCCGGAGTCGGGAGTCGGTTCGCTCTAACCGCGTGTCACACCGCGCCTCATACCGCGGTCAGCCGGGCAATGCTCCGGTTATCAGGGCCGTGAGCACCGGAATCCGTTGCTCCGCGATGTGCGGCTGCGGCAGCACCCCCTCCACCACGGCGGCCCCGTCGAACACGTTCGTCAGCAGCGCCACGATGACCGGGAACGTCTCTTCCGGGAAGGCCTCGGCCCCGGGCATCGCCCGTGCGGCGTCGTAAATCTTGGCCGAGTACTGACCGAGCTCGTGTTGCAAAGTGTCCCTGAGCTTCTCGTCGGTGCGAGCCGCGATCAACAGCTCGTAGAGCACCGCGTTGGTCGGGCCGCCGGTGATGTCCCGCAGGATCGCCAGCGCCGATTCCAGCGCCGGCCGGTCGGCCGGTATCTCGGCAACTTGCTTGGTGAACGACTCCAGCTGGCGGCGCAGCACCTCCGACGCGGTCGCCGCCATGAAATCGCCCATCGTCTCGAAGTGACGGAACAGGGCGCCCACCGATACCCCCGCGCGTTTGGTGATCACGGCGGCGGACGCGCGGGCGTACCCGACCTCGACGATCGTGGCGATGCAGGCCTCGAGGAGCCGACCGACCGTCTCCTCGCGACGCTGCTGCTGGGTGCGGGCCATGTCAGGCCCCGACTTTTTGGGCGTTTCGGCCCCGCCGCGACCCTGCCCGCAGGTAGCGGCCCGACTTCACGGTGTGGCCGTAGCCGTCCCGGAATCGGCCGTTACGGAAGACGACGGCGCCGCCCACGCCGGTCGCGACCACGGCGTCGTCGTTGCGGTTGACCATGCGGCGCAGGCCGCCGTAGAACGGCACCTCTTCCTCGTAGTAGCCGTCCACCGATTCGTTGAGGCCGGCCGGGTCGATCACCACGAAGTCGGCGCGATCACCTTCGCGCAGGGTGCCGGCGTCGATGCCGAACCACTCCGCGAGTTCGCCGGTGAGGCGATGCACGGCGCGCTCGGTGGACAAAAACGGAGAGCCCGACCGGTGCGCGTCCCGGGTGCGCTTGAGCATCCGCAACGGAAAGTTGTAAAAGGCCATGTTGCGCAGGTGCGCTCCGGCGTCCGAAAAGCCCATGTGCACGCTCGGTTCGGCGGCGAGCTTGTTGAGCTGCTTCGGCCGGTGGTTGGCCACGATGGTCGTCCACCGGACGTTGCGCTCACCGTTTTCGACGAGCACATCGAGGAACGCGTCCAGCGGGTGCAGGCCGCGCTCGTCGGCGATCGCGCCGAAGCTCTTGCCGATCAACGACTCGTCGGGGCACTCGACGATCACGGCGTCGTGGAAGTCGCGGTGCCACAACGACGGTCCGAGTTTGATGCGGTCGAACTCGCGCCGGAACCGCCGGCGATACTCCCTGTCGGCCAGCAGCTCATTGCGCTGCAACTGTTCGCGCAGATGCAGGGCCGCCGTTCCGGCGCCGAACTCTTCGAAGACCGGCAGGTCGATGCCGTCGGAGTACAGCTCGAACGGCACCGGCAGGTGCTGGAACCGAACGCTGGAGCCCAGAATCGCGTTGAGCAGGCGGGTGCCCAGCCCGAAGACGTGGACGGCCAGCGGCATCGACTTGGCGTCGGCCGACACCAGCAGGCTCATCCGAACTCCCCGGCGGCGGCCGAACATCCGGCTGCTCGACAAGAAGAACAGCAGCCCCGACATCGGGTTGTCGACGTCGGGCGCGCTCTGCAGGATCCGGCCCCGTTTGCGCAGCACCTTGATCAGCCTGCGCCGTTCCCGCCATGTCGCGAAGGTGGACGGCAGCGCGCGCGACCGGAACCGGTCGCCGTCGAGCTTGTCGATGGCCGCGTCCATCCCGGACATGCCGAGCACCCCGGCCTCGAGCGCCTGGTCCAGCAATGCCGCCATTGTGTTCAGTTCGGCAGCGGTGGGCCTGACGGTCGCGTCGGTGGCGCGGTCAAGTCCCAGGACCGCGGTACGCAGGTCCGAATGACCAAGCAGCGAACCGACATTCGGCCCCAGCGGCAGCGCGTCGATGGCCTCGATGTACTCCGCGGCCGTCGACCACGTCTTGCTGGCGTTCAGCGCGCCGTACACGTACTCGCGGGGCACCGCCTCCACCCGGCTGAACAGGTCGGCGGCGTCCTGGGAGCTGGCGTAGACCGTCGACAACGAGCAGTTGCCCAACAGCACAGTGGTGACGCCGTGCCGCACCGACTCACGCAGCCCGGGGTCCAGCAGCACCTCGGCGTCGTAGTGGGTGTGCACGTCGATGAAGCCGGGCACGATCCACTTGCCGGCGGCGTCGATCACCTCGGGGGCAACCGGCGTCGTCCAAAGGCGCGTCGGAGGGCCCGGCCACCGCGGCCACCACGCCGTCGCGAATGCCGAGCGTGCGGGTTTGCGGCGCGCTGCCCGTGCCGTCGAACCAGAGCCCATCGCGGATGATCACGTCGTAGGCCACTGTTTCCTCCTCAAGCCGGATAACGGCAACCGTACCATTAGATAGCAAGCACTCGCAATCTTTCTTACGACGACGGCATCACCCAAAACCACTGGTGGGTTACCGCCGGATCAGCGAGGCGGCCCGGGCAGTTCGCTGGTCGGCACCGCGGTGTCGCCGGGGAGCGTTGCCGGGTCGGGAACCGCGACATCCGGCGGCGGGTCGCCAGTGCGGTCGGCCACCGCGGGGGCCCGGACGACGGCCCCCAGCTGGTCGCACTCGTTGCTTTGCACGGTCACCGTCATCTCACCCACGAGCCCACCCGGCGGCTGCGGCCGCAGCGACAGCACCTGCGTGGTGGCGTGCGTCCCTTGTGTTCCGTTGGACCCGACACAAGGGAACGTCGTATTTTCCGGCCGCGACAGCCAACGACCGTCGGTGAAGTCGAAGACGACGGGTGCGGCACCGGCCGACTTCGCCTGGGTGTGATCGCCGTCGTCCAGGGGCACGCCGACGGCGGTGCATGAGGTCGGCGTGCAGGACGTGCGGACGTCCAACCAGGTGTCCATGTCGGGCGTCTGAGGGTCAGGCGTGTAGTTGAACGTCTGCTTCGCGCGTTGCACCTCGACGCGGTACGTGCCGTCGAGCGGGGCGGGCGCGACGAACGGGGCGTTGGACGTGGGGGCGACGGGAACGGCCGGCGCACCGGCTGTCGGACTGGCGGCCGCCTCGGTGCTCGCCGTGGTCGGGGTGGCGGTCACGGTGGTCTTGCGCATCGCGACAAGGCCGACGGCGAGCAGCCCACCGAGCAGGACCAGTGCCGCCGCGGCCAGCACGGCCTTGCGCGGCCGGCGCCTCGTCGGTGCGGTCACCACGGGCACCCGGGTGACCGCTGCGCGAGTTGCGGAAATGTCATTGCCGCGACGGGCCACGGCGGGAACGGTGGGTTCGGCGGCGGCGTGCT
>DASSGQ010000139.1:0-2011 GCA_035693385.1 Mycobacterium sp.
AGCTGGCCGGCGACGGCGTATTCGGCCCACCCAGGGACCGTGACGAAGCCATCGCGGTGCTACGGGCCGCGGTGGACGCCGGGGTGGAGCACATCGACACCGCGCAGTATTACGGGCCCGGGGTGGTCAACGAAATCATCCGGGAGGCGCTTTACCCCTACCCCGACGGTTTGGCCTTGGTGAGCAAAGTGGCGGCCCGCCGCGACGATCTCGGGGCGGTGCTACCGTACGACGACCCCGCCAGCTGCGGTGCGGCATACAGGACAACCTCACGACACTGGGGGTCGAGCAACTTGCCGCCGTCAACTTGCGGGTGATGGACAACGCGGTGCCGGACGCTCGGTTCGTCGATCAGCTCGGTGCGCTGGTCTCAGCCCGCGACGAGGGCCTGACCGCCGCAATTGGGATCAGCAACGTGAGCCGCGAGCACCTGACGCGGGCGTTCGAGGTGACCGAAATCGCCTGCGTACAGAACTTCTTCAACCTTGCGGCTCGGCACAGCCAGCCTGTCTTGGAGGACTGCCGTGCGTGGGAGATCGCATTTGTGCCTTTCTGTCCCTTGGGTTTTCCTCGATCGCAGCGCGAATCGATACTAACCAACCCGGCCGTGGCCGGCGTTGCCGCTCAGCACGAGGCGACGGCCGCGCAGGTGGCTCTCGCGTGGTTACTGGCCGTCGCACCGAACGTCCTGCTGATCCCCGGCACGCGCACGCGCGGCCACCTGGCCGAAAACCTTGCCGCGGGCGATCTGCAGCTGAGCGATCGCGAGATCGTGCTCCTCAACCGGACGTTCAGCTGACATGTGTCCGCGACGCACGGTATTGCGGGTGCTGGCTGCCATGGTCGCCTGGGGCCCTTTCGGGCCGCATCCGCATACTTAGTAACGAACTTCGACAATCGAGGCGCTGAAGATGACAATGCCCGCGGTGGTGTTCACCGCTGACGGACGGATCGCACTACAGGAGCGGCCACGCCCGCCACTGCGCTCCGACCAAGTCCTGGTCGAAATCGACCTATGCGGCATTTGCGGCAGCGATCTGCACGCATCGCAGCTGCCGCAGGTGTACCTCGGTGACTGCATCCTCGGACACGAATCCACTGGCCGGATCGCGGCAGTCGGCGACGACGTCGCGAACTGGTCGGTCGGCCAGAGGGTCGCCGTCAACCCCAACGGCAACGTGGACGGCACGTGCGTGTACTGCCGGTCGGGACGGCCGAACTTCTGTCGGCAAGCCACTTTGGAGACGGCGCTGGGCCTGCAGGCCGATGGGGCGCTGGCCCCGTTGATGAGCGCATTCCCCGGACACCTGCGCCGAATTCCCGACGAGCTGGGGGCGCTCGAAGCCGCCTGGGTAGAGCCCACGGCCACCGCGTTGCGAGCGGTGGAACTCGCGGGCGAGCTGGCCGCACGGACGGTATTGGTAACCGGCGGCGGCCCAATCGGGCAGCTCGCCTGCAGGCTCGCACACCTCAGATCGCCCGCCCAAATCCTTCTCATGGAGCCGGCCGCGCAGCGTGCCGAATTCGCGACTGAATCCAATGCGGTGTTGATCGCCGCCGATGCAGCCGGAGACCACCGTGGCGGAATTGCGGTCGACGTCGTCTTCGAATGCTCAGGCAGCGCCGCCGCCACCTCGACCGCGCTGAAAATGCTTGCCCCGGGCGGCATCCTGGTGGTGGTCGGGGCCGGACCCGAACCCGGCCTTGACTCGGCGACCATTCTGCTCAAAGAGATTACGGTGCGGGGCTCGTACATCTATACCGACGAATTCGACCGCGCGATCCAGCTGTTGGCCACCCGGCAAATCGCGGTCGCAGACCTCACCACAGTCATCAGTCCACTGACTGATGCGCTGACCGCATTCGACGGGCTTCGCGCAGGCCGAATCATGAAAGCGCTCATCGCGCCGGGCACCGTTGTGAGCAACTCACGCCTTGCCTAGTCCAGCTGAAACCTTGTGGCGCCGAACGGTTCCGACGTGCCCAGTGCGAACACGGTCGAAGGTTTCAG
>DASSGQ010000140.1:0-4667 GCA_035693385.1 Mycobacterium sp.
GCCCGTCACCGTCTCCGACCTGCTCGCAGCCCGGCCCGACCCGTTCTGCGAGATCGAGGCAAGCCTGCTGTGGCACCTGGACAGCGCCCATCAAGACGTGGTGGCGCGACTGGTGTCGAAGCTGCCCGCGCCGCTGCGACGCGGGCAGGTCCGCCCGCTTGGACTCGACCGATACGGCGTGCGGTTTCGCGTCGAACGCGGCGACGGCGACCATGACGTTCGGCTGCCCTTCCACACTCCGGTGCAGGATATGTGCGGGCTGAGCCAGGCGATCCGGGTGCTGATGGGTTGCCCGTTCATCAACGGGCTGCGCGCCCGCAGGTAATCCCTCGCTCTCGCGCCTGCCGCACGATCGCGGCGGCGGCACGTAAATTATCTGGGTGAACGGCGAGCGATCACCGGAACGGCACGGGCCTCGAGAGCCCCGGCCACCGATCCCGCCGGCGCAAGCACGGCCAGAGGCGTCGCAGGTCATTCACCGCGCGCCGGGCCCGGCGCCATCGCCGAACGATCAGACCATGCCGCTGCACCGGCCGTCGCCGCCGGCCGCCCCCATCAATCCGCCCGTCCCCCCGCCGCGACCGGTTACACCTGCGCCGCGGGCCAGACCGTCGGCGCAGTCGGGGCCTCCGCCGCGACCCGTCGCCCCGCGGGCGCGCCGCAAACGCGGCTGGCGCCGCCGGGCCCGTGCGGTATTGCTCGTTCTGCTGATCGGCTCGCTTCTCACCGGCGCCGGCGTCATCGGCGCGACGTTCGCGCTCGACTCCGCGCTGCATCGCGAGCAGGCACTCACGGACTATCCCGACCGGCCGGCGCCCGGCCGTGGCACGAACTGGCTGCTCGTCGGCTCGGACAGCCGCCAGGGACTCACCGCCGAACAGCAGCAAGACCTGGCCACCGGCGGCGACACCGGCAACGGCCGTACCGACACCGTCCTGCTGGTGCACGTGCCGGAGTTCTCGTCCGGCACCCCGACCACGATGGTGTCGATACCTCGCGACTCCTACGTGGCGATTCCGGATCACGGCAAGGACAAAATCAACGCCGCGTTCGCGACGGCCGGAGCCCCCCTGCTCACCCACACGGTGGAGCTGGCCACCGGGTTGCGCCTCGACCACTACGCCGAGATCGGATTCAGCGGTTTCGCCGGCCTGGTCGACGCCCTCGGCGGGGTCACGTTGTGCCCCGCCGCGCCTATCAACGATCCGTTGGCCGGCATCGACCTGCCGGCCGGCTGTCAGCAGTTGGACGGCCGTAACGCGCTCGGATACGTCAGGACGCGCGATACTCCGCGCGCGGACCTGGACCGCATGGTCAATCAACGGCAGTTCCTGTCGGCGCTGTTGGAGCGTGCCGCGAGCCCGGCGGTGTGGCTCGACCCGTCCCGCTGGTACTCGGTGCCGCGTGCCGCTGTCGACGCCCTGACCGTCGACCGGGGCGATCACGCGTGGGATCTGGCCCGACTCGGCTGGGCGCTGCATGGATCGCCCACCACGATGACCGTCCCGATCGGGGAGTTCATCACCAACGACGCCGGGTCGGTGGTGGTGTGGGATCACGAAGCCGCGGGCAAGTTGTTCGACGCGTTGCGCTCCGACGAGCCGGTGCCCGCTCTCGACGGACAGCAATAGCGTCCATCTTCGCGCGCCAGCTAGCCGCCGCCCTGACCGGCGCTCCGGTTCTCCAACCAGGCCTTCGTGCGGCCCGGGTGGTGGGTGGCGAGCCAGGCAACCCCGACGTCCCGACAGAAGTCGATGTCTTCGTATTCGTCGACATTCCAGCAGTACACCGCCCTGCCTTGCGCGACGGCGCGATCCACGAGTTGTGGGTAATCCTTCAACGCCGCCAGCGAGGGCCCGACGGCGGTGGCGCCGACGGCGGTGGCCGCGCTGCTGGTCAGGTAGCGGCCGGTTCTGCCGAGCAGCACCGTCGGCAACAGGGGCGCCGCTCGGCGGATCCGCCAGACCGCGGCCGCCGAGAACGACATCACCACCGCGCGGGACCGGTCCGCGGAGGCAGGCGCGGCGATGCCGAAACGGTGCAACGAGGCGAGCAGCTTGTTTTCCACCAGTGAGCCGTAACGGACCGGGTGCTTGGTTTCGATGAAAATCTTCACCGGACGGTGCCAGTCCAGGACCAGCGAAACGAGGGCGTCGAGCGTCAGCAGACTGGTGTCACCGTGCGTACCGTCCTCGCGCCAGCTGTCGTGCCACGCTCCGTATTCGAGTTCGCGCAGTTCAGCCAGCGTCATGGTGCTGACCAGTCCGGCCCCCGTCGAGGTTCGGTCCAGACGCCGGTCATGCACGCAGACCAGATGGCCGTCGCGGGTCAGGCGCACATCGCACTCGACGCCGTCGGCGCCCTCTTTGAGTGCGAGATCGTAGGCAGCCAGCGTATGTTCCGGCCGAGACGCCGAGGCGCCTCGGTGGGCAACAACAAAGGGGTGCCCAGCCAGCACCTCCTCCGCCCACGTCATCCCTCTATGCTGCCGGTTCTTGCCCCTCCAGCTCAACTGGACCGGCGGACGAGACCGTCACAGGTTGGTCGTCGGTCACCACCACCCATCGGTGCGCAGGCCGTTCGACCGGTTTGCTCTCGAAGCCCTCGAATACCCGCGCAACGGCGGCCATCGTGACTCCCGCAAACAGATAGGCGAACACCATCAGCACGGTGTTGTTGGCGATGCCCTGGGCGTCCGTGGCAAAGCTCGTCGCGATCGCGAAAATCGAAACCAGGTAGCTGAAAGCCCAAGCGAACCACCACCGGACGATCGGTGTTCGTAGCCGGGCGTAGCGCTCTTCGATGGTTGCCAGCTCAATTACGTACACCGGCGCCCACAGCAGATTGGCCAGCGGCACCACACAGCCGGCCCACAACGCCCGGACTGAACGCGGCTCCGGCAGGCCAAGATGGGCGAACACGGCGGCTCTCCGCGCGACCAGCCATTGGATCAGCATCACACCGGAGGTGATCACCGCCGCGATCGCCGCCACACTGGCCAGAATCCCGAGCCAATCCGCGGCGATGGCGACGATCGAGTTCAGCAGGGTGTCCCGGTTGATCACCAGCAGCACATACCGCACGACGTAGACCAGGGCGGCGAAGGCGAGCACCAACACGCTCAGGAACAATGCGGTGCGGACAACCGCCGCCGACGGCCCGGCCTGCGTGGGCTTTTCCGCTGCCGCCGGAGCCTGCTCGACGAGATCCGCCAAACCCCAGCGCGGGATCACGGCGTAGCGCGGTGTGGGACCCAGGGGCCGTCGCCCATGTCGCGAAGGCGGTGCGGCACCCGGACGCACGGCTATCCAGCGGTAACCCGGCGGCAACGGCGGGGGCGTGCGCTGCCAGCCTCGCGCCGCCGGCGGCCTGGCGGACGGCGGACGGCCTTGCGCGCTCCACCGAGGGTCGGCCGCGGGCACGTCCGCCAACGGCGCCATCAGCGCCCCGCGACAACGAGGACACCATTCGCGCCGCCGCTCGCGGACGTTCCACCGAGTGCCGCACTGGGAGCACACCTGGATCACCGGACCAGCCTAGCTCCGGCACCTCACCGCGCTCCGGCGACGACGCGCGCTGCGGCACGGTGAGGAATTCCGCCGTCGGTCCGGCAACACCAACAGTTGCCTATGGCTATCCACAGTTTCCACAGGTTTATCCACAGCGAGCGCTTGGGTATGCACGGCATCAACACTGCCTTTGCCGGTTGACTTGGGTTGCCGTGTGGATAAGCGCGGGTTGGTACAGGCGTGCCATATACACCCCCGATCGGTATGCGAGCGAAATGACTTGCCTCACTAACTACCCACAGACGGCCCGGCTGTCCGGCACACCCGGACTCGAGCCGGACATCCTTTTCCCGTACGTTCGTGCACCGCGCTGCCACCCCGAATCCGCGCCGTGGAGCGCTCATACGCCGCGTGTTTTCAACCTCGCCGCAAGCGGCTACTATCACGGTCACGGAATCTCAGTTGTGACTCACCTCACTCGAGTGAGGTGAAGGTGCAGGTGAAAGGCGACTGATGGCCACGCATTCGTTCGGTCCGGGTTCGCCGGCCTCATCGAACCCGTATTCCGGCTCGCCTGCTTGGGACCACAGCTATAGCGGCGCCGCCTTGCGCGCCGCCCTGATCGCGCTGGCGCTACTCGCGGTTCTTGTGGTCATCGTCTTGTCTTGAAATCACGCCGAACGGGTATCCGGGTCATCGCCCCCTAGCGGTCGTTCTTGCGGCGCGCGCGGTCATGGAGCAGGGTTGATGACGCCAGGCCGCCGCGTGGCGGGCTCCGTGCGAATGCGCGTCAAGACGATCACCACCGATCATCGAAGAAAGGAATGCCGTGGCTGAATACACCCTGCCCGATTTGGACTGGGACTATGCAGCGCTGGAACCGCACATCTCCGGTCAGATCAACGAGATCCACCACAGCAAGCATCACGCCGCCTATGTGAAGGGCGTGAACGACGCCGTCGCGAAACTTGAGGAGGCACGCGCCAAGGATGACCACTCTGCGATCTTCCTGAACGAAAAGAACCTGGCCTTCCACCTCGGTGGCCACGTGAACCACTCGATCTGGTGGAAGAACCTCTCGCCGAACGGTGGCGACAAGCCGACCGGCGAGCTCGCCGCCGCCATCGACGACGCGTTCGGATCATTCGACAAATTCCG
>DASSGQ010000141.1:0-11683 GCA_035693385.1 Mycobacterium sp.
AGAATCTCGTTGATCAGCGCCAGCTTGACCGCGCCGAAGCCCTGGCCACCCAGTTCGGGGCCCAAATGCGGCGCCCACAAGCCGTTGTCGCGGACCTGCTGTTTGAGTGGGTCGATAATGCGGCGCCGCTGGTCGTTCAGCGGTCGGTACTCGCAGCCCGGGAACAGCACCTCCAGAGGTTCCACCTCTTCGCGCACGAACTCGCGGATCCAGTCCAGCTTCTTCTCGAACTCCGGTTCGGTGGAGAAGTCCCAAGTCATTCGAATGCTCCTACTCGTTCATTGGTGGCGACCCGTTGCGCCCGCCTCCGCCGCGCTTTTGCGATCGCCACGTCAGGGGATCCCGCCGTCGGCCCGCAGGATTGAACCCGTAGTGAAACTGGACGCGTCGGACGCCAAAAACAGTGCGGCGCCGACAATTTCGCGCGGATCGCCGGCGCGTTCCAAGAAAAGATGACCGAACCTGTTGGTGCTGTCGTTTTCCAGACCCCAGGCCTGACTGATGTCGGTCAGGTAGGGCCCGGCCATCAGTGTGTTGACCCGCACGGTGGGTCCGAACGCCTGTGCCAGGCCTTTGGTCATGGCGTTGAGCCCGGCCTTGGCCGCGGCATAGGGAATGATGCCGCCGTTCGGGCGCAGCGACCCGGTGGAACTCACGTTGATGATGGACCCGCGGCCCGCGGCCACCATCCGCTCGCCCACCAATGCGGATAACCGGAAGGGCCCCTTGAGGTTCAGGTTGATCACCGCGTCGAACAGCTTCTCGGTGACGTCGGTCAGCTTGTCGTACAGCGGCGACATGCCCGCGTTGTTGATCAACGTGTCGACCTTGCCGAACCGCTCGTAGGTCGCCTCGACCAATCCGTCGAGCTGTTCCCAACGTCCGACGTGTACCTGATAGGGCATGGCGGAGCGGCCGGTCTCCGCCTCGATCTCCTTGGCGGTGGACACACAGTTGTCCATGTTCCGGCTGGCGATCACCACGTCGGCGCCGCAGCGCGCGACGGCGAAGGCCATTTCGCGTCCCAGGCCACGGCTGCCGCCGGTGATCAATATCACTCGGTCGGCGAGGTCGAAAAGCTGGTCCGCGTAACCCATTTCAGCGGGCCTCGGTCCGGAGAGAGCGCGCCAGCCCGGCTGCCGTGGCGATGAGCTGCGGGATCATCGCTCCGAAGGTTTCGGTGATCTTGGGGTCGACGTTCCCGGTGCGCACCCCGGCCGCGTAGGTCTTCTCGAGCACAATGCCCAGTTTCCAGTTGGCGAGCACCAGGTAGTAGTCGATGTTCTCGGTGGAGAGCCCACTGACGGTCTCGTAGTGCTCGAGCAGTTCGCTGCGGGTCGGCATGCCGCGCATATCCAGGTAGAACCCTTCGGCGCGCGGGTTTTCGCCGTCGTAGCCCAGTAGCGCCCAGGCGAGATCCAGCAGCGGATCGCCGACGGTGGTCATCTCCCAGTCCACGATCGCGGCTAGTCGAGCCGGCCCCCCGTGCGCGAACATCACGTTGGCGAACTGATAGTCGCCGTGCATGATGCCCGGCTTGTACCGCGCCGGCCGATTGCGGCGCAGCCAGTCGGCGGCCTCGTCGAGGCCGGGCAGATCGCGCACCTTGTAGGCGTCGAGAAACGTCAACCAGCGATCGACCTGTCGCTGGTGGAATCCTTCCGGACGGCCAAAGCCGCCGAGCCCGTGGGCGCGCCAATCCACCCGCCCCAGCTTGGCGGCGCCTTCGACGAGTTCGAACGCCAGCCCGCGCCGCGCGGCCAGATCGGTGTCGAAGGGTGCCCGCCATCCGCCGTCCATCGGGCTCCACCCGTCGATCGCCCGCATCACGTAGAACGGCATGCCCAGCACCGTGCCGGTGTCGTCGGCGGCGATCAGTGCCGCGTGGGGCACATCGGTGCCGGACAGGGCGCGCACCAAGTGGATTTCACGCAGCAAGCCGTCGATGCGGGCGGCGTCGGCGCGGGCGCCGGGCATCCGCAGCACCATGCGTTCGCCGCCGCGCTTGATGACAAACAGGGTGTTCTGCGAGCCGCCCTTGAGCTGATCCAGCATGGGTTCTTCGCCGTTGCCCGGTGCGTCGTTGGCATCCAGCCAGCGCCCGAGAACACCCGGGTCCAGTTGGGTTTCGCCGGCAGCCGTCATTGTCTGCACACCCCGCTCTCCACACAGAGAATAGCATTCTCCACAGGGCCGGGAAGCGCTATGTCACCGCTCGGACTTGTGCGCGCTGAGCAGCAACCCCGGCGCCATGAAGTGGCCCTCGCTGTCATGTTCGACGTTCGCGAAGGCAGCGGGGGAGGACGCAAGCGCGTCGTCGTTGCCGTAGACCTTCGCGGGGCGCACCTGATCGACACGCCAAAGCGTCGAGACGGTGTCGCGCAACTCGGCCTCGGTGAAGCCACGCGGGCCGGGCCAGTCGTCGTCCCGGTCAGCGAATGCTTCGGCGGCGAAGGCCAGGATGTAGAGCGCCGCCCCCGGCGCGGCAGCGCGAAAGATCGACTGCAGATAGTCCTGGCGCCTCTCGGGCGGCAGGGCGTGGAACAGTCCGCTGTCCAGGATGGTGGAGAAGCGGCCGTCATAGCCACGGAAGGTGGTGACGTCAGCCTGCGCGAAAGTCGCCGTCGTCAGTCCTTGTTCGGCGGCGACCGCGGCCGCGGCCTCGACCGCGGTCGCGCTGGCGTCCAGCCCGACAACTGCGTAGCCGCGCGCCGCGAGGGCCAGCGACAACGCGGCGTGGCCACAGCCGGCGTCCAGCACATCGCCACGGATCTTGCCTTGATCGATGAGCACCGCCAGCTCGGGCTGCGGCCGGCCGATGCTCCACGGCGGCGGTGATTCTTGCCGGTAGGCGGCGTCCCAATCCATCTGCGGCTGGGTCATTCTGTCCTCCTCCAGATCGGGCGTTGTTTTCAGCGACGCCATTCTGCCCGCGTTGCCGACCACACACGACGCGCACTGGGTCGCACCGCTACCAGCACAATGGAAAACTGGCGGATCGGGCGGGGCGTCAAGCCCTGGTTCTGCTTACCCGACGACAGGAAGAAACATGCAAGTGTTGCTGGTCCGGCATGCGCTACCGCTGCGCAGCGAACACGGCGAGGGCTCCGACCCGGACCTGTCGGAGGAAGGGTTGGCGCAGGTCGGACGACTGCCCAAGGCGCTGGCCAGGTTTCCCATCGCTCGGGTGGTGAGCAGCCCGCAGCGCCGCGCGATCCAGACCGCCGAACCGGTGGCAGCGGCGCGCGGGCTGACCGTCGAGGTCGACGATCGATTCGCGGAATACGACCGTGACCTTCCGATGTACATCCCCATCGAGCAAATCCGCGACGAAATGCCCGAGGAATGGGCGCGGTTGGCTCAAGGGCATTTGCCCAGCGCGGTAGACGAGGAGGCGTTTCGCGCCCGCGTCCGTGCGGCAGCCGACGATGTGGTCGCGGCGGCCGATCCCGATCACACCGTGGCGGTGTTCAGCCACGGTGGGGTGATCAACGCGCTGCTGCACGAGATCCTTGGTACGTCCCGGCTGCTGTCCTTTCCTGTCGACTACGCGTCGGTGACCCGGCTCTTGTTCTCGCGGTCCGGTCAGGCGACGGTGGGGAGCGTCAACGGCACCGAGCACGTGTGGGACCTGTTGCCCCGAAACCAGCGGTTCTAGGAGTCGCGCGCCTCGGGTCTGCGTCCAGCACGTGCTGATCGCCCGTACCGCAGCGCCACCGCAGAGTCGAAGCCGTGGGCGCAGAGTCCAGACGGGCAGCTGTTGCGCGCCGGGAAATCGGCGGTGGTAAACAAGTCCGGTGACTTCAGCTGATGGACTCGAAGGGCTCGACCTGCCCTCGCTGGACCGGTACCTGCATTCGCTCGGTATCGGACGCGCCGGCGAGTTGCGGGCCGAGTTCATCTCTGGTGGCCGCTCGAACCTGACCTTCCGGGTGTACGACGACGCGACCAGCTGGCTGGTGCGACGCCCGCCGCTGCATGGGCTGACGCCGTCGGCGCACGACATGGCCCGTGAATACAAGGTCGTTGCCGCGCTGCAGGACACGCCGGTTCCGGTCGCGCGCACGATCGCACTGTGTGAGGACGATGCGGTGCTGGGCACGCCCTTTCAGATCGTCGAATTCGTTGCCGGGCACGTGGTACGCCGGCGTGCCCAACTGGAAGCGTTCAGTCGCACCGTGATCGACGGCTGTGTCGATTCCCTGATCCGGGTACTCGTCGATCTGCACAGTGTCGACCCAAACGCCGTGGGGCTGGCCGATTTTGGCAAGCCCAGCGGTTATCTCGAGCGTCAGGTGCGCCGATGGGGTTCGCAATGGGATCTGGTCCGGCTGCCGGAAGACCACCGCGACGCCGACGTTGAGCGACTGCATTCGGGCCTGCGCCACTCGGTTCCGCAGCAGAGCCGGACGTCGATCGTGCACGGTGACTTCCGGATCGACAACACCATCCTGGACTCCGACGATCCGACCAAGGTTCGCGCCGTCGTCGATTGGGAGCTTTCGACATTGGGGGACCCGCTCAGCGATGCGGCCCTGATGTGCGTGTACCGCGATCCGGCGCTGGACCTGATCGTCAACACGCAAGCTGCCTGGACTTCGCCGCTGTTGCCGACGGCAGATGAACTGGCAGACCGTTACTCGCTGGTGTCCGGTTTGCCGCTGGCGCACTGGGAGTTCTATATGGCGTTGGCTTACTTCAAGCTCGCCATCATCGCCGCGGGTATCGATTTCCGTAGGCGGATGTCGGAGCTGGCACAGGGGACGGGCGACACGTCGGAGCACCAGCCCGAGGTGGTGGGGCCCTTGATCTCCCGCGGACTGGCGGAGCTGGCCAAGCTGCCTAGTTGAGCGCCGTCACGGACGCAATGGCGTCCCGCTAGCCCGAAGCCGCCGCGTGGTGTTTCTTGGCGACACGACGTAGCTGGATTATCCGCGCGGTGCCGACCGCCACGGTGAGCAGCCCGCCGCCCACTGCCGCCAGCAGAATGGCCACGCCCAGCGGCAGGCTCCAGTGCCAGGCAAAGAACGTAAACGGGGTCGACGCCGTGTTCTGAGCTATGAAGATCAGCAACAGGATCAGGATCAGGAAGCCGGCGATCAATGCAGTCCACAAAGCGCCGGCGCGGGTAAAGCCGACGGCCGGTTCTGTGGATTTTGCGGCCTTCTTGGGCGATTGCGCCGGCTTGGCGGGCGGGTGACCGGGGGAGACAGGGGACTGGCTGCTCATAGTGCCATCTTTGTCCCATCTCGCCCGGAATGAAACCGAACCACGCAGGAAACCTTGCGGCGCCCCGGCGTTTCTGCCGTTAGTGTCGGCGGTATGAGGATGCTGCCGCGCATGCAACGCATGTCGGTCCACACCTCCGTGTGGTTGGCGGTGGTGTGCCTGGGTGCGGCATGCAGCAATTCCGATCCGCTGAGTGCGGAGACCCGCAGCCCGAAATCGATCGTGGTCGGCTCCGGCGACTTTCCCGAATCGGAGATCGTCGCCGAAATCTACGCACAAGCTTTGCAAGCCAACGGCTTCGAAATCGGGCGGCGGATGGGAATCGGCAGCAGGGAGACGTATATCCCGGCGCTCAAAGATCATTCCATCGACTTGGTGCCGGAGTACATCGGCAACCTGCTGTTGTACTTCGCGCCCGCTTCCACGGCGACCATGCTCGATGCAGTCGAGTTGGAGCTCTACAAGAAACTGCCCGGTGACCTGTCGATCCTGACGCCGTCGCCGGCCTCCGACACCGATACGGTGACCGTCACCAGCGAGACCGCCGGCGCATGGAACCTGAAGACGATCGCCGACTTGGCGGCACACTCGCCCGACGTGAAGTTCGGAGCACCCTCGGCGTTCGAGAGGCGGCCTTCCGGGCTGCCCGGGTTGCGCCAGAAGTATTCTCTCGACATCAGCCCGGGCAACTTCGTTGCCATCAACGACGGCGGCGGGGCGGTGACGGTGCGCGAGTTGGTGGAGGGCAGGGTCACCGCCGCCAATATCTTCAGCACGTCACCGGCTATCCCGCAAAATCAGCTGGTGGCGCTCGATGACCCGGAGCACAACTTCCTGGCCGGCAACATTGTGCCGCTGGTGAATTCGCAGAAAAAGTCGGACCTGCTCAAAGACGTGCTGGACGCCGTGTCGGCGAAACTGACCACGCCCGGCCTGGCCGGACTCAACGCCGCGGTATCGGGCAACTCCGGCATCGATCCCGACCAAGCAGCGCGAAACTGGGTGCGCGACAACGGCTTCAACCATCCGATCGGGCAATGATGGGGCTGCATGATGCGGTAGGCGGACAACCGCGTTGATCGTCTTCGACGATGTCAGCAAGGTATTCGCCGACGGGACCACCGCCGTCGACCAGCTGAGCCTGACCGTTCCCAACGGCAAGTTGACGGTCTTCGTCGGGTCCTCCGGCAGCGGCAAGACCACCGCGCTGCGGATGATCAATCGGATGGTCGAGCCGACCCACGGCACCATAACCGTCGACGGGGCAGACGTGGCGGGCGTCAACCCGGTACAGCTGCGGCTCGGCATCGGCTACGTCATCCAGCACGCGGGCCTGATGCCCCATCAGCGCGTGATCGACAACGTCGCAACGGTTCCGGTGCTGAAGGGGCAGTCCCGCCGGGACGCTCGCAAAGCCGCCTACGAGGTGCTCGAACGCGTCGGGCTGGACGCCAGGCTCGCCACGCGTTACCCCGGGCAGCTTTCCGGCGGTGAACAACAACGCGTCGGCGTGGCACGCGCTCTGGCCGCCGATCCACCCATCTTGTTGATGGACGAGCCGTTCTCGGCCGTCGACCCGGTGGTTCGTCACGAGCTGCAGAACGAAATATTGCGCCTGCAAAGCGAATTGCACAAAACCATCGTCTTCGTCACGCACGACATCGACGAGGCGCTCAAGCTTGCCGACCGCGTGGCGGTGTTCGGGCGCGGCGGCTCGCTGCAGCAGTACGACGAACCCGCGCAGCTGCTCTCGCGGCCTGCCAATGAATTCGTGTCCAGGTTCATCGGTCTGGGCCGCGGTTATCGATGGTTGCAGCTCATCGACGCGGACGGGCTGCCACTGCACGACGTCGAGCGGATCGCAGCGGACAACCTCTCCGACTCGGGACTTCCCGACGGCTGGGCGGTGGTGGTCGACGACGCGGGGGCGCCGATGGGCTGGATCGACGCCGAGAGCCTGCGGCGGCATCGTGCCGGTGCGTCGTTGCCCGACAGCATGAACGGCGTCGGCTCGCTGTTCCGTCCCGGGGGCAACCTCAGTCAAGCGCTGGACGCGGCGCTGTCGGCCCCGTCCGGGATGGGTGTGGCCGTTGACGACGGGGGCAAGGTGATCGGCGGCGTACTGGCCGCCGACGTGCTCGCGGCGGTGGCGGCCCGGCGGCAGGGCCCAGAGGGACCCAGAGGGAATTAGGCAGATGCACTATCTGTTCAACCACCTCGACGACGCCTGGGCGCTGACTATCGTCCATCTTCGGCTGTCGCTGATGCCGGTGCTGATCGGATTGGCGATCGCGGTGCCGCTGGGCGCGCTGGTGCAACGCGCCCCCATTGCCCGACGGTTGACGACCGCGACCGCCAGCGTTGTGTTCACCATCCCGTCGCTGGCGCTGTTCGTAGTGTTGCCCACGATCATCGGGACCCGGATCCTCGACGAGGCCAACGTCATGGTTGCGCTGACGGCCTACACCGCCGCGCTACTGGTCCGTGCGGTGCTCGAGGCGCTGGACGCGGTGCCAGCCCAGGTGTGCGACGCGGCCACCGCGCTCGGCTACCCGACGATCAAACGGATGCTCAAAGTCGAGCTGCCGCTGTCTATCCCGATACTGGTCGCCGGGTTGCGCGTGGTCGTGGTGACCAACATCGCGATGGTGTCGGTGGGTTCGGTGATCGGCATCGGGGGCCTGGGCACCTGGTTTACCGAGGGGTACCAGACCGACAAGAGCGATCAGATCGTGGCCGGCATCATCGCCTTGTTCTTGCTCGCGATCGTCATCGACGTGCTCATCATGCTGGCTGGCCGGCTGGCCACGCCCTGGGAACGCGCCGGGCGCGCCACCCGACGACGGTCGGTGATCGCCCCGGTCGTGGGCGGCGCGCGATGAACTTCCTGCAACAGGCGCTGTCCTACCTGCTGACCGTGGACCACTGGACCGGTCCGGTCGGGCTTGCCGCGCGCACCTTGGAGCATCTCGAATACACCGTCATCGCGGTGGGCGCGTCGGCGCTGATCGCAGTCCCGGTCGGGCTGCTCATCGGGCACACCGGCAGGGGCACGCTGTTGGTGGTGGGTGCGGTCAACGGGCTGCGCGCACTGCCGACGTTGGGGGTGCTGCTGCTGGGGGTGCTGTTGTTCGGGCTTGGTGCGGGGCCACCGCTGCTTGCCCTGATGCTGCTGGGTGTTCCGTCGCTGCTGGCCGGCACCTACGCGGGCGTTGCCAATGTCGACCGAACGGCGGTCGACGCGGCCCGCGCGATGGGAATGACGGAGGCCCAGTTGCTGCTGCGCGTCGAGGTGCCGAACGCAATGCCGATGATCCTCAGTGGGCTGCGCAACGCGACGCTTCAGGTGGTCGCCACCGCGACGGTGGCGGCCTACGCCAGCCTCGGCGGCCTGGGCCGGTATCTGATCGACGGGATCAAGGAGCGCGAATTTCAACTCGCCCTGGTCGGCGCGCTGATGGTGGCGGCGTTGGCACTGATCCTCGACGGCCTGTTGGCGTTGGCGGTATGGGTTTCGGTGCCGGGCACCGGCCGGTTACCCTCGGCGATCGTCCCGCAGCACAACGAGTGATGCTTAGCGCAGTTACGAACAACCATGCGGTGGTCGGCGGACACGTCTTACGGTAGATATGTGAAGGCAGCTTCCTCTGATCCGACCCGGCGCGTGTGGCAGGCGATGTTGACCTGGCGTGCACAGGACGTCTCCCGAATGGAATCGGTACGAGTCCAGCTGTCCGGCAAACGGATCAGGGCCAACGGGCGGATCGTGGCCGCGGCCACCGCAATTAATCCCGCGTTCGGCGCCTACTACGACCTGCAGACCGACGAGACCGGCGCCACCAAGCGCTTCGGGTTGACCGTGACGCTGGCCGAGCGGGAACGTCAGCTCGCCATTGCCCGCGACGAGGAAAACATGTGGTTGATTACCGACCACCAAGGTGAGCGGCGCGCGGGATACAACGGCGCCCTCGACGTCGACGTCGTGTTCAGCCCGTTCTTCAACGCCCTGCCGATCAGGCGCCTGTCTCTGCACGAACGGGCGGACTCGGTCACGCTGCCGATGGTCTACGTGAACGTACCGGAGATGGCCGTCACCGCGGCCACTGTCAGCTACTGCAGCGAGGGACGCCTCGACGGCATCAAGTTGCACTCTCCGGTCGCCGACACCACGGTGAGCGTCGACGAAGACGGGTTCATCTTGGATTACCCAAGCTTGGCAGAGCGGATCTGATCACCCCGCCCGCCCGGCCCGCTGCGGCCAGTTCCTCGCGCCAGTCCTCCGCGCCGATGGCGACGGTGACGATGTCGAAGCGCGGGAAGCTGTCGTACCGTGTTCGCGCGGCGTGACCGGCCTCGACGAGGTCGGCCACGGAGTTGACAGAACCCAGCGACTCGCGGGCACCGCTGAGCAACTTGATGGCCCGGTCGAGCGCCGGCAGCAGCTGCGCCGAGTTGCCTTCGCACATCGCCCGCACCAGGTCGGGGGCCGTGCCCGCCACCCGGGTGCCGTCGCGGAACGACCCCGCGGCCAGCGCGAAGGCCAGCGGAACCTCTGCGGCGGCGACGGCCAGCGCCTCGGCGAGCAGGTGTGGCAGATGTGAGATGGCCGCGGCCGCGGCGTCGTGCTCGTCGGATTTGGCCGGTACCACCAGTGCGCCGCAGTCCAGCGCCAACGTCATCACCTTCGACCAGACGGTCGCGTCCACCCCGTCGTCCACGCTGACCACCCACGGCGTCCTGATGAAAAGACCGGCGTATCCGGCCGCCCAACCCGAGTGCACGGTGCCCGTCATCGGGTGACCGCCGACGAAGCGTTCGCGCAGACCGGCGGTGGCCACCTCGTCGAGCACCGCGGCTTTGACGCTGGTGACGTCGGTCAGCGAGCATCCGGGCGCCAATTCGCTGATGTGGGTGAGCATGGTTCCCAACGCCGGCATCGGCACGGCCAGCACAATCAATGCGTCGGTGTCAGCGGCGCGGATCAGCGTGTCGGTGAGGTTGATGCTGGCCTCGAACCCGTCGGCGATGGCCGCGTGTGCGCCCTCCACCGACCGGTTGTAGCCGAATACCTCACGGCCGGCGGCCTTGGTGGCCCGCATTATCGAGCCGCCGATCAAACCCAGTCCAAGCACGCACAAAGGTGTCCCCGCCACAGTCCTAGGTTTGCACAGTTTGACGGCCCACGGTGCGTTCGGATGCCGTTGCTCCTCGTACGTTTGTCTGGTCAAGGTGCCTGGTCAGCGACTAGCGTAGGCGCCCATGGGAGCACAGCGGGCGTCTGCGCAGGGCCCGTCCGCCGACGTACCGGACGGCTTCGGCGTCGCGGTCGTGCGTGAAGAGGGCCAATGGCGCTGTTCTGCGCTGGCCACCAAATCGCTGACGAGCCTGGCGGCCGCCGAGACGGAATTACGTGAACTGCGGAGCGCGGGGGCGGTTTTTGGACTTCTCGACGTCGATGACGAGTTTTTCGTCATCGTGCGCCCGGCGCCGTCCGGGACCCGGCTGCTGTTGTCGGATGCCACCGCCGCACTCGACTACGACATCGCCGCCGAAGTGCTGGACAACCTGGACGCCGACATCGACCCCGAGGACCTCGAGGACGCGGAACCCTTCGAGGAGGGCGACCTGGGGTTGCTGTCCGACATCGGGCTGCCCGAGGCGGTGTTGGGGGTCATCCTCGATGAAACCGATCTCTATGCCGACGAGCAGTTGGGCCGCATCGCCAGAGAGATGGGTTTCGCCGATCAGCTGTCGGCGGTCATCGACCGCCTCGGTCGGTGATCGCAAGCGCAGGTCGCCGTCACAGGTCCGGTCGGTGATCGCGAGCGCGGGTCGCCGCCACAGGCCCGGTCGGTGATCGCCGACGAAGATCTGATCCGTACGGCACTGTCGGTGGCCGCGACGGCCGGCCCGCGCGACGTGCCTATCGGCGCGGTGGTTGTCGGCGCCGACGGAACCGAGCTGGCCCGGGCGGTGAATGCCCGTGAGGCCCTTGGTGATCCGACGGCTCACGCCGAAATCCTGGCGATACGGGCGGCGGCGAGCGTGCTCGGAGACGGGTGGCGACTGGAGGGGACCACACTCGCCGTGACCGTCGAACCGTGCACCATGTGCGCGGGCGCACTGGTGCTGGCTCGCGTCGCGCGGCTGGTGTTCGGAGCATGGGAGCCCAAAACCGGGGCGGTCGGATCGCTGTGGGACGTGGTCCGCGACCGTCGACTCAACCACCGCCCGGAGGTGCGCGGCGGTGTGCTCGCGCAAGAGTGCGCCGCGCCGCTCGAGGCATTCTTCGCCCGCCAGCGATTGGGGTGACCGGCCCCTGGTTCGGTAAGCTGCTCGGCGGTGGCGTGTCCGAGCGGCCTAAGGAGCACGCCTCGAAAGCGTGTGACGGCTAACACCGTCCGAGGGTTCAAATCCCTCCGCCACCGCCAAAGCTGTACAGATGTTTGCGCAG
>DASSGQ010000142.1:0-3559 GCA_035693385.1 Mycobacterium sp.
CGCCGATGGAGCCGCCGGGAAATCGCCTGGGCTGCACCACGAATGAATCGGTGGACATCGCCAGGCGTTCGCCGCTGGGCAACGTCAGGACCGCACTATCGCCCAGCGACTCCAGCAGCGGATTGCGAAACGCCTCCAGGAACACCGCGTCCAGCAGTGCCGCCGAGGCCTTCCCGCCCGCGCCGTGGGCCAGGGTCACGTGGTCGTCGAGCAGCCGCGGGCGGCGCCTGCGGAACGACTCGATGCGCTCGATGACCTCGCCTTCGGCGAACCGCGGCCCCGAGGACAGGTATTCGCCCGCTGACTTGCTCATGCGCCGCTCCTCCTCATCGCTACGTCCCCCGCAAGCGGGCGGTACCCCCACTGCATCGTCGCCGGCGTACTCATGCGGCCCCCCAACTTTGATGGCCCAGCCGGTCATGCACGGTCAACCACAGCTGATAGCCCAGCAGCGCCTGGGACTCCTGGATGCGGTGCACGCTTTGCGAACGAACGACGAAGCAGGCGTCCACGTTCGGATTGTCCGCGAAGGCCCCGCCGTCGTAGCCGGCGAAACCGATTGTGTACAGGCCGCGTTGGCGCGCCTCGCGCAGCGCGGTGAGCAGGTTGGGCGAATTGCCGCTGGTCGACATGGCGATCGCGATGTCGCCCGCCTTGGCCCGGGCGATCAACTGGCGGGCGAACACCAGCTCGAACCCGACGTCGTTGCCCAGGGCGGTCAAGATCGCCTGGTCGGCGGTCAACGACCACGCGGGTAACGGATTTCCCAGCGGCGGCCGCGCGAACAGCCTCGCCAAAGTGGTGGAATCGGTGCAGCTGCCGCCGTTTCCGAAGGTGAACAGCCGCCCGCCCGACGCGAACCGGCGCGCCATCTCGGTGGCGGCCTCATCCAGCAGCTCGGCGTTGGCTTCCAGCGTGGAGCGCCGCAGCGCCAGGCTTTCGGTGGCCTTTGCCTGCGCCGACGCGGCCAGGTCGGCCAGCAGCGACTCGGCGTCGTCCTCCTGTGCGTCGATGAACGGATACAGGAAATTGGTGGGCTCGTCGCGCTCGCTCATCAGGCGTCCTCCATTCGGCAGATCGCCGTCCCGGCGTGCACCACCACCAGTTCGCCGGCGGCCACCGGGTCGATCAGCGTGGTCACCACGTTCTCTACGCCCCGCGCGGTGCGCACCGTGGCTGTTCCGGCGGCCATCCCGTCGGCAGTGGCCGTCACCACCTCACCCAGGCGACCCTCGTCGCTGCACGTGACACAAACTTGTTCGGTGCACTCGGGTTTCAGCAATCCGGAGTGCTCGAAACACACGTGGGTCAGTTCCCACAACAGGTGATAGAACAGCACGAAGCCACCGGTCGCGGGCACTCGCGGATCGGGATCGTCGAGCCACAGCACGTGGTCGGCCCGCCCTGCCGTGGGGCGTTCACCGCTGCCGATCCAAATCGTGGTCGCTCCCCACGCCGGCGAACGACGCATCACCGAGCGCACCTGCGTGTCGTCCGCACCGGCGACCGCGACGACGATGTCGCCGGGGCGCACGGAGACCCGCACCAGATCCACCAGGTCGGGTCCGGTCAACGCCACGGCGGGCAATGCCCGTTTGCCCATGATCACCGGATGCACGAACTCGACCGCGATGTGGAGCGCGTGCGGCTCCCACGACGGCGCGATCGACCACATGGTGGCACCCGCGGCGAAACGCTTGGCCAGCGTGAAAGCGGTGGCGGCCAGGTCCTCGGCCAGTTCGGCGCCGAGCCCCCGGTCGATCGCGGTGGTGGTCATGGTCGGCCCTCCTCGAGGGCGGTGAGCATCGAGATCGCGGCCTGACCCAGCGCCAGCCCACCGTCGTTCGGCGGCACCGTGTGGTGGGTCAGTACCTCAAATCCGTTTAGCTGCAACCGCTTACGGCATGCTCGCAGCAGCAGCACGTTCTGGAACACCCCGCCGGTGAGGCCCACCAGCCGGACTCGGCCGGCCACCTGACCGACGACCTTGGCGACGGCGTCCGCGATCGCCTCGTGGAACGCCGCGGCCAGCGGCGCGGGTTGGGTGCCGGCGTGCAGGGCCGCCACCATCGTTTGCACCATGGTGGCGGGGTCGATCACCCCGTCTGCCCGCACCGTCAGCGGCAGTGACGGCGCCAGCCCGGCGGGCCCGGTGGCCTGTCCGAGGGCAGACTCGGCGAGTGCCTCGAGTTCGATGGCCGCCTGCCCTTCGTAGTCGATCCGGTGCCGCACCCCGAGCAGCGAGGCGACGGCGTCGAACAGCCGGCCCATGCTCGAACACGGCACACACCCCGTCCCGCTTTCCAATTGCGAACGGGTGAGCCGCAATTCGTTTGCGGTCGCGGCGGCCACCGGCGCGAGGTCCGGAGTCCACTCGATGTCGGCCATCCACAACTGGGACAGCGCCATCCGCCACGGATTGCGCACCGCCGCATCACCGCCCGGCAACGGCACCGGCAACAGGTGGCCGACGCGAACGAATCGGTGGCTGTCGGTTCCGAGAGCCAGGATTTCTCCGCCCCAGATGCTGTGGTCGCAGCCGTAACCGGTTCCGTCGAAGGAGACACCGACGATGGGCTCGCCGATGCGCCCGTGCTCGGCCAGCAGCGAGACCACATGCGCGTGGTGGTGCTGGACCAGGTCCAGCGGCCGATCGCCCGCATGCCGTTCGGCCCAGCTTCGGGTGTGGTATCCGGGATGCAGATCGGCGGCCATTCGCGTTGGCGCGTTGCGCATTTCGCCGAGCTGGCGCACCGCGCGCTCGAACGCGCGCAACGTCTCCCAGGAAGCCATGTCGCCGATGTGACCGGACATGTAGGCACGTGACCCGTCGGTGAGGCAGAAGGTGTTCTTCAGTTCCCCGCCCACGGCGAGCACGGCGGGACCGTCGCGCCCCAAGTCGACGGGGAGCGGCGCATACCCCCGGGACCGGCGGATCGGCAGTTCGCGGGCCCCTTCCCGGTCTCTGACCACGCGCACCACCGAGTCGTCGCACGGCACGTGGATCGGACGATTGTGGTCGAGGACCGCGTCGCACAGCACCGAAAGCCGTTTGCGGGCATCGTCGTCGGTGAAGCAGATGGGCTCGTCGGAGCGGTTCGCGCTGGTCAGCACCAGCGCGTCGGGCACCCGCTCCGCGGCGCCGGGCACGGGCGCCAGCAGCAGGTGATGAATGGGGGAGTAGGGCAGCATCAGCCCGAGCAGTGGGCTGCCGGGCGCGACGGCGTCGGCGACCGGCGCGCCCCGGCGGCGCCTCAGCAACACGATCGGCCGGGCGGGACTCGACAACACCACAGCCTCGGCGGCGTCGACGTGCGCGTAGCGGCGCGCGACATCGAGGTCGCGGACCAGCATCGCGAAAGGCTTCGCGCCCCGCGCCTTTCGTGATCGCAGTTCACGGACCGCCCCGTTGTGGTCCACAGCGCAGGCCAGGTGGTAACCGCCGATGCCCTTGATGGCGACCACCACACCGGCCGCCAGGGCGCCTTGAGTGGCCGCCAGGGCCGCATCCGATGCCTGTGTCCGTTCTCCCCCTTGGGTTGCGCCCGCTGGACGGAAC
>DASSGQ010000143.1:0-3694 GCA_035693385.1 Mycobacterium sp.
CATCAGGCGCCACAGTAATGGCGTGCGCGGTGCCCTGCGAGTCGCTGGAACGCAGGAGATCGGCTGCCACCTGACCGATGCGCTGGACTCCGCCGGGCAAAACGACGTAATACTCGTCACTATCGGCCCGTGTGACGCGCAGCACACTGCCGACGGGAAAACCGGGCAGCCCGGCCGCCGCGCCGCCGGCGCCGCGAATCCGTGGAACGCCGATCGGCGGCGCCTCGGGCACGGCGTTCAGCAACGAGGGCGAAATAGGCCGTGGCGCACGGCCCTCCAGCCTCAGCGCACGCAGAACCGCGACGTCGGAGAGATCCACCATGGCCCGCTGTCCGTCGTAGAGCAGATACGCCGGCGAACCCGGGGCGGGCGCGACCAAAATGGCTTGCCCGCGGCCCACCCGACGTATCGACGATCCCTCGGTGGGTCCCGCGATGACCGTCGTCGCCGCGGACCCGTCCGCATCGCAGATCGCCCAGGCGGATTCACCCGCGGACAGTGGCTGGCCGAGAAATTGCGGCGCACCCGGAATGCCAAGCAGCGGGCCATGTTTGGCACGCCCTAGGTCAGACTCGCGGACCGGCACCGGATCGGCGGCCGTGGCCGCGACCAACCGCGCCGAAGCCAGGTTCAGCACCGGATGCCAAACATCGCCCACCCGAACGTAGAGGGCTCCGGATCGCTGACCCATCACGATCGGTGCCTGATCGAACCCGACATGCGGCCGCAGCAAAGCCAGCACCGCACACCCCGCGAGGGTGATAGCCGCCACTACGCACCCCACCGTCAGCGATGTCATTCGCGCACCCTGCGGTTTGTCGGCCACGCCGATATCCCGGCCCAGCAACGCGCACTCGATGCGACGCAGCAGGAATCGGTAACCGCTGACTTGCAGGCGCGTCGTCGGTTGCCAGGGCTGCAAACGGTCCAAAATCCCCCCGGGAAAATTGTCGAATCCCAAACTTCGCGCCCACGTTATGCGCTGTTTGACCGCCCGCGTGGAGGGTTATCCACAGGTGATCGGAGTTTCGTCACGCCTGAATCCGGGTAAAATTTGGGCGTGAAAACTTACCGCATACGTTTCCCTCGGATCCCTCGGATCCCTCGGGCGGGCAGCGCGCGGTCAGCGGGTCGCTGGGTCGGCCTGGGGGCTTCTGCACTCGTCACCGCCACGGGCCTGCTCGTCACGCCTGTCGCGGCATCGATCGCCTCCGCCGACAACTGCCCGGACGCCGAGGTCGTGTTCGCGCGCGGCACCAACGAGCCCTCGGGACTCGGCCGTGTCGGCGACGCCTTCGTCGATTCGTTGCGCCAGCAGACCGGCGGCCTGAACATCGCCACATACGGCGTCAACTACGCCGCCAGCAAGCTCCAGCTGCACGGCGGTGACGGCGCCAACGACGTCATTACCCACGTCAAACAAACGGTGTCCTCCTGCCCGAACACCAAGATCGTGCTGGGCGGCTACTCGCAGGGCGCCAGCGTGATAGACATCGTCGCCGGCGTTCCCATCGGCGGCATCAACTGGGGCAGTTCGTTGCCGCCGGAGCTTGCCAACAACGTCGCGGCTGTCGTGACGTTCGGCGACGTGGCCGATCGCGCGGGCGGATCGCTGCCCACTCAGAGCACCATGTTCGGCTCGCGGTCGATCGATCTGTGCAACCCCAACGACCCGATCTGCCACGCGGGTCCCGGCAACGAGTGGAGCGGTCACACCGAGGGCTACGTCCCCGTCTACACCAGCCAGGCGGCGGCGTTCGTCGCGTCCAGGCTGTTGGCCGGAACCGGCCAGCAGGTGCCAGGGTATGGACCGTCGATCCCCGCGTATGGCCCGCAGTCGCCTGGGTTCGGCCCGCAGAACCCCGGTTACGGCCCACAGAACCCTGGCTACGGCCCGCAAAACCCCGGCTACGGCCCGCAAAACCCCGGCTACGGCCCGCAGAACCCCGGCTACGGCCCGCAAAACCCCGGCTACGGCCCGCAGAACCCCGGTTATGGTCCGCAGACCCCGGGGTCTGGCCCGTCGATACACGGCGACGTCCCCGCGCCGGACACCCCGTCACCCCAGGCCCCGCTGGTCTAAGCCGCTGGGCCGCCGGCCCTGCCGACTACAGTGCCCACCGTGAGCCTTGATCCGGTCTGCTTCAGCGACCAATGGGTACGCGCATGGAACGCCCACGATGTGGAGGCGGTTCTTGCGCACTTTCACGACGACGTTGTGTTCACGTCGCCCGTGGCTGCATCCTTCCTGCCGGAAACGGCAGGAAGGATCCGCGGGAAGCCCGCACTGCGGCACTACTGGACGCAGGCACTGCAGCGCATTCCCAACCTTCAGTTCGTCGTTGAGGGCGTCTATCGGGGAATCGATACCATCGTCATCGCATACCGCAACCAAGACGACCGCCGGGTCAGCGAAGTTCTCCGGTTCAACGACGACCTCGTCGTCGAAGGCCATGGAACGTACATCGTCTCAGGCCAGGTCTCGGACTAGGTCTCTGGAGCAAGCGCTTACTATCGGGCCATGAGGCGCTACCCGGCTGACCCACCGCCACAGGCGAATTCGGCCGCCGGGCCCCGTGTACTACACCGCTTGCACGGTTGGGCGGCTGCCGTGTTTCTTGCCGCAACGTCGGTGATCGCCCCTGCAGCCATGCCCTTTCCGGTTCCCTTTGCGATGCCTTTTTCGAAGCAGCTTCCGGTGGCGTCGGCGGCGGCCTGCCCGGGGACCGAAGTGGTTTTCGCGCGAGGCAGAGAGGAACCACCCGGCGTTGGCTACGTGGGCGACGCGTTCGTCAATGCGTTGCGCGCCAAGGTTCATGCGCCGGTCGGGTCCTATGGCGTCAACTATCCGGCTGACATCAGCCCCGCCGAGGGCGCCAACGACATGAGCGGGCACGTCCAATCCATGGCGAGAAGTTGCCCGAACACCCGCGAGGTGCTCGGCGGCTACTCCCTGGGCGCCGCGGCGGCTGACCTCGTGGTCGCGATGACCCAACCGGCATTCGGATTCACCGACCCGCTGCCGCCGAGGTTGGATCAGCACGTCGCAGCGGTGGCGTTGTTCGGTAACGGCACTCGACGAGTCCTTGGCCCGGTCCCCGATTTCAGCCCCGCCTTTGCGGGCAAGACGATCGATCAATGCGCCAGCGGCGACCCCATCTGTTCGAACGGCACACAGTGGTCGTCGCATCTACAGCCGTCATACATCAATTCCGGACTGGTGGATCAGGCCGCAAGCTTCGTCGCCGGCAAGCTGTGACCGCGAGCTCGCCATGCGCGGCAGCTCAGTCGCGCGTCCGCAGATCCCGCGTGATGACATTCCGCGCCGCAAGCTGATCATCGGGTGGGTAATCGACGCCGATCAGGGTCAACCCGTGCGCCGGAGCCGCGGCGAAGTCGCTGGAACGGTCTGTCGCGGAAAGCAATTCACCGCACCAGGGCTGCGGGCGGCGGCCTTCGCCGACGGCCAGCAGCGCCCCGACCAACGACCGCACCATCGACCAACAGAACGCGTCGGCGGTCACGTGCGCGGTCATCAAGTCACCGTCGCGCGACCAGTCCAGCCGCTGCAGATCGCGGATAGTGGTGGCGCTCTCGCGCTGACGGCAGAACGCGGCGAAGTCGTGCAGCCCCACCAAGTTTCGCGACGCCACCGCCATCGCCTCGACGTCGAGTGGTCTCGGCCAGGCCGTTA
>DASSGQ010000144.1:0-4422 GCA_035693385.1 Mycobacterium sp.
GGCCGCGTATTCGCTGTAGTCCCCGCCCGGAAGCTGATGGGGCGCGTCGCCCGCTATCCCGTCAGTTATCCCACGAGCGGTGTCTGCAGTGTAGGTTGCGGCCGCTCAGCAGGTCGTCGCTCCACACCTCGACCCACTCGCGCTGTGCGTCCGACCGGGCCTGGTGGACGGGTGCAGCGTGTTCTCGCTAGGGCCAGCCCTGCTCAAGCAGCGGGCTGATCGTGGCCTCGTTGAGCACGAGGTTGGCAGGTGCCGCGGCGATCCACGAGATCAGGTTTTGCGACCTGGCTGGCCGGTAGCGCCTCGTTCTCGGGCCGCTCAGACACACCCGCGGAGTGACGCTGGGTGGCGTCCCACACGCCCCAAGCGGTCGCCATCGCGCCGGGATAGATCACGCATGCCCGTATCCCATGCTGTCGTCCCTCGGCGGCCAGGCTCTGGGTAAAGCCGGTGAGCGCAAACTTTGTCGCACGGTACGCCGCGGCGTTGGCCCAGCCGCGGCGTCCGGCGACCGACGAGACGTTGATGATCGTGCCGCCGCCAGCGCGGCGTAGGTGCGGCCACACCGCCTTGGCGAGCAGGAACGGCGCAGTCAAGTTGACCGCGATCACCCGATCCCAGCTAGCCGGGTCGAGGGTCTCGACCGCGCCGGGCACGTCGGTGCCGGCCGCGTTGATCAGTACATCGATGGGCCCCAACTCGGTGGCGACGCGCGCCACAGCACCCCGGATCGCCGCTGCGTCAGCCAAGTCGGTCGGCACCGCCAGCGCGGTGCCGCCCACTTTCGGTGATCCCGGCTTGCGTGATGGCCAAGTCTTCGGCGCTGCGCGCAAGCAACGCCACCGCCGCGCCATCTGTGGCGAGCCGAGCGGCGGTGGCCCGGCCAAGACCGCTGCTGGCACCAGTCACGACCGCCACCCGGTCCGACAGCTGCCCACCCGACAAGGAATCCACCACCCCCGGCACGTTACTTAGCGCGCCAGCCGCATCGGAAGCGGTGTGGGAACCCTCCAGCGGCGGTAGCACATCCCACCAGTCGTAGCGACCGATCAGGCCCACAGCCGGACGTGTCCGACAAGCTGTGAAGCGCCGCAAGCACGCGTCGTCGGCCCGCTGCCGTGGCGCGGTACACCTTAGGTTGCGTCCGTACGGCCGACCACGCTGAGCCGGCGTTACACCGACCGGTCGGCCGTCCCGCGAATTAGACCGTGATTGCGATGCGGCCCCTGTTGTGTGTGCGCTCTCCTGGTAGCGGACCGCTTAGCCGCCTCGCTAAGTGGATAGGTCCGATCGAGGATCGGGGTGATCTGTCCGCCTTCACGAAGGGGATTTAGTTCAAGGAGGTACCGAGCGTGTTCCCGGACCACGTATGCGCCGAGCTTCTGTCGCACGAAGGGCGATAGCAGGCTTGCCCACAATTGCCGTTGAATGCCGCCGATCCACCGGTCACCGTCACCGCCGACGATGACCAAACGCCCGCGGACAGCCAGAGCGCGCCGCAGCCGCGATACCCGGCTTCGTCCGAAGACGTCAACGATGAGGTCGTACCGCAGCCTGCCGTCCGCGAAGTCCTCCCGGGCGTAGTCGACCAGACAGGATCATCCCGGACAGCAAGTTGCCGGATCCTGCGGAACTAAGTGGCTCGGTGGGCAAGCTGCTGGGCCAGCCGCTTTTACCGCAAGTAGTTACGCGGCTGCTTGCTGCACATACGTCGACGCGACGGTGGGAAACCCTCGACGGCGGCGCCGTGCGTGGGTAGAACCATTCCCTGGCGACGTTTTTTCGGGAGTGTCCAGCCGAACCCGGCAGGTCTTAGGGACGGGTCCAGCCGAACCAACAGGCGAGGAGGTGGCCCTGCCAATGGCGGGTAAGCACATCGCCGCACGCCGTGCAGATGATCCGCTCCCGCACCGGACCCGACGACGCGCCGGCCGGTTCGTCGTGATGGTCTTGGTGGTGTTTCTGCTGGCTGCGGCTGGCACGGCGACCGTTCTCGCGCTGAGGGGCCGTACCCACCACCCATCAGTTGCCGCTGCGTCGCCGAGCTGCACCGGCGAGGTTTCCGTGCCGGTGATCGTGGCTCCGTCCGTCGCAGCAGCTGTAGGCGCAATCGCCAACCAATGGACCGGATCTCACCCGGCCGTACAGGGCCGCTGCATCCGCGTCGTGGTCACTAGTCAGGATCCTGCCGTGGCGACGAAGTCGATTGCCTCCGGCGCCGCTCCGGCAGTGTGGATTCCAGACTCGACAGTGTGGAGCGGGAGGTTGGCCGTAGCGGCGCCAGCGCTCGCGTCAGCGGTCAAGGTGGATGGCTCTATCGCGAGCTCCCCGCTCGTTGTCGCAGCGGCGCCGAGCAAGGCGGCACCGATCGCCGCAGCGGCTAAAGCAGGCTGGGCCGGCGCGCTCGCTGGCACCACGATGGTGACGGTCACTGACCCGACGACGACCACGGCCGGCGCCCTCATCGTGCTCGGCCTCACGGCACAGTCCAACGGCGTGCCTGGCGCCGCGGCAAAGCTGGTCGGCCTCTACATCCGCCTACAGGCGGCGATGCTGCCCGACGCCGGGGCTGGGGTCACCGCATTGCAAACGCAGCCCACGTCTGCGCCGGCATTCGTTGCCAGCGAACAAGACGTGTTCCTCGCCAATCGCGGAAAATCGTCGCCGGTTGTCTCGGCCGTGTATCCCAGCGGCGCTACCCCGATGCTCGACTTCCCGATGGTGCACCTGGCCCGCCCCACGGCCGACCCGCTCATGCTCGCCGCGGCGGCGCAATTCGAGGATCAGCTGACCACCTCCGCAGCGCGCGGCCACCTCGCGGACGCTGGCCTACGGGGTCCGTCAGGCACGCCGCTAACTGCAGATCACGCGAGGACCGGCGTATCCGCTCAGCGGGTGACACCGGCGCCGACGACCATCACCGCGGCGCAGCAGGCGACGGCCCTACGACTGTGGCGGGCAGCCGCCAGGCCGTCGCAGCTGCTCGCGGTCATCGATGTGTCCGGTTCCATGGGCGACCCGTCGGGAATCGGGCTGTCCAAGATCCAGGTGGTTAGCGCCGCCGCGCGAACCGCGATGACCGCGATACCTGACGACTGGACACTCGGGCTGTGGACGTTCTCGACCCATCCGCCGCCTGACACGGACTGGACCGAACGCATCCCGCTCGGGCTGGTGAAGACGCAACGAGCCGCGCTTACCGCCGCGGCCGGAGGACTGCCCTCGCTCGTCGGCGGTAATACGGGTCTGTACGACACGACGCTTGCCGCGTTCCACGACATCTCAGCGCATTATGGCCCGGCCAGTGTCAATGTGGTCGCTCTGTTGACCGACGGCCAGAACGTCGACCCCGGCGACCTTGATCTGCCCACGCTGCTGAGCCAGCTCAAAGCCGAGTACCAGCCGGGGAAGCCCGTTCATATCGTGACGATTGGCTTCGGCAACGATGCGGACGCAAACGCGTTGAAACAGATCTCCGACGCGACGCATGGCCAGAGCTACCTGGTCACGGATCCCAAGGACATCCTTGGCGTCATCCTCGACTCGATCATCGCCAACAACTGACGTCCCTGAGCAATTTCGGCCGGCGGCCTACCACCAAGACGACACGACCGATGCGCACGCTGAATCACCCATCCAGCAACCGGCAAAGAGGCTGCGATGACCACGACCGGGTTCGACCTGACCGCCTACAAGACCGCCCAGCAGAGTGACTGGACCACCACCGCCCAGGGCTGGCAGCAGTTTGAACCGGCCCTCCAGCGCCTCGATCAACGCAAGAATCTTGTGACGCAGGGTGCGTTTGGCCAGATCGGCGAGCACCTTCGGGCCACGTTCCCCCATGACCAGTGCCTCAAGCATGGCTCGCGCCGATACGCCGGTCAGGTCGGTGGCCACCGCCGATGGTCGATTGTCAGCTCACCGACGGGACGATGGGGTGCCGCCACGTCCGATGATTGATCACGGTGCCGACCGCGAGTGCCGCACCCCCAGACGATCGCAGCGACCCCACCAATTCTTCCCACGCTGCCCAAGTGCCCGGGGTAGGCGACACTGAGCAGGCCCAACCACAGCGCGGATACCGCCGCAGACCAGGCTGACACCTGCCACCATGCCGACTTGGCCGCACCGGCCAAACACCGCGAGCACGGCGACACGGGCAACCGACAGGGCGAACGCGGCCTGCGTCGGCAGGTGCATCAACCCCCACGTGTCATCGTCAGAGTGCCCGGCCCGCGCCGCCTGGATCATCGTCGCGGCGTAGGCCACCGAGCTCAGCGCAGCAGCCACCGCGAGGACCGCCAAGCCTTTGTTGATGCCCCGCAGGGACAACCCGCGAACCGGCACCAGCCCGTGGCCTGACAGGCCAGACAGCACCGTGCCGGTGACCGCCGACAGCACGGCCGGCGCGAGCTGCCCTGG
>DASSGQ010000145.1:0-10031 GCA_035693385.1 Mycobacterium sp.
GCCCGTACTCGGTCGGCATCTGGTCGACCTGGATGAGTGCCCAACCCAACGGGCGCCCGAACGTCGAACTGCCTGCCGACGGCGGAAGGTGCGCGCCGCGCACATGAGCGAGCCCCGCACCATCGTCATCACTGGCGCGTCCCGCGGGCTTGGCCTCGCGTCCGCGGCACACATGTACCAGCGGGGCTGGCGTGTCGTGGCGGCCATGCGCTCGCCCGAGTCCGGCCTTTCGGCGCTGCGCGCGAAGACCGGCGCCGCAGAAGACGATCCGCGATTGGTCGCCATCCCGTTGGATCTCACCGACCCGGCGTCGATCGCGGCCGCGGCCAAGGCGATCGAGGCGGCCGCCGGGGCCCCGCACGCGCTGGTGCACAACGCCGGGATCTCCGCTGCGGGAGCGCTGGAAGAGACACCGATGGACTTGTGGGAGCGCATGTTCGCGACCGCGGTGTTCGGACCGGTGCGGCTGACCAAGGCGCTGTTGCCGTCGATGCGGGCCGCGGGACGGGGGCGAATCGTGATGATCTCGAGTCAGGGCGGCGTACGCGGAATGCCGGAGATCGCGGCCTACTCGGCCGCGAAGGGCGCGGTGGAACGCTGGGCGGAGTCGTTGGCCGGGGAGGTGGCGCCCTTCGGCCTCGGCGTCAGCGTATTGGTCACCGGGACCTTCGACACCGACATCATCACCGACGCGGGGACCTCCGATCACCGCGACTTCGCGGGACCGTACGCCCCGTTGCATCGCAAGATCGACCGGCGGGGTCGCGCGGCCATGCGCCTGGCGCGGCCACCGGACCGCTTCGCCCGTGGGCTTGTCAAGGCTGTCGAGGACCGTGCGCCGTTTGCCCGGCATGCGGTCGGCGTCGACGCCCGCATGTTGATGGTTGCCAACCGGCTGCTTTCCGGTAAGGCTCTCCATAGGGTGACCCGTCTGGCGATGGGTATCCCACACTCTGGCGCTCTGAGCAGCGCGTCGTCGAAGGAGAGCTGAACAAACATGGCTAGTACTGTAAAGGTCCGCTTCGAGCCGAAGATGATGATCGACGGCGAGCTCGTCGACGGACGAGCGGGCACCTTCGCCAACGTCAACCCGGCGACCGAGGAGACCCTCGGGGAGGTCGCCGACGCGTCAACCGAAGACATGCACCGGGCCATCGACGCCGCCCGTCGGGCCTTCGACGAGACCGATTGGTCGACCAACCGTGCGCTGCGGCAACGCTGCCTGTTGCAGCTGCACGAGGCGATCGACGCCGAGCGTGAGGAGCTGCGCGAGGAACTCATCCTCGAAGTCGGTGCCCCCCGGGCAATCACTTTCGGTCCCCAGCTGGATGCACCGCTGGAGGACGGGCTGCGCTATCCGGCCAGGCTCATCGACGAGTACCCGTGGGAAACCGACCTGGGCGACAAGACGATCAGCCTCACCGGCACCCTCACCACCCGCAAGGTTTGGCGGGAACCGGTGGGGGTGGTCGGCGCGATCGTGCCGTGGAACTTCCCGTTCGAGATCACCATCAACAAGATCGGACAGGCGCTGGGCACCGGCAACACCATGGTGCTCAAACCGGCGCCCGACACGCCGTTCAATGCGACCCGGCTCGGCCGGCTGATCGCCGAAAACACCGACATCCCACCGGGTGTCGTCAACGTCGTGACCGCTTCGGATCACCTGGTGGGCGAGGAGCTCACGCTGTCCCCGAAGGTCGACCTGATCTCGTTCACCGGCTCCACCGCCGTCGGCCAGCGGATCATGGAAAAGGGTGCGCTGACAATGAAGCGGCTGTTCCTCGAGCTCGGCGGCAAGTCGGCCACCATCGTGCTGGAGGACGCGGATTTTCCGATGGCGTGCGTGATCGGCATCGCGCCGTGCATGCACGCCGGGCAAGGGTGTGCCAACCCGACCCGGATGCTGTTGCCGCGGTCTCGCTACGACGAGGGTGTGGCGATCCTGAAGAGCATCTACGACAACGTCACGTGCGGCGACCCGCAGGATCCCGGGACGCTGTGCGGCCCGGTGATTTCGGACAAGCAGCGCAAGCGCGTGCAGCACTACATCAACAAGGGCGTCGAAGAGGGCGCCACCGCGCTGGTCGGCGGACCCGATGCGCCCACCGGCTTCGACAGGGGATTCTTCGTCAGGCCAACGCTTTTCACCAACGTCGACAACTCCATGACGATCGCGCAGGAGGAGATCTTCGGTCCGGTGCTCTCCGTCATCCCGTTCGACGACGAGGAGGAGGCGATCCGGATTGCCAACGACAGCAGGTACGGATTGGCGGGCAACGTGATGTCGGGCTCGCTGGAGCACTCGCTGGCGGTGGCCCGCCGGATCCGGGCCGGCTTCATGGGTGTCAACGGCGGCGCCCCGTACGGCGCCGACACGCCGTTCGGCGGATACAAATACAGCGGCGTGGGCCGGCAGAACGGCGTGGCCGGGTTCGACCAGTACACCGAGATCAAGTCCGTGGGGTATCCGGCCGGCTAGCGGCGCAACGGAAGGGGCATGAATGCAGCTGTTTGACGACCTCGAGGATTTCGGGGCCTTTGACGACGTTGTCTCAGGTGATGTTCGGGACCCCTATACCGAGTTGGCCCGTCTGCGGCGCGAGGAGCCGGTGCAACGCATCGACTTCTCGGGCATGCCGCACGAGGAGTCCAAGCCGGTCTTCATCGTGTACCGCTACGAAGAGGTGCAGCAGATGCTGCGGGACAACGAGACGTTCTCCTCGGCGATCATCATCGACGCATTCGGGGACGTGCTGGGCAGGCACGTCATGCTCGGGATGGACGAGCCGGAACACGGTCGTCACCGTGCTCTGGTGGCAAAGGCGTTCTCGCAGAAGGCATTAGCGCGATGGGAGGACGAACTGGTCGGCAAGGTCGGCAATGAGCTGATCGACCAGTTCGCCGCCCGCGGCCGCGCCGATCTAGTCAAAGAGTTCACTTTTCCCTATCCGACGCAGATCATCGCCGGCCTGCTGGGCTTGCCGCGGGAGGACTATCCGCAGTTCCAGCGATGGTCGATCTCGTTGCTGAGCTTCACCATCAACCCGGAGCGCGGCCGCGCGGCCTCCGCGGCGCTCGAGGAGTACTTCGCGCCGATCCTCGCAGCGCGGCGCGCGGAGCCGCGTGACGATCTGATCAGCGGTCTGGCGCAGGCGGAGATCGACGGAGAGAAGCTGTCGGATGTGGAGATCTTCTCGTTCCTGCGGTTGCTGCTTCCCGCCGGCGTCGAAACCACCTACCGCTCGCTGGGAAACATGCTGTTCGGATTGCTGTCCAACACAGGACAACTCGAAGCGGTACGGGCCGATCGTTCGCTGCTGCCGCAGGCGATCGAAGAGGCCGTCCGGTGGGAACCGCCGCTGCTGACCATCACCCGGGTCGCCACCCGCGACACCGAACTGGCGGGTGTGGCTATCCCCGCGGGCTCGGCGGTCATGCCGATGCTGGGCGCCGCCAACCGGCAGGACGACCGATACCCCGAACCCGACCGCTTCGACATCTTCCGGTCGCCCAGAGCCCATATCGGTTTCGGGCACGGTGTCCATGTCTGCCTCGGAATGCATCTGGCCCGGCTGGAGATGCGCGTGGCGCTCAACTTGCTGTTCGACCGGTTGGCCAACCTGCGTTTCGACCCCGGGGCCGACGATCCACACATTCGCGGCCAGGTCTTTCGCTCGCCGACGTCGCTTCCGGTGGCATTCGATCCGTGCGCCTGAGCGCCGAGATTGCCGTGGCGGCTGCGATTTTGGCGGGGACCGCGACCATAGCCGCAATCTCGCTACCAAGATTGAGACCCAGGAGTCCTTGTGAGTGATTTCGAATCGGTCGATTTCTTCACCGACGCGTCGCTGGTCCCCGATCCCTACCCGTATTTCGACCAGCTGCGTGAGCGTTGTCCGGTCATGTCACGGCCCGGGCAGGGCGTGGTGGCCATAACGGGGCACCAGGAGGCTCTCGCGGTGTACAAAGACCCGGCGTTCTCCTCCTGCGTCGCGGTCGCGGGCCCATTTTCGGGACTGCCGTTCGAGCCCCACGGGGACGACATCGGTGCGCTGATCGAGCAACATCGTTCCCAGATCCCGATGAGTGAACACATCGTCACGCAGGATCCTCCGGAGCACACCCGGACCCGCGGACTGCTCAGCCGCCTGCTGACGCCCAAGCGGCTCAAGGAAAACGAAGAATTCATGTGGCGGCTCGCCGATGCGCAGCTCGACGAGTTCGTGTCCCGCCGAACTTGTGAGTTTCTGAACGACTACGCACGACCCTTCACCGGGTTGGTGATCGCCGACCTGTTGGGAGTTCCCCCGGAAGACCATGACGAGTTCCGCGCCGTCTTTTTCGGCAAGGTGTCGGGTGGAATCGAGGACGATTCGATCACCCGTGCCCACAATCCGCTCGAGTACCTCGACGACAAGTTCACCACCTATATCACCGAGCGACGCCGCGAGCCACGATCCGACGTGCTGACCGAGCTGGCCCTGGCGAAGTACCCCGACGGCTCGACTCCAGAAGTCATCGACGTCGTCCGGCTGGCCACGTTCGTGTTCGCGGCCGGACAGGAGACCACCACGAAGTTGCTCAGCTTCGCCGTGCGAATGATCGCCGAAAATCCGCAGATTCAAACGTTGCTTCGCGAAGACCGCAGCAAGATACCCACTTTCGTCGAGGAAACGCTGCGCACGGAAAGTCCGGTCAAGTGTCACTTCCGGATGGCGCGCACAGCGACATCGATTGGCGACACCAAGATCGCGGCCGGCAGCACGGTGATGCTGCTACCCGGCGCGAGCAATCGGGACGCGCGAAAGTTTGAGGAGCCCAACGAGTTCCGCATCGATCGCGCGAACGTCCGCGAGCATGTGGCGTTCGGGCGGGGTAACCATTCCTGCCCGGGCGCGCCGCTGGCCCGCGCAGAGGGACGAATTTCCCTCAACCGCATCCTCGACCGGATGTCAGGCATCGGCATTCTCGAAACGGAGCACGGGTCACCCGACGCCCGCCGCTACACCTACGAGCCGACCTGGCAGATGCGGGGCCTCACCGAGCTGCACCTCGCCTTCAGCCCGACTGGGTGAGCACACCTAATACTGCCGACTGCCACCCCGCTCCCCGCCCTCCCAACGCGTTGGTTGACAATCGAGGCAGGCCCCACTTCGGAACGTCGAAGTCCTAGCGTCAAAGGAGACACAACCATGGCTGAAGCCGTCATCGTCGAAGCAATCCGCTCACCGATCGGCAAGCGCAACGGCGGGTTGTCGGGGGTGCATCCGGCCGACCTGTCCGCGCAGGTCCTCAACGGGCTGGCCGACAAGGCCGGCATCGACCCGGGGATTGTCGAGGACGTCATCTGGGGCTGCGTGATGCAGGCCGGTGAACAAGCCCTCGACATCGCCCGGACCGCGGTGCTGGCCGCCGGCTGGCCCGAGACCGTGCCCGGCGTGACGGTCGACCGCCAGTGCGGGTCGAGCCAGCAATCCATCCACTTCGCCGCGGCCGGCGTGGTAGCCGGGCACTACGACGTCGTCGTCGCGGGCGGGGTTGAGTCGATGTCACGGATCCCGATGGGCGCGTCGCTCGCGGGCGGGGGCCGGCCGTATCCGGAGACCTTCATGACGCGCTATGAGGGCAGGGTCCCCAACCAGGGCCTCGGCGCGGAAATGATCGCTGAGCAGTGGGGCCTCGACCGGCTCGCGCTGGACGAGTTCGCTCTGGCTTCACACGAAAAGGCCGCAGCAGCACAGGATTCCGGTGCCTTCGACGACCAGATCGTGGGCATCAAGGACCAAGACAGTAACGTCGTGCTCAAGGATGAGGGAATCCGGCGCGGCACTCCGATGGAGAAGATGGCGGCGCTGAAGCCGGCCTTCAAGGAAGACGGTGTGATCCACGCCGGCAATTCCTCGCAGATCTCCGATGGCTCGGCCGCGCTGCTGTTCATGTCGGCCGAGAAGGCCAAGTCGCTGGGGCTGAAGCCGATCGCCAAGGTGCACACCGCGACCCTGGCCGGAGCCGACCCGGTGATCATGTTGACCGCGCCCATTCCGGCGACCCAGAAGGTGCTCAAGAAATCCGGGCTGAGCATCGACGACATCGGCGCATACGAGGTCAACGAGGCGTTCGCGCCGGTCCCGCTCGCGTGGCTGAAAGACATCGGCGCCGACGAGAAGAAGCTCAACCCCAACGGCGGCGCGATCGCGCTCGGTCACCCGCTCGGCGGTTCGGGAGCGCGTATCATGACCACGCTGCTTTACCACATGCGGGACAAGGGAATTCGCTACGGCCTGCAGACGATGTGCGAGGGCGGTGGCCAGGCCAACGCGACCATCGTCGAGCTCCTGTGACAGATCCCGCCGCGGCGCCGGCGGCGCTCGTCGATCGCTCCGGCAACGTCATGGTCATTACGATCAATCGGCCGGACGCGCGCAACGCGGTGAACGCCGCGGTCAGCATTGGGGTGGGAGATGCGCTGGAGGAAGCGCAACGCGACCCCGACGTGCGGGCGGTGGTGATCACCGGCGCGGGAGACAAGTCGTTTTGCGCCGGAGCCGATCTCAAGGCGGTCGCGCGCCGGGAGAACCTGTATCACCCCGACCATCCCGAGTGGGGCTTCGCCGGTTACGTGCACCACTTCGTCGACAAGCCCACCATCGCCGCGGTCAATGGCACCGCGTTCGGCGGTGGCACGGAGTTGGCGTTGGCCAGCGACCTGGTAGTGGCCAGTGAGCGCGCCCAATTCGGGCTACCGGAGGTCAAGCGCGGGCTGATCGCCGCTGCGGGCGGGGTTTTCCGGATCGTCAGCCAGCTGCCCCGCAAAGTTGCGATGGAGCTGCTCTTGACCGGTGAGCCACTGGCGGCTTCCGACGCCTTGGAGTGGGGCCTGGTCAACCAGGTGGTGAAGGACGGGTCGGTCCTGGACGCGGCACTGGCACTCGCGGCGCGTGTCACCGTCAACGCGCCGCTTTCCGTACAGGCCAGCAAGCGCATCGCGTATGGGGTCGACGACGGCGTGATCGCCGCCGAGGAGGTGGGCTGGGATCGCACCCTGCGCGAGATGCGTTCCCTGATCAGGTCCGAAGACGCCAAGGAGGGACCGTTGGCGTTCGCCGAGAAACGGCAGCCGGTCTGGAAGGCGCGCTGACCAAGGGGCCCGAAGGGTCAGACCGCCAACCTGTTCACCGCGGTCCGGAACACGGCGGGCAGTGCCGTACAGGCCGGCACGAGGGCGCGGCGCGTCACCCGCGGCGTGCTGGCCAGCACCAGCCCCCGGGTGAGCATCCGGTAATCGCGGGTAACCCGGTGCCACGCACCCTCATACGACGATGGTTCGTCGTTCACGATGGCGTTGACCGCCGCGGCCGCTTGCTTGACCGCGAGACTGATGCCTTCACCAGTCAGCGCATCCTCGTACCCCGCGGCGTCGCCCACCAACAGCACCCGCCCGGCAACGCGGCGGGAGACCACCTGCCGCATCGGTCCGCAGCCGCGGGCGTGCCCGCGGCTCGCGCCCCGCAGATGTTGGGCGAGCGACGGGAACCAGGCAAGGTCGGGTTGCCCGCGAGACAGGATCGCCACGCCGACCAGGTCCGGTTCCACCGGCGTCACGTACGCCTCGCCCCAACGCGACCAGTGCACCTCAACGAACTCCGACCACACCGGCACCTTGTAATGCCAGCGCACGCCGTAGCGCCGCGGTGTTCCGGCCGTCGTTTGGATGCCGACGGCGCGTCGAACCGTGGAATGCAGTCCGTCGGCCGCCACCAACCATTTCGCGCGGACGCCGGCCGCCGTCACTCCGTGCGCGTCTTGCTCGACGGTTGTCACCCGCTCCTGAATCCATTCGGCGTCTTGCTCTTTGGCCCGTGCGGCCAGCGCCGCGTGCAGGGTGGTGCGTCGCACGCCCCGGCCCGGGCCGTTGCGAAACCGCGCCTCGGCGCGGCGGTGTTCGCTCAGATAGGCAATTCCGCGAAACGGCATGCCGGCCGGGTCGACGCCGAGCGAAGTCAGTTCGGCGAGTCCGCCCGGCATCAGCCCTTCGCCGCACGCCTTGTCGATGGGGCTCTCCCGCGGGTCGGCAACGATGACCGAAAGTCCAAGTCTCCGAGCGTGTAACGCGGTGGCGAGGCCGCCGGGTCCACCGCCGACGACCAGCAGGTCGGTGTCGTAGTCTGTCATGCGTATCCCAAAGCCGAGTTCTCCACGCGCAGACGCACTCTCAGCAACATGGCGTTGGCCAGTGTGAAAATGAGCGCGGTCAGCCATGCGGTGTGCACCAATGGAAGCGCAATTCCTTCGGCCACCACAGCAACATAGTTCGGGTGGTGCAGCCACCGGTAAGGCCCGCGTTTTATCAGGGGCGCCTCCGGCAACACGATCACGCGAGTATTCCACCGTGGGCCCAGCGTCGTGATGCACCACCAGCGCAGCACCTGGGCCAGTGCGGCCACGGCGAGCATCGGCCAGCCGAGCCAGCCGATGAACGGCCGGTGCAGCGCCCACGGTTCGATGAGGCAGCCGAGCAGCAGTGCGGTGTGCAGAGCGACCATTACCGGATAGTGATCTTGACCAAACTCCTTGCCGCCGTGGGCAAAAGCCCATCGCGCATTGCGTTTGGCTACGATCAGCTCGGCAAGCCGTTCGACGGCTACCGCCAGGATCAGCAAGTAATACATAGCTCTTCTGGGCCCTACCAGCTCAGCAGGACGAATTCGGCGGAGAAGCCCGGTCCCATGGCGATCATCAGCCCGATCGTACCCGGCGACGGCGGGTCGGCCATCGTGGCGTGAAGTATGTCAAGCACCGAAACCGATGACAGGTTTCCATTGTCGCGCAACGAGGTTCTGGTGCGTTCGAGGGCATCCGCCGGCAGCTCCAACGCGTCTTCGACCGCGTCGATCACCTTCGGGCCGGCGGCGTGCAACAACCACGTTGAGACGTCGGATGTGGTCAATCCGTGGTGGGCGAGGAACTTGCGGATGTCGTCGCCCACGTACTTCTCGACGACGGTCGAGATCTCGGCGGACAGGACAATCTGAAACCCGTCGCCGCCGATGTTCCAGCCCAACGCGTCTTCGGTGTCCGGGTAGGTCATGCTGCGGGTGGCCAGCATCTTCGGCCCAACCGGTGTCCGGTCGGCTCCGGTCGCGATGACGACGGCGGCGCCGTCACCAAACAGGCTGGAAGCGACGAGATTGGCGATCGAAACATCCTCGCGCTGAATGGTCAGCGAGCACAGCTCGACCGCCAGCAGCACCGCCACGTGATCGGGAAACGCCCGAAGGTAGTCATGCACGCGCGCCAGGCCGGCCGCGCCGGCCACACAGCCCAGGCCGAACAACGGGACGCGTTTGACGTCTTGGCGCAACCCGACGCGCGTTGCCAGCCGGGCCTCCAGGCTCGGCACGGCGAGCCCGGTAACCGTCGTCGAAAAGACGACGTCGACCTCCGACGGGTCGAGATTGGCCTGATCAAGCGCTGTGAGCAGCGCCTGCTCGGCCAGGTCCAGGGCGACCTCGACAAAGTTGTCGTTGGCCTCGGTGAAACCGGTCAGTTCCTTGTATCGCGTCAGTGGTAGCGCCGTGTGTCGGGTGGTAACTCCGCTGCTCATCGCAAACCGCCGAAACTCCGGGCCGGCGAAGTCGGTCAACGCCCCGATGACCTCTTCCTGGCTGTATAGGTTCGGCGGGAACTTGACGGCAACTGCGGCGACGGACGGATCTGCATTGGCCGTGGGTCGCTTCAAACCGACGCGCGAGAATCTGTCCCCTGTGATGGTATCCATGTATCGGGTTACGGTGCCGTAGGTAGATCGGTTCAAATCCGCGCGTAAACGAGACGTAACGACGTCGACCGGACAACTCCCGCGGCGGGCATCGTCGCCCGGTTAGGGTCGGGGGTATGCGGATTCTCGTCACCGGTGCCACCGGTTATGGGAGATGGCGGCTCGTCACTGGAGGCAGCGCTGCCACTGCCCCCGGGACTGGCCGGGGAGCGCTGCGAACCAGGCTGGCCATGCCGCTCGCATTGACCTC
>DASSGQ010000146.1:0-4541 GCA_035693385.1 Mycobacterium sp.
CGTCAACGCTGAGTTAAGTAATCCTTTAACTCGCCCTCGACCTGCGCGTCGTGGTGGATTCGCCCCACGATCTGGGTCAGTGGACGGCCCCCGCCACCCCAGCGCCGGGCGATGATGTCGGCGGCGATCGAGACCGCCGTCTCCTCCGGAGTGCGGGCGCCGAGGTCCAGCCCGATCGGGCTGGACAGCCGGCTCAGCTCGGCGTCGGTCAGGCCCGCGGCACGCAGCCGGTTCATCCGGTCGTCGTGGGTGCGGCGCGACCCCATCGCCCCCACATATCCCACGCCGAGCCGCAGCGCCACTTCGAGCACAGGCACGTCGAACTTCGGATCGTGGGTGAGCACGCAGATCACCGTGCTCTCGTCGACGGCACCCGCCTCGGCCTGGGCGGCGAGATACCGATGGGGCCAGTCGACGACGACGTGATCGGCGGTCGGAAAGCGCGTCGGCGTGGCGAAGACCGCGCGGGCGTCGCAGACGGTGACCCGGTAGCCGAGGAACGCTCCCTGCTTGGCCAGGGCGGCGGCGAAGTCGACGGCGCCGAACACCAGCATCCGCGGGCGCGGCGCGCAGCTGGACACGAACACCTCCATGCCCTCGTCCAGCCGCTGCCCATCGAGTCCGTACTCGAGGACCTCGCTGCGGCCCACCGCCAGCAGGCCACGCGCATCGTCGGCGACGGCGGCATCGGCGCGCGCCGAACCGAGTGAACCGGCCACGGGACTGTTCGGGTCCGGCCGGACGACGAGCCTGCGGCCGACCCACCGCGGGTCCCGGTGCGCCACGACCGTCGCGATCGCCACCGAACGGTGCTGGGCGACGTCGTCGGCGACCGCGCCCAATTCGGGAAACGCCGCCTGCGAAATCGCCTCGACGAAGATGTCGATCATGCCGCCGCACGTCAGGCCGACCGCGAACGCGTCGCCGTCGCTGACCCCGTAGCGCTCCAGTCGCGGCGTCCCGGTTTGCACCACCTCGGTGGCGAGCTCGTAGACCGCGCCCTCCACGCAACCGCCCGACACCGACCCCGTCACCGAACCGTCCGGCGCCACCAGCATCGAGGCTCCCGGCGGCCGCGGCGCGGACCGAAAGGTTCGCACCACCGTCCCCAGCCCCGCGGTGTCACCGGCACGCCAGATCGACATCAGCTCGGCCAACACGTCCCGCACCCTCCCAAAGTAGGCCCAGACGTAAGCTCACTGCTATGACTCCGGCTCAACTTCGGGCCTATTCGGCGGTGGTCCGCCTGGGGTCGGTCCGAGCCGCGGCCGCGGAGCTGGGTGTTTCCGATGCCGGGGTTTCGCTGTTGGTGACGGCGCTGCGCAAGGAGCTCGACGATCCGCTGTTCACCAGGACGGGTGCGGGGCTGGCGTTCACGCCCGGCGGGCTGCGGCTGGCCAGCCGGGCTGTCGAGATTCTGGGTCTGCAGCAGCAAACCGCGATCGAAGTGACCGAGGCCGCCCACGGACGTCGGCTGTTGCGCATCGCCGCGTCCACCGCGTTCGCCGAACACGCCGCGCCCGGCCTGATCGAGCTGTTTTCGTCGCGGGCCGACGACCTGTCGGTGGAGTTGAGCGTGCATCCGACGAGCCGGTTCCGCGACCTGATCTGTTCACGCGCCGTCGACATCGCGATCGGCCCGGCCTCGGAAAACTCGGTAGGTTCGCTGGGTCCCGACGACACGATCTTCGTGCGGCCCTTCCTGAAGTATCAGATCATCGCCGCCGTGGCGCCCAATAGTCCACTGGCCGTGGGCGTTCCGACGCCGGCCCTGCTGCGCCAGCAGCAGTGGATGCTCGGCCCGTCGGCCGGCAGCGTGGGCGGCGAGATCGCAACCATGTTGCGCGACTTGGCCATTCCGGAGTCACAACAACGGATCTTCCAAAGCGACGCCGCAGCCCTCGAGGAGGTGCAGCGGGTCGGCGGGGTGACGCTGACGATCGGTTTCGCGGTCTCCAAAGACCTGGCCGCCGGGCGGTTGACACATCTGACGGGCCCCGGGCTGGACAGGTCGGGCCAGTGGTGCGCGGCGACCTTGGCGCCGTCGGCCCGCCAGCCCGCCGTCTCCGAGTTGGTCCGCTTCATCACCACCCCGAGGTGTATTCAGGCGATGATCCGGGGGTCCGGGGTCGGGGTGACGAGGTTTCGCCCGAAGGTACATGTCACGTTGTGGAGCTAAGCGTGATCGAGTGTGCGCCTGCGGCGTTGGGTGTGCGCCCTGGGCGGGAATATCGCGGAAATCCCGCCGCTACTTCACACTGAAGGCCGCCAAAGCACACTCGATACGACTACCAGGCACGGGACAGGTCACCGTGCTGACGGATCCACGCGTGCATCGCGATCCCGGCGGCGACGCCCGCGTTGATGCTGCGCGTCGAACCGAACTGCGCGATCGACACCGTGAGCGTGGCGCCCGACCGGGTGCCGTCGGTGATGCCGGGACCCTCCTGACCGAACACCAGCAGACACTCCCGCGGTAACGCCGTCTCCTCCAGACGCGTCGCCCCCGGGACGTTGTCCACCGCGACCACGGTCAAACCCGCACCGGCGGCGAACTCCAGCAGCTCGGCGGTGCTGTCGTGATGGCAGAGCCGCTGGTAGCGATCGGTGACCATGGCGCCGCGCCGATTCCAGCGCCGCCGCCCGACGATGTGCACGGTGTGCACGGCAAAGGCGTTGGCGGTGCGCACCACCGAGCCGATGTTGGCGTCGTGGCCGAAGTTCTCGATCGCGACGTGCAGGGGGTGACGACGCCGGTCGATGTCGGCGATGATCGCGTCCCGGGTCCAGTAGCGGTAGGCGTCGACGACGTTGCGAGTGTCGCCGTCGCGCAACAGGTTTGGATCGTATCGCGGGTCGTCGGGCGGGTCGCCCAGCCACGGCCCGACGCCGCCGGCCGGTATCCCCCATTCGGTGGGCCCGGGTTCGTGCCCCGTTTCACTCATCGCTGCGTCCACACGCCGGCATGGGTGCCGTCGATCGCCACAGTCGCATACAGCAACGCCTCGTTGATTTCGCCCTGGGTACACAACGACGCGTTGACGTGCACCGAGTCCAGCGACGCGTCGGGCAGGATCAGCACCGAGGATCCATACGTCGCGCAGGCGGGGTTCGATCCGCGGCCGGGCTGGGTCGGCGACGCCAGCAGCATCATCGGGCCACCCCGGGCGGCGGAGTCGTCGCGGTAGCGGGCCGCGACGGCGTCGGCTTCCAAGCCCAGCAGCATGTAGCCGTTGCCGGTGAACGCCCCCGGGTCACCGAGTTGCGCCTTGGTCACCGGGGTTCCGTCGGCGCGCCAGGCCGACAGGCTGGTGGTCTTGACCACCAGGCCGGTGTCGTTTGCGTTCGTCGGCATCAGTCCCACCGGAAACGCCGCGGGGTAGGCGGCCGACGAGTTCGGTATCCGGTCGCGCGGCGAGTAGCTGTACACCCCACGGACCTGACTTCGATCCTTCAGCGGCCCAAGGCAAACCGTGCCGTTGAGCCGGTCGGGCGGCGCCGACAGCGGAGATCCGATGTCGTGCACGCTGGCCATCGCGTCATCGCAGCTGCCCAGCGCGGTGGATTCCATCGGGTGCGCCAGCGCGCCGTAGAGCCCGAAGCGAATGTCCTCGGGTTTGGTGTGCGGCGCGCGCGGGTCATTTGCCGACGCCACACTGGCCGAGACGTCGATCAGCACGTAATCGCCATCCCACCGCAGATTCGACACCGACATGTTCCAGCCCAGCAGGGCCAGCGATTCACCCAGCCGCGCACCCTGCGCGCCATACGGGCGGACGGATTGGCTGGCGCCCGAACACCCCGCCAGGCAGCAGGCCACGATTCCAGCCACGGCGATGAAAGTGCGCACTGTGATCCGGCGGGCGGCCTAGCCCAGTCCCAGATCGGCGAGCCCCAGCACACTGCGGTACGGAAATCCCTCGGCTTGGATGGCCTCGGCGGCGCCCGTGGCGCGGTCCACCACGGTGGCCACGCCGACCACCTCGCCACCCGCACCCTGGACGGCGTGCACCGCCGTCAACGCGGAGGCACCCGTGGTGCTGGTGTCCTCCACCACCAGAACTCGCTTGCCAACGACGTCGGATCCCTCGATAAGGCGCTGCAGGCCATGGGTTTTCGCCGACTTGCGCACGACGAACGCATCGATGGGACGCCCCGGCGCGTGCATGACGGCCGTCGCCACCGGATCGGCGCCCAGGGTCAGGCCGCCGACGAGCGCGTAGTCCCAATCGCTGGTGAGCTCGCGCATCAGCGTGCCGATCAGCGCGGAGGCCCGGTGGTGCAGCGTGGCACGGCGCAGGTCGACGTAGTAGTCGGCCTCCTTGCCCGACGACAGCGTGACCCGGCCGTGCACCACCGACAGCCGGCGCACCAGCTCCGCCAGCTCTACCAGGTCAGGTCCGGCCACGGCCGCCGCCGAGTCGTCTGCCGGCGGCGCGCATCAGGTTTCGCGGGATGAGCCGCCCGGCCGCGACAATCGCCTTGTACTGGAGGCTCGGGATGATGATCAGCGTGCCGCGAGCGATCTCCGCGAGGCTTTC
>DASSGQ010000147.1:0-6503 GCA_035693385.1 Mycobacterium sp.
CCGACCCAACCACCTCCAACGGCAACCAAAACCGCCGCCGCACAAACCCATACGTCGGCAACTCCACCCGACAAACACCCAACCCCGCAAACACCGCGGCCCAATCGACCCGCACGCCAACCACGTGTGCCTGCGCCACCGAACGCCACAACCGTTGCAGCCCACCGTCATCGCGACCCAATGACGGAATGACGACGGCGTCGCCAGCGACGCCGCGATCGCCCAACGTCTCCTCGATGCCGGCAATCAACACCGGATGCGGACTGGATTCGACGAACACTCGATACCCGGCGTCGCACGCGCTGCCCACCGCCTGGTCGAATCGCACCGTCTGCCGGATGCTTCGATACCAGTAGTCGGCGTCCAATCCGGCGGTGTCCATCAGCTCGCCGGTCACCGTCGAGAAGAAGGCGACCGAGGAAGACTGCGGTGCAAGGCCGTTCAGCGCTTGGTTGAGGGGCTCACGGATGACGTCGACGTGCACCGAGTGCGATGCGTAGTCGACATCGATCTTGCGAACGCGAACGTTGTCGTCCTCACACCGTCGCGTCAACGCCGTCAGAGCGTCCACGTCACCGGAAACGGCCACTGCCGAAACACCGTTAACGGCAGCGATGTTCAGCCGATCACCCCAGGCGGCCACCAACTCCCGGGCTTGCGACAGCCCGCACGCCATCGAAACCATGCCGCCCCGGCCGGACAAGGGCATCAGCAGCCTGCTGCGCAACGCCACCACCCGGGCGGCGTCTTCCAGCGACAGCGCTCCGGCCACGTAGGCCGCGGCGATTTCGCCCTGCGAATGCCCGATCACCGCATCGGGCACTACGCCCATCGATCTCCACAACTCGGCGAGCGACACCATGACCGCCCACAGCGCCGGCTGCACCACGTCGACCCGATCGAGGCCCGGCGCACCGGACACACCGCGGATGACGTCGATCAACGACCACTCCACGTGCTCCGCGAGCGCCTTGTCGCATCGGTGCAGGTGCTCCGCGAATACCGTTGAGCCATCGAGTAACTCGGCTCCCATGCCGGCCCACTGCGAGCCTTGGCCCGGAAACACCAGGACGGTCTTGCCCGCCGGCTGTGCCCGACCGACGACCACACCGGCGCCCGGCTCACCAGCGGCCAAGCTCGCCAACCCCGCCGCCAACCGGTCGCGATCGGAACCCACCAGCACCGCGCGATGCTCGAACAGCGACCGCGTCGAAACCAACGACCACGCGATATCCACCACACGCAGGTCCGGGTGGGCATTCACATGCGCGAGCAGCCGCGCCGCCTGGTTTACCAGCGCGTCAGCCGACCGCGCCGACAACACCCACGGCACCACCGCGTCATCGCGCTCGGCCACAGCACTTTCCAGGCCGGATGGAGCCTGTTCCACGATCACATGCGCGTTCGTGCCGCTGATCCCGAACGACGACACCCCGGCACGACGCGGCCGGTCCTGCGCGGGCCATGGCCGCGAGTCGGTCAATAACGACACCGCCCCCGCCGACCAATCCACATGCGGGGTAGGCACATCCACGTGCAGCGTCTTGGGCATCACCGCGTGGCGCATCGCTTGCACCACTTTGATCACTCCGGCGGCGCCCGCCGCAGCCGATGTGTGCCCCATGTTCGATTTGATCGACCCGAGCCACAGCGGTGAATCCGCCGGCCGGTCCTGGCCGTACGTCGCCAAAAGCGCTTGGGCTTCAATCGGATCCCCCAACATGGTGCCCGTCCCATGCCCCTCCACCAGATCCACGTCCGCCGCGCCCAGCCGCGCGTTGGCCAGCGCCGCTCGGATAACCCGCTGCTGCGCCGGCCCATTGGGCGTCGCCAGTCCGTTGGAGGCGCCATCCTGATTCACCGCAGAACCCCGCAGCACCGCCACCACCGGATGCCCCAACCGCCGGGCATCGGCCAGCCGCTCCAGCACCAGCACACCGGCGCCTTCGGAAAACCCGGTCCCGTCGGCGGCGCCCGCGTATGCCTTGCACCGGCCGTCGGCGGCCAGCGCCCGCTGTCGACTGAATTCGATGAACATCGCCGGCGTGGCCATCATGGTCACACCACCGGCCAGCGCGAGACCACACTCGCCGGACCGCAGCGACTGCGCCGCCAGATGTATCGCCACCAACGACGACGAACACGCGGTATCCACGGACACCGCCGGGCCTTCCAACCCCAGCGCATACGCCACCCGGCCCGACGCCACACTCAGGGTGGAGCCCCGCAGCCCGTACCGTTCGAGGTCTCCCGGGACCCGCCCCTGGCCGCCATAGGAGCCGTGGAACACTCCGGCGAACACGCCCGTTGCCGAACCGCGCAGCAACAGCGGATCAATCCCGGCCCGCTCCAACGCTTCCCACGACACCTCTAACAGCAAGCGTTGCTGGGGATCCATCGCCAGCGCCTCGCTGGGTGCGATCCCGAAAAACGCGGCATCGAAGTCCGCCACGTCCGCCAGGAAGCCGCCGCACCGCGTATACGACTTGCCCACCGCGTCGGGATCCGGGTCGAACAGGCCCGGCAAATCCCAGCCCCGATCGCCCGGAAACTCCGACACCACGTCGCGGCCGTCAACGACCATCTGCCACAAAGCCTCCGGGGAATCCACCCCTCCGGGATATCGGCACGCCATCCCCACCACCGCCACCGGCTCGGTGGGCCCCTCGGAAAACAGAGCCAGGTATTGGCGGTTCTCCCGCTTCAGCCGCTCGGTTTCCTTCAGCGATTTTCTGAGGGCCTCGATCAGCTCTTCTTGGGTGCTGTTCATGAGACCCCGCCTCCCATGTCACTCATACGAACGGGTGTGATGCCGTCCGATGGATGCAGCGATACCTTCGCAACGGCCGCGGATAACGCGTGGGGACGGAGGGTATCGACGGCCGACCGCGGGTCATCTGCCCCGGCCGGCACAGGTGGCGCCCTTCGTCAAACCCCGAAAACCCCCGAACACCCCCGAGAGTCGCCCATCGCCATCACTTCCCTCGAGGCCCCAAACGCGGCCCCAAACGACGCTGCCTTCACGGTACGACGGGATGGCCACCAGCGCACATACCCCAAACACCTAGTCGCCGCCGGATCAGTGCCAGTGCAGCAGCACGAGTTCGGAACAGAAACCCGGGCCCATCGCCATCATCAGCCCGGGGCTGTCAGCCGGCGGCGGTTTCGCCATGGTGTCACGAAGGACGTGCAACACCGACGCCGACGAGAGATTGCCGATTTCGCCCAGCGAACGCCACGTCAGCTCCAGGGCCTGCGGCGGCAGGTTAAGGCTCTCGGTGATCGCGTCGATGATCTTGGGGCCGCCGGGATGAGTAACCCAGGCGCCGACGTCCGTCGTGGTGAGGCCGTGCGCGGCCAGAAACGCGGTGACGTCATTGCCCAGATACTCGCGGACAACGTCGGCGACATCGCGGGACAGCACGAGCTCGAACCCGGCGCTGCCAACGTCGTAACCCATGGTGCGCAGCGAGTCGGGGTACAGATGGCTGCGCGAATCGACGATGCGCGGGCCGGCGGCGCCCACCTGTTCGGCGCGACGCTCGCCAACGACGACCACCGCCGCGGCTCCGTCGGCAAACAGCGCGCTGCCGACCATGCCGGCCAGCGACGGCTTGTACCCCGGGTAGGTGAGTGAGCAAAGTTCGACGGAGACCAGCGCCGCGATGTCGTCCGGCGCGCCGCGCAGGTAGTCGTTCAGGCGGCCCACCCCCGCCGCCCCGGCCACGCAACCAAGGCCGAACAGCGGCACCCGGCGCACATCGTCGCGCAACCCGAGGCGCCCGGCGATCCGGGCATCCAGCGACGGGACCGCCAGGCCGGTCACCGTCGTCGAGACCAGCACGTCGAGGTCCTGAGGTTGCAGGCCCGCTTCGTCAAGGGCACCCAAGAGTGCCTCGCAGCCAAGATCCACGGCCTTTTCGATGAATATTCGGTTCGCGACCCCGAAGTCGGTGAGCGTGAGATACCGCTCGATCGGCAGAACCAGGTGGCGACTGTTGACCTTGGCGCTGGCATGCAAGTGCCGGACGATGTCTTCGAAACCCTCGAAATCGGGAATGCTGACGAAAAAGTCGGTCAGTTCTCGCTGGGAGTAGCGGTACGGAGGCAGCGCACCGAACACTCCTGCGATGACGCTCATGGATCCCACCCCTTGGTGACGAAGATCGAGTCCGAAAGGTTCAACCGGATCGCTTACGGCAAATTTTAGTCGGCGTCAAAGCTGGCCGACGCGGGGACCGACGTCTCAGTTGCTGAGGCGCAGCGCGTCCCTCAACTCGGCACAGCTCGCCAGGACACCCTGGAGTTGCTCGGCGACCCGAGTCGGCGCCGTGCCGCCCCTCGCGTCACGGGAGGAGACCGAGCCCTCGATCGTCAGCACCTCGCGGACCTGCGGCGTCAGCTCGGGACTGATGGCGACCAGCTCGTCGTCGGTCAGCTCCTCCAGCCCGACGCCGCGCCGCTCGGCGACCCGCACGGCAGCGCCGGCCGCCTCGTGCGCGGATCGGAACGGCACCCCTTGCCGCACAAGCCATTCCGCGATATCGGTGGCCAGCGTGTAACCGGCCGGGGCCAGGGCCGCCATCCGCTCGACGTTGAAGGTCAGGCTGGCCACCAGTCCCGCCATCGCCGGCAGCAGCAGCTCCAGCTGGGCAACGGCGTCGAACACCGGCTCCTTGTCTTCCTGCAGGTCACGGTTGTAAGCGAGCGGCTGGGCCTTCAGCGTCGCCAGCAGCCCGGCCAGGTTTCCAATCAGCCGTCCTGCCTTACCGCGAGCCAACTCGGCAATGTCGGGGTTCTTCTTCTGCGGCATGATCGAGCTGCCGGTGGACCAGGAATCGTGCAAACTCACATAGCCGAATTCCGTCGAACTCCAGATGATGATGTCCTCGGCCAGCCGCGACAGGTCGACGCCGATCATGGCGAAGATGAACGAGGCTTCGGCGGCGAAGTCTCGGGCCGCCGTCGCGTCGACGGAATTGTCGGCGGCGGCGGCAAAACCCAGATCCCTGGCGATCGCGTCAGGGTCCAGCCCCAGCGACGAACCGGCCAGCGCACCCGAGCCGTACGGGGATACCGCCGCACGCCTGTCGAAGTCGACGATGCGGTCGACGTCCCGCAGCAACGGATGGGCGTGGGCGAGCAGATGGTGGGCCAGCAGGATCGGCTGGGCCGACTGCAAATGGGTCTTACCGGGCATGACGGCCGTCGGATGCGCGGCGGCCTGGACGACCAGTGCGCCGACGACCTCGAGCGCCCCGGCCGCGACCCGTCGCACGGCGTCGCGAAGCCACATCCGGAACAGGGTGGCCACCTGGTCGTTGCGCGACCGCCCGGCCCGCAGGCGTCCGCCCAAATCGGGCCCGACCCGGTCGATCAGGCCGCGCTCGAGCGCGGCGTGCACATCCTCATCTGTGACCACCGGTCCGAAGCTGCCGTCGGCGACGTCCTCGGCGAGACTGTCCAACCCGGCCAAGAGTCCATCGCGCTGCTCTTCGTCGAGCAGGCCCGCCCGATAGAGCACGATCGTGTGGGCCCGCGAGGCGACGACGTCGTAGGGAGCCAGCACCCAGTCGAAGTGTGTCGACTTGCTCAGCGCGGCCAGCGCGTCGGACGGACCGTCGGCGAACCGCCCGCCCCACAGCGACCCCTCATTGGTGCTCACTTTTCGCCATCACCTCGCCGCGACTGTGAATCTCACGACGTGTTCGCGGCGTGTCGCGTCGTGAGATTCACACTCGCGCCTCACTGGCGGTCCCGTCGGGCGGCCAGCTTGGACGACAGCCCGTGTACGTAGACGAAGCCCTTCGCCTTGGACTGGTCGAAGGTGTCGCCCTCGTCGTAGGTGGCCAGGTTGAAGTCGTAGAGCGACTCCGCGCTGCGCCGCCCGTTGACCGCAATGTGGCCGCCGTGCAACACCATTCGCACCTCGCCGGAGACGTGTTCTTGCGTCTTGGCGACGAAGGTCTCCAGTGCGGCTTTCAGCGGCGAGTACCACAGCCCGTCGTACACCAGTTCGGCCCAGCGCTGGTCGGTCTGGCGTTTGAAGCGGCCCAGCTCACGCTCGAGGGTGACGTGTTCGAGTTCGGTGTGTGCGGTGATCAGCACCATCGCTCCCGGTGCCTCGTAAATCTCGCGGCTCTTGATGCCCACCAGGCGGTCCTCGACCACGTCGAGGCGCCCGACGCCCTGCGCGCCGGCACGGGCGTTGAGTTCCTCGATGGCCTGCAGCATCGACACCGGTTTGCCGTCGATGGTCACCGGCACCCCGCGCTCGAATCCGACGATCACCTCGTCGGGCGTGCTCCAGTTGAGGGTGGGGTCTTCGGTGTAGGCGTAGATGTCTTTGGTGGGCGCATTCCACAGGTGTTCCAGGAACCCGGTCTCCACCGCGCGGCCCCACACGTTCTGGTCGATCGAGAACGGCGAGCGCTTGGTGACGTTGATCGGGATCGCGTTCTCTTCGGCGAACCTGATCGCCTTCTCCCGCGTCCAGGCGTAGT
>DASSGQ010000148.1:0-21453 GCA_035693385.1 Mycobacterium sp.
CCGACGAGGACGTGCAGATCTGCGTGTCCGTCCCAGTCGGCGACGTCGACTTGTCGCTCTAACAACCCTTTGAGAGGGCAAAGCCATGTCAAAGAACACGATCACCCTGACCCCCGAGCAGGCCGACGCGTTCGGTCGCGAGCTCGACGCCATCAAGGAACGCGTCACGGCCGACCTCGGCGAAAAAGACGCCGAGTACATCCGCCGCGTCATCAAAACCCAACGCGCATTGGAACTCAGCGGCCGCGCGCTGCTGTTCGCCGGGTTCCTGCCCCCGGCGTGGCTGCTGGGGACCGCGATGCTGGGTGTGTCGAAAATCCTGGACAACATGGAGATCGGTCACAACATCATGCACGGCCAGTACGACTGGATGCGCGACCCGACGATCTCCGGCCGTTCCTTCGAGTGGGACACGGCGTGCCCCGCCGATCAATGGCGGCATTCGCACAATTACATGCACCACACCCACACCAACATCGTGGGAATGGACCGCGACATCGGCTACGGCATCCTGCGAATGAGCGAGGACCAGCCCTGGGAGCCGTACTTCCTGGGCAACCCGGTCTACGCGTTCCTGCTGATGGTGTTGTTCCAATACGGCGTTGCGCTGCACGAGATGGAAACCGAGCGCATTCGCTCCGGAGAGATCCGGCTGCGCGACAAGCGTGAGGTGCTGCGGGCAATCTGGAAGAAGACGCGCCGGCAGACGCTCAAGGACTATGTGGCGTTCCCGCTGCTGGCCGGACCGTTCGCCCCGTTCGTGCTCGCGGGCAACCTCACGGCCAACCTGATGCGCAACGTGTGGTCGTACATGATCATCTTCTGCGGCCATTTCCCGGACGGGACACAGGAATTCACCGTCGAGGAGACCAAGGACGAGTCGCGCGGCATGTGGTACTTCCGCCAGGTCCTCGGCTCGGCGAACCTCACCGGGGGCAAGCTCTTTCATCTGATGTCCGGCAACCTGTCGCACCAGATCGAGCACCACCTGTTCCCGGACTTGCCGGCGCGCCGGTACGGCGAGATCGCGCCCGAGGTGCAAGAGATTTGCGAACGCTACGGCATCCCGTACAACCGGGGCCCGCTGCCGCGACAGTTCGCCACCGTGGTGCGCAAGATCGTCAGGCTGTCCTTCCCGGACTCATGGCTGCGGAAGTCCGAGGTCGGCAAGCCGGCCGATCGGGTTCCGGTCGCCGCGTGAGCCTGCGCTGACGGCGCCGAGCCTGCGTGTAGGGTGCGATTTTTCGACTTTGGGTAGCACTGAACGCAGGCTCGATGGATTCCGGGTATGCCGACCGCATGGGAGATTTCCAGGTCGAGCTGGTCGAGGGCGCGGGCCACCGGATCGTCGAGCAACGACCCGAGCTGGTACTCGACCGGATCCGGACGTTCCTCAGGGCTTGACCAGGATGCGGATGGGGTTGCCGTCTTGGCGCTCCAGTTTCTCGATGCCCAGCGAAATGTCTTCCAGCGCCACGATCTCGCTGATCGAGCGTGAAAGATCAAGGCGCCCAGCCGAAACCAGCTTCGCCAGGGTTTCGATGTCGACGTTCTGATAGCCGAGGTGGCCGAGCACCTGCTTACGGGTCAACCCGAACATGGACGTGGGCCCGATGGTCGGCGCCTCCGCGCTCATCCCGACGGCCACCAGTCGGCCCGCGGAGGTCAGACAGCCCAGTGCCTGCTCGAACGTCGCCTTCAGGCCGACGGCGTCGAAGGCCACATCCAGCAGTCTGCCGCCGGTGATCTCGGCGATCTTGTCCCGGAGCGCGTCGTCGCGGGAGTCGAACGAATAGTCCGCGCCGACCGCCAGGGCCCGGTCCATCACCGCCGGGTTGATGTCGATCGCGATTACCGGCACGGCGCCCACCAACCGTGCGAGCTGCACGATGTGGGTGCCGATACCGCCGACACCCCACACCGCGACCGATTCGCCGACCGACACCTTGCCCGTTCGGACGACGGCTCCATAGGGCGTCGACACCGCATCGGCCAGGATCGCGGCCTGCTCCAACGGGACGTTGTCCGGCACCCGGGTTAGGCCCGCCGCCTGCGCCACGGTGTATTCGGCCCACGCGCCGTCGTAGGCGAAGGCCATCAATTGGATTCGCAGGCAGTTCATCACATCGCCACGACGGCAGTTCGGGCATTTCTGGCAGGGCCGCCCGGCGGCAACCACCACCCGGTCGCCCTCGGCCCAGCCGGATACGTCCGGGCCGACTTCCGCGATGATGCCCGACGCTTCGTGGCCCTGCGTCACCACGGGCGCCTGCGCCGGGAAGGTCCCGTTGATCAGGCTCAGGTCCGAGTGGCAGATCCCGCAGAAGGCCACCTTGACCAGCACTTCGCCGGGCCCTGGCTGCGGGATCGGAACATCTTCCAGCGCAATCTTTTTGGTGTCCGCGTAGAAACGCTCCGCGCGCATCGTCGGCGTCATGTCGGTTACTCGACGCCGATGGTGACTTCGGTGGACTTGATGAACACCGTCGCCGGCTGGCCGACCGTGAGGCCGAGGCTGGTGGCGGCGTCCTTGGTGACCGAGGACGTGACGATTTGGCCGCCGCCGTCGAGTTTGACTTTCACGATGGCCATTACGCTGCCGAGATCGACCTCGGTGATCGTTCCGGTGAGCTGATTACGGGTCGATAGCCGCATCGCAATCCTCCGTGCCTAGGGTCCGCAATCGAGCCTAGCCCGGCGACGATGCAGGCCGGAACGGCCTGAGGAGGAGCCGGGCAATTGAGTCCAGCCCGGCGACGATACAGGCCGGAACGGCGTGGGGTGGGACTCATTCCCGGCCCGGGTCTCGGCTCAGTGTCGGGGGCCGAGCAAGGCGATGGATGCGTCCACGGCCGGCGCGACGATCTCTCGCGTGGGTCTGCCGTCTTCGACGGCCAGCGCGGTCAGTTCACGCAGCCCGGCCAGCAGGATCACGGCCAGCGGCGCGGTCAACGGCGGCAGGTCAGCGCGCCGGAATCCCGGGCTGGCGCTGAGGTCGATCAGCAGGTTGGACAGCAACTGCAACCCGCGGCGCTGGACGGGTCGAGCGACGGCACCCAGCGACGGAAGCTCACGAATCCAGCTCAGGGTGATGGCCGGGCGGGACTCGATGTATCCGACATAGGCCTCGACGGCCTGACGAATCTGTTGATGCCAGTCGGCGTCGGGATCGACCGCCACCTGAATGCTCTCGCCGAGCTTCTCGATGTCGGCGCGCAACAGCTCCAGAAAGCACTGTTCCTTGCTGGCGAACTGGTCGTAGAAGGTGCGCTTGGAGGTGCGGGCGTGGCGGACGATGTCGGCGACCGTGCTGGCGCGGTAGCCACGCTCGCCGATCGAGGTGGCGAGGCCATCGAGCAACCGAAGCCGGAACGGATCGTTGGTGGCCGGAGGGCTCCCGAGAACCGCGTCGTCCGCCGCGGCGGTCACCGCTGAGATCACGGCCGGCACCCCCTTCGGTGGATACGGCACCTTGTCAGGTTTGGTACCACAGAGTACCGTACCGGGAAAGGTCTGCGGTACACGGACGTACCACCCCTACTCCGGGGCAGATATTGGGAGCATCACCGCCATGAGCGAAGTACTCAGTTCCCCGCCGGCGCCCCTTGCCGTCAGGTTGCCCCCGGCGACCCGAATCCCGAAGGTCGTGTGCGGCCTGCTCTTCGCCACCTCGCGGCGCGGGATGATCAAACGGGTGACGCGCCGTTACGGCAACGTCTTCACACTGAATGTCCCCATTTACGGCCGGGTCGTGGTGGTCGGTGACTTGCAGCTGGCGAAACAGGTCTTCACCACCAGCCCCGACGAACTCGGCAACATCCAGCCCAATTTGAGCCGGCTGTTCGGTTCCGGCTCGGTGTTCGGGCTCGACGGAGACGATCACCGCCGCCGGCGGCGGTTGCTGGCGCCGCCGTTCCACGGCAAGAGCATGAAGAACTACGAGGCCATCATCGAAGAAGAGACCCTGCGCGAGACTGCCGGCTGGCCCGAAGGCCGGCCGTTTGCCACGCTGCCATCGATGATGCGCATCACGCTCAACGCGATCTTGCGCGCAATCTTTGGGGCCGACGGCGCCGAACTCGACGAGCTGCGCCGCCTCATCCCGCCGTGGGTCACGCTGGGCTCGCGGGTGGCCCCGCTGCCCAAGCCCAAACGGAATTATGGCCGCTTCAGCCCATGGGCCCGGCTGGACGAGTGGCGCGGGCAGTACGACGTCGTCCTCGACAAGCTGATCGCGGCCGAGCGGGCGGATCCGAATCTCGCCGATCGAACCGATGTGCTCGCGCTGATGCTGCGCAGCACCTACGAGGACGGCTCGGCCATGTCGCGCAAGGACATTGGTGACGAACTACTCACCTTGCTGGCGGCCGGCCACGAAACGACGGCGGCCACGCTGGCGTGGGCGTTCGAGCGGCTGAGCCGGCACCCCGATGTACTGGCGGCCCTGGTCGAAGAGGCCGATAACGGCGCTCAGGGTGGTGGGAACGAGCTGCGCCAGGCGACGATCCTGGAGGTCCAGCGGGCCAGGACGGTCATCGACTTCGCCGCTCGCCGTGTGTATCAGCCGGCTTACCAACTCGGCGAATGGGTAATTCCCCATGGGGATTCCATCATCGTCGGCATCTCGCAGATACACGACGACCCCGACGTCTTCGCGGACCCGGGCCGCTTCGATCCGCAACGCTACATCGGAGGCAAGCCGTCGGCCTTCGCGTGGATCCCCTTCGGAGGCGGCACCCGGCGGTGTGTGGGCGCCGCGTTCGCCAACATGGAGATGGACGTGGTGCTGCGAACGGTGTTGCGCAACTTCACCATTGAGACCACGACCGATCCGGGGGAGCGATGGCACTGCCGGGGGGTCGCGTACACCCCGAAGAACGGCGGACGGGTTGTAGTGCGCCCGCGCTGAAGCCGGTTATTGGCCGGCGGTTGCGCGGCGCGGCAGCTTCCAGCCGGGGCGCACGTAGTGACAGGTGTAGCCGTTGGGGTAGCGCTCCAGGTAGTCCTGGTGCTCAGGCTCGGCCTCCCAGAATTCGCCGGCCGGGCTGACCTCGGTCACCACCTTGCCCGGCCACAGGCCCGACGCCTCGACATCGGCGATGGTGTCCAGCGCGATTCGCCTCTGCTCGTCGTCGAGGTAGTAGATCGCCGACCGGTAGCTGGTGCCCCTGTCGTTGCCCTGCCGGTTCTTGGTTGTCGGGTCGTGGATCTGGAAGAAGAACTCCAGCAGCGCGCGGTAATCGGTCACCGACGGGTCGTAGACGATTTCGACGGCCTCGGCGTGCGTGCCGTGATTGCGGTAGGTCGCGTTGGGGGTGTCGCCGCCGCTGTAGCCCACCCGGGTCGAAAGCACTCCGGGCTGCTTGCGGATCAGGTCTTGCATTCCCCAAAAGCAGCCGCCTGCAAGGATGGCTTTCTGGGTGTTCGTCATGCTCGTGTCCTCCTGAGTACACCTGGTCCCCACTGATGCGGTAACTCAACCGATAACGCGCTCGGGAGTCGATGGCGTTCCCCAGGTTACACTCCGGCGATGACGTGTAACGGTGCGACGGAACCCTCGTGAGCACGCGAGGGTTCTCCCGCAGCGAACTGTCCGCCGCATTCGAGAAGTTCGAGGAAACGGTCGCCAGGGCCGCCAAGACGCGAGACTGGGACGCCTGGGTCGAGCAGTACACGCCGAACGTCGAGTACATCGAGCACGCGGCCGGCACCATGCGAGGTCGCGAGCAGGTGCGCGACTGGATTCAGCGAACGATGACCACCTTCCCGGGCAGCCACATGGTCGCGTTCCCGTCGTTGTGGTCGGTCATCGACGAGCCCACCGGCCGGGTCATCTGCGAGCTGGACAACCCGATGGCCGATCCCGGCGACGGGACCGTCGTCAGCGCGACCAACATCTCCATCATCACCTACGCCGGTGATGGTCAGTGGCGTCGTCAAGAAGATATCTACAACCCGTTGCGTTTTCTGCGGGCGGGGATGAAGTGGTGCCGCAAGGCGCAGGCCCTGGGCACGCTGGACGACGACGCCGCGCGCTGGATGCGCGAGAACGGCGGGTAGCCGTGACGCAAGAGGGCTCCGTGAGCACCAAACCCAAGCTGGTCGTCGGCGCCAACGGTTTTCTGGGGTCCCACGTGACCCGCCGGCTTGTCGCCGACGGCGCCCAAGTTCGCGCCATGGTGCGCCCGACCGCCAATACCCGTGCCATCGACGACCTTTCGCCCACTCGGTGCACCCGCTTTCATGGCGACGTGTTCGACACCGCCGCGTTGCGGGCCGCAATGGACGGTGTCGACGACGTGTATTACTGCGTCGTCGACACTCGCGCCTGGTTGCGCGACCCGTCGCCGCTGTTCCGCACCAACGTCGAGGGCCTGCGCAACGTTCTCGACGTCGCCGTGCAACAGTCCGGCCTGCGCAGGTTCGTCTTCACCAGCACCTACGCGACGGTGGGCCGGCGACACGGGCACGTGGCGACGGAGGAGGACGTCATCGGCTCGCGCGGGCTGACTCCTTATGTGCAGTCGCGGGTGCAGGCCGAAGACTTGGTGATGCGGTACGTGGCCGACGCGGGGTTGCCCGCCGTCGCGATGTGTGTCTCCACGACCTACGGCAGCGGCGATTGGGGCCGCACCACGCATGGTGCGTTCATCGCCGGCGCGGTGTTCGGCAAGTTGCCGTTCACGATGGACGGCATCCAACTGGAAGTCGTCGGCGTCGACGATGCCGCCCGCGCCATGATCCTGGCCGCCGAGCGTGGGCGCGTCGGCGAGCGTTACCTCATCTCCGAACGGATGATCGCGCTGCGCGACGTCGTGCGGATCGCGGCCGACGAGGCCGGTGTGCCGCCGCCGCGACGCTCGATTTCGGTGCCGATGCTGTACGCGCTGGGTGCGCTGGGCAGCCTGAAGGCCCGGCTCACCGGCAAGGATGCCGAACTCAGCCTGAACTCGGTGCGCATGATGCGCGCAGAAGCCGACGTCGACAGCAGCAAGGCGAAGCGGGAATTGGGCTGGCAGCCGCGTCCGGTCGAGGTATCCATCCGCGAGGCGGCGCAGTTCTGGGCCGCACTGAAGGGCGCGCAGACCGCCCGAAGAGACACGCAGAACCGCACCGCACAGGCCGAATAGGCTCGGCCCGGTGGAACGCATTCCGGTCGACCTGCACGGGCCGCCGCAGACCATGCTGGCGACGCTGTACGCCAAAGCGCTCGACGCCGACGCACCGCGGTCGATTCTGAACGACCACTTCGCCAAAGCCGCGGTGGCGCAGATCGATTACGACTGGGACAAAACGACGATCACCCCGCTGCGGGCGCCGTCGGTGGCGGTCCGCACCGCGCACTTCGACAACTGGACGCGCCAGTTCCTGGCCGTGCACGAGCAAGCCGTCGTGCTGCATGTGGGTTGTGGCCTGGACGCCCGGGTGTATCGGGTGGATCCCGGTCCCGGGGTGTGGTGGTACGACGTCGACTACCCGGACGTCATCGGGCTGCGCGAGCGGGTGTATCCGGGCCGCGCGAATTATCGGATGCTGCCGGCGTCGGTGACGGATCCGTCCTGGCTGGCCGACATCGCGGCCGACGGGCCCACCCTGTTCATCGGTGAGGGCCTGACGATGTACCTGAGCAAGGACGACGGGTTGGCGCTGCTGCGCCGAGTCGTCGACCGATTTCCCTCCGGCGAACTGCAATTCGATGCGTTCAACACCTTCGGTATCCGCACCCAGTGGATCAACGCCGTGGTTCGCCGGTCGGGGTCGACGTTGCAGTGGGGAATCGACGGGCCCGGCGACATCGTCGACGCGGTAGCCGGAGTGCGCCTGTTGGTGTGGGAATCGGTGTTCGACAGCGATACGTTCGACCTGGTTTCACCGGTCGCGCGCCAGGTGGGCAGGGTGATGGCGGTGGTCCCCGTGTTGCGGACGATGGCGCAATACCACCGGTATGCGTTCGGGCCCGCTTGATGCCGCGTGACGCCGGGAAGCGTTCGACGCCGGCCGGCGTTGGAAGGGGCATCTGCATCTGAGGAGGAAGCAATCATGGCTCACCGACAAGTCCTAGAGCCCAGCGCCGGGCACCCCATCACCATCGAGCCGACCAAGGGACGGGTGCAGGTTCGCGTCAATGGCGAGCTGGTCGCGGACACGACGGCCGCGCTGGAATTGCGCGAGGCGACTTTGCCTGTGGTGCAATACATTCCACTGGGCGACGTGGTGCAGGACCGGCTGACCCGCACCGACACCAGCACCTACTGCCCGTTCAAGGGCGACGCCAGTTACTACAGCGTGACCACCGCCGACGGCTACACCGTCGAAGATGTGATCTGGACGTACGAACAGCCCTACCCAGCCGTTGCGGCGATCGCGGGCCACGTCGCGTTCTACCCGAACAAGGCCGAAATCAGCGTGGCCTAATACACCCGAGTGGGCGACTCGGGCAGCGCCTCGGCCTGCGATCGGGTGTCGCTGTATTCGCGCATCGAGATGATCAGCCCGTCGCGAATCTCGAAGATGCAGGCGAATGGGCTGTCGTATGCGACTCCCTTGGCGCTGGTGCCGGTGGCATGGCCTTCGACGACTACCGAACCGCCCTCGCTGATGCAGCGCAGCAGGTCGACGCCGAGTTCGAGGTGCTTTTTGCGCCAGTTCACCGCTTGCCGCAGGGTCTTCTTATCGAACGAGACCCGGGTGAAAAGGCTCCAATAGGTGAAGTCGTCGCTGAGTAGCGCGAACCCCTCGTCGAGGTCACCCCCCTCACACAGGCTCTGCAGAAACATCCAGGCAAGTTCGGTGTGCGGGCCATCGAAGGGCGTCATCACATCGCAATATTGTCTTGGGACATAGTTCACGGTCAAACTAGGCGGTCGGAGAACCGCCTATGACCTAACCGGATTGCAGGTTATCGGTGGAGAGCGCGCGCACGGTCAGGTTGCCCGGTCAGCTCAGCTTCGGGCATACGCTGGCGCCGCTGCGCCGCGGTCCCCGCGATCCGTGCTTCCAGGCTGCCGGTGCAGAAGGCGCTATCTGGCGGACCAGCCTGCTGCCCACCGGGCCCGTCACAGCGCGGATCAGCCGCGCGGCACCCGACGCGGCCCATTGCGTGGCGTGGGGTTCCGGTGCCCAGGAGTTCATCGAAATGCTGCCCGCGCTGCTGGGCGCCGACGACGACGCCTCGGACTTCGTGCCGCGCGACCCGACGGTTGCCGCCGCGCACCGACGGGTTCCGCATCTGCGCCTGGGCCGCACCGGATTGGTGCTCGAAGCCCTCATTCCGGCGATCATCGAGCAGCGGGTACCCGGCGCCGACGCGTTTCGGTCGTGGCGTCTCCTGGTGTCCAGGAACGGGACGCCTGCACCCGGACCCGCCCCGGCCGGCATGCGGGTACCGCCGTCTGCCGAGGCATGGCGAAACATCCCGTCGTGGGAATTTCATCGCGCCAACGTCGATCCCCGACGGGCTCAGACCGTGGTGAGTTGCGCGCGGCGGGCAGCTTCGCTGGAACGGCTGGTGACGAGGACGACCGCGCAGGCGCGAGAAGCATTGATGTCCTTGCCCGGCGTCGGCGAGTGGACTGCCGCGGAGACCGCGCAACGTGCGTTCGGTGACGCCGACGCCGTTTCGGTGGGCGACTATCACATCCCGAAGATGATCGGCTGGACGTTGCTGGGCCGGCCGGTCGACGACGCCGGCATGCTCGAGCTGCTGGAGCCGATGCGGCCGCACCGCCACCGGGTGGTGCGTTTGCTCGAAGCCAGCGGCGTGGCATCCGAGCCGCGTCGGGGTGCTCGGCTGCCGGTGCAGCAAATTCATTCGCTGTGACCTGCCGGACAGGCCGGTAAGAGCACCGAAAGGTTGCCGCGAGCACCGCTCTTCGCAAGTCCTAGCTTTCGACGGCCGGCTCGCCCTCGGCGGCCGCGGATGTGTCACGTGTCAGTCGCTGCGTCTCGTAGATGGTGACGTTGGTGCGCGACATCACCAACGCCGCGATCCCGACGGACAGGATGGCCCCGGGCACCACCGAGAACGAACCCGTCATCTCCGCGACCATGATCATGATCGCCAGTGGTGCGCGGGCGACGCTGCCGAAGCACGTCATCATTCCCACCACGACGAAAATCCCCGGCGCATCGGGTACACCGGGCAGGCCGGACAGTTCACCCAGCCGCCAGACCGCGGCTCCCACGAAGGCGCCGATCACAATTCCGGGCCCGAACAGTCCACCCGATCCGCCGGTGCCGATCGACAGTGACGTGGCGACGATCTTGGCGAACGGCAGGACGATGACGATCCACAACGGGATCGCCGTGAGCGATCCCCGATCGGCGGCCAGCTGCGCCCAGCCGTAGCCGCTGCTCAGGATCTGCGGAATCAGCAGTCCCAGCAGCCCGACCAGAAGCCCGCCCAACGCCGGCTTGAGCACCGGACCGCCGGGCAGCCGCTGGGTGAGCCGCACCGACGCGTGGAATGTCCGGGCGTACAGGTAGCCGATCGCCGCCGCGACCAGACCGATCACCACAAACCACAACAGCGGCCACGCCCGTTCGAAGCGGTACTCGGCGTCGATGTAGCCGAACAGCGGATCGAACCCCAGGAAAGCCCCAAGCACCGCATACGCCGTGCCGGAGGTGATGAAACCCGGCAGCAGGCAGCGGTAGTCGAAGTCGTCGCGGTACGGGAGCGACGCGGCAAGCACCGCCCCGCCCAGCGGCGCGGCAAAGATCGCGCCGATGCCGGCGCCGATGCCCAGCGCCACTGCGATCCGCCCGTCCTCGTCGGACAGGTTGAGCCGTCGGGTGAGCAGCGAGCTGAAGCCTGCCGATATCTGTGCCGTCGGGCCTTCGCGCCCCGCCGAGCCGCCCGAGCCTATCGTCAGCGCGCTGGCGACCATCTTCACCAGCACCACCCGAAAGCGGATCGCGCGGGGATCGGCGTGCACCGCCTCGATGGCTTCGTCGGTGCCGTGGCCGCTGGCCTCCGGGGCGAGCTTCGCCACGATCAGCGCGGACAGCAGCGCTCCGGCCGTCGTCACCAACGGGATCGCCCACGGACGCTGAAAGCCGGCCGAACCATGGCTGCCGCCCTCCCCGACGGGCGTCGGGATGTGGTAGCCGGCCAGGTACCCGAGCAGAAACTCGGACGTGTATTTCAGCAACAGATAGAAGACGACGGCTCCAAGGCCCGCGACGCCACCGATCGTGATGCCCAGTAACAGCCACTTTTGCAGGTAGCCCGACTTCCTGATCGACGCCCCGAAGCGTCCGCCGGCCGCGGGAGCGGGAGCCTCCGGGGGCCCGGGTTCGTCATCCACGTGTTCGCTCACGGCATGGACCTGACCCGCGTCGGTCGCTCCGGTGCACCCGGCATCGCGCCTCCTTGCAGCGAAGGGAATAACTGGACTGCGGTCCGGTTATATGAGTAGCTCTGAACAAAGGAGGAAAATATGCCTGCTATTACCGCAGACACCATAACGTTGCCGCGGGTCGGCCCGCCCGGCCCCGGCGACACCGAACGGCCGGTCCGGTCGATCACCACCGGCCCCCGGGGCTACGAGGGCGAGGGTTTCCCCGTGGTCCGCGCGTTTGCCGGGGTCAGCGACGCCGCTCTGGACCCATTCGTACATATGGACCAGATGGGTGAGGTCGACTACGAGCCGGGCGAGCCCAGGGGCACCGATTGGCACCCGCACCGCGGGTTCGAAACCGTCACCTACATGATCGACGGCAAGTTCGCGCACCAGGACTCCCATGGGGGCGGCGGCCTGATCGCCGACGGCGCGACGCAATGGATGACGGCCGGTTCGGGGATCCTGCACATCGAGACCCCGCCCGCCGAACTGGTCGAAAGCGGCGGCCTCTTCCACGGCGTCCAGCTGTGGGTGAACCTGCCGAAGAAAGACAAATTCACCGCACCTCGGTACCAGGCCATCGAAGGCGGCGACGCCAAACTGCTCGCCTCCGACGACGGAGGAGCGCTGGTCCGCATCATCGCCGGTGAGATCGACGGTCACCGCGGACCCGGAGTCACCCACACGCCGATCACGTTGGCGCACGTCACGATCGAAAACGGCGGCCGCCTCAACATTCCGTGGCGGCGCGATTTCAACGCGTTGGTGTACGTGTTGTCCGGGAGCGGCTACGTCGGTCCGGTCGGTCACCCGATTCGCTCACGTCAATTGGCCGTCCTCGGGCCCGGTGACCGGATCACCGTCGGCGCCGATCGGACGCAGGAGTCGACGCGGACGACGTCAATTGATGTGCTGCTGCTGGGCGGGCAGCCCATTCGCGAGCCGGTATTCCACTACGGGCCTTTCGTGATGAACACCCGCGAGGAATTGATCGAGGCGTTGGAGGACTACCAAGCTGGAAAATTTGGCAATATTCCGCCGAACGCGTTAATGCCACATCATGGCGGTGGCACACTTTAATAATGCCGCCGACGGCAGGTCGCCGGCCGGGCCGTCCGCCCGCCGCGAAGGCAGATGACACGCGCAAGCGCATCTTGCACGCGGCCCGTCAGGTGTTCAGCGAGCGTGGTTACGACGGAGCGACTTTCCAGGCGATCGCCTCGCGAGCCGATCTGACCAGACCGGCGATCAATCACTACTTTTCGAGCAAGCGGGCGCTCTACCGGGAGGTGGTGGCCCAAGCCAACGAGCTTGTTGTCGCTGCCGGCATCGAACGTGCCGCGTGCGAGGTCACCCTGATGGCGCGCCTGACGGCGTTCATCTCCGACGCGGTGCGTGCGAATTCGGTAAATCCGTCGGCGTCGGCATTTCTGGTTACTAATGTGCTCGAATCGCAGCGGCATCCGGAACTGGTGGCAGCCGAAAATGACGCCGTGCTAATTACCCGCGAATTTCTGACACGCGCCGTCAACGAAGCGATTGAACGGGGCGAGATCGTGACCGACATCGATGCGTCCGCATTGGTCGAGACGCTGTTGGTCGTGCTCTGCGGCGTGGGGTTGTACGCCGGCTATGTCCGGACCTACGAAGAGATGTTGGCCGTGACCGACACGCTGCGGCAGCTCCTCGAAGGTGCGCTCTGGCGATCCGAGGCCTAGCACGGGCACACAACTCGATCCGTCGCAGTGACGTCGCGCACAAGGCGTATAGCCTAACTAACTTACTCGGTAGCATGGTCCCGACATGACTGATCTGGATGCCTCGTTACCGCCTTCACTACGGACCGCCGGCGACAGCTGGGAGATCACCGAACTCGTCGGCGCCACCGCGCTGGGCGTCGCCGCGTCGCGTGCGGTGGAAACGGCCGGACCTAACCCGCTGATCCGCGACGACTTCGCCCAAATCTTGGTGTCGTCGGCCGGCCCCGCGTGGGCGCGGTTGACTGACTCCGAGCTGGCCTGGTTGGACGGCGACGAGCACGGACAACGGGTGCACCGCCTGGGCATCGCCTATCAGGCGGTGCGCACCCACTTTTTCGACGAGTACTTCGCCGACGCCGTCGGCGCCGGGATTCGACAGGTGGTGATCTTGGCCGCCGGCCTGGACTCCCGTGCCTACCGGCTGAGTTGGCCGGCGGGTACCGCGGTCTATGAGATCGACCAGCCCAAGGTCCTGGAGTACAAGACCGGAATTTTGGAATCGCATGGCGCGGTTCCGACCGCCGACCGGCGTCCGGTCCCGGTGGACCTGCGCCACGACTGGCCGGCGGCGCTGACGGCCGCGGGATTCGACCGCACCCAACCGACCGCGTGGCTTGCCGAGGGCTTGCTGCCCTACCTGCCCAGCGACGCCCAGGACCGGCTCTTCGAGATGTTCACCGCACTCAGTGCCCCGGGTAGCCGGGTCGCCGTCGAGGCCTTCGGCCTGAACTCGAAGGGCAACACGCAGCGTTGGCTGCGGATGCGGGAGCGACTCGGCCTGGATGTCAACGTCCAGGCGTTGACCTACCACGAACCCGACCGTTCGGATGCCGTCCAGTGGCTGGTTGACCACGGTTGGCAGGTGCGGCGCGTCAACAATCGCGAGGAGATGGCGCGACTGGGCCGGCCGGTGCCCGACGACCTGGACGACGAGGCGGTGCGCAGCACACTGCTGCGAGCGCGTCTCGGCGGGCCTTCCGATTAACCGAGATCCCAACACGCACAGAGCGGGAGCACGTCATGAGCACAATGCGCACGCACGACGACACCTGGGACATCAAGACCAGCGTCGGGAGTACCGCGGTGATGGTGGCCGCTGCCCGGGCCGTCGAGACCGAACGGCCGGACTCGTTGATCCGCGACCCCTACGCCCGATTGCTGGTCACCAATGCGGGCGCCAACGTGATGTGGGAGGCGATGCTCGACCCGTCGATGGTGGCCAAGGTCGAGGCCATCGACGCCGAGGCCGCGGCAACCATCCAGCACATGCGTAGCTACCAAGCGGTTCGGACCAACTTCTTCGACACCTATATCTTGGCCGCTGCCGCCGACGGGATCCGTCAGATCGTGATCCTGGCGTCGGGGCTGGATTCACGCGCCTACCGTCTGGACTGGCCGGCCGACACCGCTGTGTATGAGATCGATCAGCCGAAGGTGCTGGCGTACAAATCCACGACATTGGCCGAAAACGGAGTGAACCCGGGCGCCGAGCGCCGTGAGGTACCCATCGACCTGCGTCAGGACTGGCCCGCCGCGTTGCGAGCCGCGGGTTTTGACCCCGCTGCGCGAACCGCCTGGCTGGCCGAGGGGCTGCTGATGTACCTGCCGGCCGAGGCACAGGACAAGCTGTTCACCCAGGTCGGCGAGCTCAGCGCGGCGGGCAGCCGGATCGCGGCCGAAACCTCGCCCCTGCACGGCGAGGATCGGCGGCAACAAATGCGCGAGCGGTTCAAGAAGGTGACCGACACGCTCGGCTTCGAGCAGGCCGTTGACATCCAGGAGCTGATCTACCACGACGAGGACCGGGCTGTTCTCGCCGACTGGCTCAACGGCCACGGTTGGCGGGCCACGGCGCAGAGTGCGTTGGACGAGATGCGGCGGCTGGGCCGCTCGGTTGACGGCGTGCCCATGGGCGACGACAAGGATGCGTTCGCCGAGTTTGTCACCGCGGAGCGGTTGTAGTGGCGCGCACGGCCGATGACTCGTGGGACATCGCGACCAGCGTCGGCGCCACCGCGGTGATGGTTGCGCTGGCCCGCGCCGCCGAGACGGCCAGCGCCGACCCGCTGATCCGGGACCGATTCGCCGAACTGCTGGTGTCTACTCCCGAACTCGAGGGGGTTCGGGAGCAGGTGGCGGCCTGGTGGGTCCCCGAGCCGGATGACGACTCGGGGGAGGGGACCGATCCGGATCTCGCGGTCGATGCCCAGCAGATGATCGATTACCAGGCGGTGCGCACCCATTTCTTCGACGCGTACTTCGCCGGGGCCGTCGCCACCGGTATCCGGCAGGTCGTGATTCTGGCCGCCGGCCTGGATTCCCGCGCCTACCGGCTGGACTGGCCGGACGGGACCGTCGTCTACGAGATCGACCTGCCCAAGGTGCTGGAGTACAAGACCGCGACGCTGGCCGGTCAGGGCGCCGCTCCAATCGCCGACCGGCGACCCGTGGCGGTCGACCTGCGCCACGATTGGCCCCAGGCGCTGCGTGACGCCGGGTTCGATGCCAACCAGCCGACGGCCTGGCTCGCCGAAGGGCTATTGCCGTTTCTGCCGGCCGCCGCTCAGGAGTCGATGTTCGCCTCGATCGACCGGCTGAGCGGACCGGCCAGCCGGGTGGCCGTAGAAATCTTCGGGGTCGACGAAGACAAGCGCCGCGAGGCCGAAGAGAGGTGGCAGCAGCTGCGGGCCAAGCGCGCCGCGCGCGGCCACGACACCTCGTTCAACCCCTTCGACCTCTGGTTCGACGACGACGGACGTCCGGATTCCGCCGACTGGTTCACAGCGCAGGGCTGGACGAGCCGGACGGTGAACGCCCGCGAGGAGGCGCTGCGACTGGGACGTGCGCCGCAATCCGAGGACCGGCCGTTCACGAACAGCTTCGTGACGGCCACCAAACCGTGAAGACGCCCGCCCTCGTGCGCTGAACGTCGTCCGGCCCGCGGTAACTCCCTATTTGCGAATGGCTCGCGGTTCCGGTTACCGGGGATTCGCCGGGTGGTCGACCACAATGGTGAGTCATTATGAGCAGCAGCGAATCTGGTCAACCCCAGCGCCTGGTGGTGTTGAAAGGGCGGCTGCTGGCCAGCATGGCTTCGGCTTTCGTGATGGCCATTACCGCCATCGGGTGGACCGGCTACCACACGGCAGTGGGCAAGATCATCATCTCCCACGTACTTCCGAATGCACAGACGCCGGCCGGCGCCGATCAGAACATTCTGCTCATGGGCTTGGACAGCCGATTGGATCAGAATGGCCAGCCGCTGCCGCAGGAAATGTATGAGGCATTGCACGCGGGCGATGAGAGCTCCGGGGGCTACAACGCGAATGTGCTGATAGTCGTCCACATTTCGGGTGGGGACGGGCCGGTCACCGCGGTGTCGATTCCCCGCGACGACTACGTGGATCTGTCGGGCTGTCCAGGATCGGTGTGCAAAGGCAAGGTCAAGCAAGCCTACGGGCTGGCCTATCAGCAGTCCCTGAATTCCCAGGCGGCCGGCAATTCGGACGGCGCGGGCGCGACCAATCTGGCCGCTCGCGAGCAGACCGCCCGCGAGGCCGGCCGCAAGGCAGAAATCGGCACCGTCAACGATTTGTTGGGCATCTCGGTCGACCACTTCGTCGAAGTCACGCTGGGCGCGTTCTTCCAGATCGCGAAGGTCGTCGAGCCGATCACGGTGTGCCTCAACGCCGACACCGTCGACAGCTATTCGGGTGCGGACTTCCACCAAGGGGTGCAGCGGATCGATGCCGCGCAGGCGATGGCCTTCGTGCGCCAGCGGCGTGACGAGAACGACGGCTCCTTCACTGACTTCGACCGGACGCGACGCCAGCAGGCGTTCCTGGTGTCCTTGGTCAAGGCGGTCCGAGACGGCGGTGCCCTGTCCAGCCTGAGCGCAATGCGCAGACTGGTGCAGGTGGCCCGCGACAACGTCGCCGTCGACGCCGGTTTGGACCTTCTCGGTTTCGCGGCGCGGTCTTCGCAGCTGAGCGACCGGCCGCTGTCCCTCTACACCCTGCCGATCTCCGGTTTTTCCAAGGATCCCAACGGATCCGACGTCAACCTCGTCGACGTTCCGACCATCCGGCGAATCGTTCACGAGCGATTCTTCTCGGACACACCGGCCGCGGTCGATGCCGGGCCGTCGAGCACCCCACCGCCCGCGCTGTCCAAGCCGGTCGTTCTTGACGTCGTCAACGCCGCGTCGCGCGATGGGCTGGCCGCCGCGATCGAGGACGCGTTCTCCGACCGCGGTTTCACCCGGGGCAGCGCGAGCACGGCCCCGGCCCCGGCCGACGACAGCATCGTCGAATACGGTCCTGGCGCCGACGAAGGCGCGCGGATGTTGGCCGATCAGCTGCACGTGCCCGCGACCGCGAGGGACACCGTGTCACCCGGGACGATCCGGCTTACCGTGGGAACGCGGTTTCCGGCGAGCGACTACCTCGCCCATCCGGGCCCCACGGCCGATGGGTCGGCATCCGGGCAGGTGACCGCGGTGGCCGCCACGGGCAGCGGCGACCGCGCTCCCGCGCCGACCGACCTCAGCCAGATGACGGCGACCAGCATCCCCTGCGTCAAGTAACCGCCGCCCGGGTCCTTCCTTACTGCTTCTCTCGCCGGATGGCTAGGATCGCGGTTATACCGATGAGCGGGCGTCCGCAACTCCAGCGGGCAACTCCGCTCGGGAAGAACTCGGGAGGACAACGATGACCACCGAATCGGTTGCACCGAAGACACCGGCATCCAAGAACGGCGCGTCGGCAACTCAGCCAGTGGATGTCGCGGCGACGGTAGCCCGGCTTCGCAAGACCTTCGCCACCGGCCGCACCCGCGACCTCGCGTGGCGCAAACATCAGCTGCTGCAGCTGCAGAGGCTGATGGAGGAGAACGAGGCCGCGATCAACGCCGCGCTGGCGCAGGATCTGGATCGCAGCCCGTTCGAGGCATACATCGCCGACATCGCCACCACCGCCGGCGAAGCGAAGTACGCGGCCAAGCGGCTGCGCATTTGGACGCGCCGCAGATACCGGCTGCTCGAGCCGTCGCAGCTGCCCGGCCGCGGGTGGGTGGAGTACGAACCCTACGGAACCGTGCTGATCATCGGCGCCTGGAATTACCCGTTCTACCTGACACTGGGTCCAGCAGTCGGGGCGATCGCCGCCGGCAACGCCGTGGTGATCAAGCCGTCGGAAATCGCACCCGCGTCCGCGCATTTGATGGCCGAACTGGTGCCTCGCTACCTCGACAACGACGCGATCGCCCTGGTCGAGGGCGACGGTGTGGTGAGCCAGGCGCTGATCGCCCAGGGCCTGGACCGCGTGATGTTCACCGGCGGCACCGAGATCGGCCGCAAGGTCTACGAGGGCGCGGCTCCCCACCTCACCCCTGTGACCCTCGAACTCGGCGGCAAGAGCCCGGTGATCGTCGCGGCCGACGCCGACGTGGACGTCGCGGCCAAGCGGATCGCCTGGCTCAAACTGCTCAACGCCGGGCAGACCTGCGTCGCACCCGACTATGTGCTGGCCGACGTGAAGATCCGGGATGAACTCGTCAGCAAGATCGGCGCCGCGATCACGAAATTCCGGTCCAACGACGCCGACGGAATGCGCATCGTCAATCAGCGCCAGTTCGACCGGCTCAGCGGCTACCTGTCCGGCGACGACGGCAAGGTCACCGTCGGCGGCAAGTGTGACGCATCGAGCCTGCGCATCCAACCGACGGTTGTCGTCGATCCCGACCCGGACGGGCCGCTGATGCGCAACGAGATCTTCGGGCCCATCCTGCCGGTGGTCACCGTGCAATCCCTGGACGACGCAATACGTTTCGTCAACTCGCGGCCCAAGCCCCTGTCCGCTTATCTGTTCACCAAGTCGCGCGACGTGCGCGAGCGGGTGATCAAAGAGGTGCCGGCCGGCGGCATGCTGATCAACCACCTGGCCTTCCAGGTGTCGACGGCCAAGCTGCCGTTCGGCGGGGTCGGCGCCTCGGGCATGGGCGCCTACCACGGCCGCTACGGCTTCGAGGAGTTCAGCCACCGCAAGTCGGTGCTGACCAAACCGACCCGGCCCGACGTCTCGAGCTTTGTGTATCCGCCCTACACCGCCCGGGCCTTCAAGTTGGCCCGCAGATTGTTCTGACCTGAGTGCCGATGCCCGCCCGGCCCCCCCAGACCGGGGTCCCGCGCTCGCGGGCCGAGCCGGACACCCAGACCTGGCAAAGGCCCGGCTGGTGGTGGCGCCCGCTCCGGGCACCGATAGCCTCTAGTCCCGAATAGGCCAAAATCCTTAACAGGAGAGAGGAACCTGATGCCTGGAGTGCAGGATCGTGTCATCGCCGTCACCGGGGCCGGTGGGGGGCTGGGCCGTGAATACGCCCTGACCCTCGCTCGGGAGGGCGCCTGCGTCATCGTCAACGACCTCGGTGGGGCCCGCGACGGCACGGGCGCCGGATCGGCGATGGCCGACCAGGTGGTTGCGGAGATCCGCGACGCGGGCGGCCGGGCGGCCGCCAACTATGACAGCGTCGCCGAGCCCGAGGGCGCCGAGAACATCATCAAGACCGCACTCGACGAGTTCGGCGCGATACACGGCGTGGTGAGCAACGCCGGGATCCTGCGCGACGGCACCTTCCACAAGATGTCGTTCGAGAGCTGGGACGCCGTGCTCAAGGTGCACCTCTACGGCGGGTACAACGTGGTCCGCGCCGCGTGGCCGCATTTCCGTGAGCAGAATTACGGCCGGGTGGTCGTCGCCACCTCGACCAGCGGGCTGTTCGGCAACTTCGGCCAGACCAACTACGGGGCCGCCAAGCTCGGCCTGGTCGGCCTGATCAACACGCTGGCGCTCGAAGGCGCGAAGTACAACATCCACGCCAACGCGGTTGCACCCATCGCGGCCACCAGGATGACCGAGGACATCATGCCGCCCGAAGTGCTGGAGAAGCTCACGCCAGAATTCGTCGCGCCCGTGGTGGCCTACCTGTGCACCGAGGAATCCACGGACAGCGGATCGGTTTTCGTGGTCGGTGGTGGCAAGGCGCAGCGTGTCGCGCTGTTCGGAAACGACGGCGTCAACTTCGAGCAGCCGCCGTCGGTGGAGGACGTCGCCGCGCACTGGGCCGAGATCACGGACCTGTCCGCAGCGCAAAAAGCTGGATTCAAGCTGTAGGAGCCATGAAAGCCTGTGTGGTACAGCGGCTGTCCGGCCCAAGGGGCATGGTCTACACGGACATCGACGATGTCAGCGGCGGCGCCAACCACGTCGTGATCGACGTCCGGGCCGCCGGGGTTTGTTTTCCGGATCTGCTGCTGACCAAGGGTGAGTACCAACTGAAGTTGCCACCGCCGTTCGTCCCCGGCATGGAGGCGGCGGGCGTGGTGCGTTCGGCGCCGGCCGGTTCGGGTTTCCGCGTGGGCGAACGTGTTTCGGCGTTCGGGATCCTGGGCGCGTACGCCGAGCAGGTGGCCGTCCCGGTGCCGAACGTGATGCGCAGCCCCGCGGAACTCGATGACGCCGAAGCGGTTTCGCTGCTGGTCAACTACAACACCATGTACTTCGCCCTGGCTCGCCGGGCCGCGATGCGGCCCGGCGACACGGTGCTGGTCCTGGGTGCGGCCGGCGGGGTGGGCACAGCGGCGATCCAGGTCGCCCAGGCGATGGGTGCAAAGAAGGTGCTGGCCGTGGTGCACCGCGAGGCCGCGACCGATTTTGTCGCCGCGCTCGGCGCGGACATGGTGGTGCCGCTGTCCGACGGATGGGCCGACCGGGTGCGTGAGTACACCCACGGCCGGGGCGTGGACATCGTCGTCGATCCCATCGGGGGCCCGGCCTTCGACGACGCGATTCGTGTCCTGGCGATCGACGGCAAGCTGCTCGTGATCGGGTTCGCCGCGGGCAGCATCCCCACCGTCAAGGTCAACCGGCTGCTGCTGCGCAACGTCAGCGTGATGGGTGTCGCCTGGGGCGAGTACCTCAACAAAGTCCCCGGTTCGGCGGCGCTGTTCTCCTGGGGACTGAGTCAATTGGTTTTCTTGGGGCTGAGACCGCCTCCGCCGCAACGCTATCCGCTGTCGGAAGGCCAGGCGGCGTTGCAGAGCCTGGCCGACGGCGGGGTGCTCGGCAAGGTCGTGCTCGAGCCCTAGGTATTAGAGGGTCACCGTCTGGGTCTGTTGGGGTGGCGGCGTGTACGCCGAATCTGTGAAGGCTCCGACAATCGTTGAGGCCGCGTGCTGGAAGACTCGGACTTCGAACCCGCCGAAGAGCGTGGCCAATGCGGTGTCGGCGGCAAGCGGGGCGCCGAAGGCGTAGATCAGGCCGTCGACCGGGTGGCCGTCGATCACTTGCTCC
>DASSGQ010000149.1:0-2608 GCA_035693385.1 Mycobacterium sp.
GCCTGACCGGATGCTCATCGGCATCGACGACCTCGCCCGGGAGACCTCATTCGTCGCCTACGACGAAGCCACCATCGACGAGCTGTACTTCCTGGCCCAGGAACACGCCAATCGCGAGGTCGGCCCCGGCAAAGAGGCCTATAACGTCAAGGTTGGCGGGATGGGAACGCCGCTGACCGGCGACGAGTCCCGAAAGTCGTGGCCGTCCACCTACAAAGTGCGCGACAAGCGCCACTAGAGCGCGGAATATCTGCTAGATGGCACGCACCGGGATGACAACGTTTCTTTTCACGTTCCGTGCTAAGCCTTCCGGCGCGTCGTGCATGGCCAGACGATCGCTGGCGACCGGAACGGCGTTGCTCACGGTGGCGGCCTGCTCGTCGGCGCCCTCGCCCTCGCTGTCGGGGGAACCTACGAAGGAGTTGAGCACGGGCGCCGGAAAGGTCTTGACCATCTCCCCGGGCCAGCTGCTGGCCGCAACGAGCGGCGTGACGCCGGTGGCGTTCGGCAAACCCCCGCACGGCAACGTCGCATACGGCGCATACGGCGCCATGGTCTACACCCCCGACCCCGGCTTCACCGGCACCGATCAGCTTCCCGTCACCGTCAGCCACGCCGTCCGGCTCTACGCCGAGGACGAGCCGCCGTTGATCATCATCGGCGAGGTCGCCGTGCAGGCCAACGCGCACGGGTCTGCGATCGCGCAGGTTCCCGGCAGCGCCGACGAAATCTACGGTCTGGCCGACCGCGGACCGAACGTCGACGGGCGCACCCCGGACGAAAAGGTGCTTCCGGTGCCCGACTTCCACCCGCAGATCGCCAAGCTCAAACTCTCCGACGGCGTGGCGTCGCTGGAGCAGATCATCACGCTGAGCGGTAAGGACGGCGCGCCGTTGGTCGGGCTCATCGACCCGCGAGTGACCACCGGTGAGTCACTGGTGGACCTCAACGGCAATCGGCTGGCGCCGTCGGATCACGGCCTGGACAGCGAAGGCTTGGTCGCCATGCCCGACGGTACGTTCTGGGTGTCCGACGAATACGGTCCCTTCATCGTCCATTTCGATCCCAGTGGCAAAGAGCTGGAACGCCTTTCGCCGTTCGATCGCACGCTGCCCAAAGAGCTCTCGCTGCACGGCCTGAATCAGGGCATGGAAGGGCTGACGATCACGCCCGACGGCCACACCCTGGTGGGCGTCATGCAGTCGGCCCTCAACACCCCGGGCCTGGTCGGCTCGACCGAATCCGTACCGGTCACTCGGATCGTGACCGTCAACCTGGCCAACCGCGAGGACGTGCACGAGTACCTCTACCCCTTGGCCAATCCGCAGCAGACGAACATCGTGGTCTCGGAGATCACCGCGGTGAGTGCCAGCACATTCCTGATCGACGAGCATGACAACCAGCCGCAGCCCAACGGCACCAAGAAGATCTATCTGGCCGACACCTCGGGGGCCACCGACGTCGGGCCCCACTCGACGGCGCCGGGGGCGTCCTATCGCGCCGACGCCGGTGGCCTGCTGATCAACGGCGTCCCCATCGAGGCGTTTGTCGGCGTCAGCACCGACGCGGCGGCCGTCGACAAGCTCAAAGCCGCCGGGATCACGGTCACCGGGAAGACCCTCACGCTTGACCTCGGAGGTCTGGTGCGCTCGCTGTCGGCCAACGGTGATTTCTTCGGGCACGACAAGATCGAAGGCGTCATCAACCGCGACGGCGGAAAAACGCTGATCATCGCCAATGACAGCGATTTCGGGCTGGCCGGGTTAGCTGACGACACCCCGCCGTTTCAACTCCGGCCCAAAATGCTGCCCAACGGCACTCAAGACAGCGGCGAGATCCTCTCCGTCGACATGACCGCGTTGCCGGCCACCACCGAATCGGTGACGGTGCCGATCAAGGTCGGCTGACCTGCATCCTCGCGGCACCATGCCGCGGTTCGGATACGTTGGGTTCCGGCGGGGCGCACCCCGACAAGCGCTCCGCACTCCCTTGCGGCCAGACAAGGAGCCTTAGAAGGAGTTGCGATGAACGCGCTCAGTCCAGACGCCATCCGTGCCGAAACCATCACGATCACCGGCCACGGCGGCGACGAGATCGAGGCCTACCGGGCTGTTCCACTCGCCGACGGCTCGCGCGGTGGAATCGTGTGGATCCACCACATGCCCGGCTACGACCGCGAGACCAAGGAGTTCGCCCGCCGGCTCGCCGTCGACGGCTACCACGTGGTCGCCCCTAACCTCTATTCACGTGAGGCGCCGGGTGCCGCGCCCGACGACGCCGCCGCGGCGGCACGGGCCGCCGGTGGGGTGCCCGACGAGCGACTGGTCGGCGATGTCGCCGGCGCGGTGGAGCACCTGCGTTCGTTGCCCGGCGCCAACGGGCAATTCGGCGTCATCGGGCACTGCTCGGGTGGGCGGCACGCCTACCTGGCGGCGTGCTCGCTGCCGTTCGACGCGGCGGTGGACTGCTACGGCGGCTACGTCGTCGAGGAGCCGCCGGAGGGCAGGAAGATCAGGCCGATATTGAACCTGGCGCCCAACCTGAGCTGCCCGCTGCTGGGCCTGTTCGGGGTCGAGGACACATTCCCGGCGCCGTCTGCGGTGGCCGC
>DASSGQ010000150.1:0-6799 GCA_035693385.1 Mycobacterium sp.
GGGCTGGAGCGACCCGTGTGGCCGATGATCGTGTTGCGCACCCCGAAGGGCTGGACCGGGCCGAAGGTGGTCGACGGCAAGAAGGTGGAGGGCACCTGGCGAGCGCACCAGGTGCCGCTGGCCGAAACCCACGGCAATCCCGCGCACCGCGCCCAGCTGGAGGAATGGCTGCGCAGCTACCGACCCGAGGAGTTGTTCGACGACGACGGCCGCCTACGCCCCGAACTGCGGGCGATGGCGCCCCGGGGTAATCGCCGGATGAGCGCCAACCCGCACACCAACGGCGGGATGCTGCTGCACGACCTCGACCTGCCAGACTTCCGCGAGTACGCCGTGCCGGTGCCGCAACCGGCCACCTCGACGCACGAGGCCACCCGGATACTGGGCACCTTCCTGCGCGATGTGATTGCCCGCAACCCGGACCGATTCCGTCTCATGGGCCCCGATGAGACCGCCTCCAACCGGCTGGACGCCGTGTATGGCGCGACCGAAAAGGTGTGGCTTTCCGACGTCGAGCCCGACGACGAGAACCTCGCGCCCGACGGCCGGGTCATGGAGGTGCTCTCCGAGCACCTCTGCCAGGGCTGGCTGGAGGGCTACCTGCTGACCGGACGGCACGGCCTGTTCAACTGCTACGAAGCGTTCGTGCACATCGTCGACTCGATGATGAACCAGCACGCGAAATGGCTTGCCACCAGCCGGGAGCTGCCGTGGCGGCGGCCGATCGCGTCACTGAACTACCTGCTCACCTCCCACGTGTGGCGCCAGGACCACAACGGCGCGTCGCATCAGGACCCGGGTTTCATCGACCTGGTCGCGAACAAACGGGCCGAGTTGACGCGGGTCTACCTGCCGCCGGACGGCAACACGCTGTTGTCGGTGGCGGACCACTGCCTGCGCAGCCGCGGCTACATCAACGTCATCGTCGCCGGCAAGCAGCCGGCGCTGGCCTACCTGGACATGGACGAGGCGGTCGCGCACTGCACCCGCGGCCTGGGGATCTGGCAGTGGGCGAGCACGGCCACCGGCGAACCCGATGTGGTGCTGGCCTGCGCCGGGGACATCCCGACGCTGGAGACGCTGGCGGCGGCTGACATCCTCCGCCGCGAACTGCCGGACCTCGCTGTGCGGCTGGTCAACGTCGTCGACCTCATGCGTCTGCAGCCGGATTCCGAGCATCCACATGGCTTGCCGGACCGGGAGTTCGACGCGTTGTTCACCCGGGACAAGCCGGTCATCTTCGCCTACCACGGGTACCCGTGGCTGATTCACCGGCTCACCTATTCGCGCACCAATCACCAGCACCTTCATGTGCGCGGCTTCAAGGAGCGCGGCACCACCACGACGCCGTTCGACATGGCGATGCTCAACGACCTGGACCGCTTCCACCTGGTCATGGACGTCATCGACCGGGTCGGCGGCCTGGCCAGCCGAGCCGCTGTGCTGCGGCAGCGCATGGTCGACGCCCGCATCGCTGCCCGCAGCTACACCCGCGAACACGGCGAGGACGACCCGCAGATCGCCGGTTGGGTCTGGGGAGTCGAGTGAGCGGAACGAAGTGACGGGAACGAGACGACCAATCGGGCTGGCCGGCGAGCGAGCGGTAGTTCGACGCCGAGATTGCCGTAATGGTCGTGCTGCGGTCGGTGACCGCGACCATGGCGGCAATCTCGCAGAACCGTGTCGGCGAGGCGCTCGGGTAAACTGGCCGGATGCTTGACGCGACGGTTGCTGCCCATTCCCATCCGGTGGTGTCGCAGCTTTCGGCGCTGCATCGGTTCCGGATCCATCTCGACATCGGCGTGATCATCGTGGTGCTGGTGCTCACCAACCTGATCGCGCACTTCACCACCCCGTGGGCGAGCATCGCGACCGTTCCCGCCGCCGCCGTCGGCCTGGCGATTTTGATGCGCGTCAACGGTCTGGACTGGGCCGATCTCGGCTTGGGTCGCGAACACTGGAAGTCCGGCTTGGCTTATGCGCTGGCGGCCGTGGCCGTCGTGGCGTCCGTGATCGCGATCGGTGTGCTGCTACCGATGACCCGGCCGATGTTCATGAACAACCACTACGCGACGATCTCCGGCGCCCTGGTGGCCTCGATGGTCATCATTCCGCTGCAAACCGTCATCCCCGAGGAGCTGGCTTTTCGGGGTGTGCTGCACGGCGCGCTGAACCGGGCGTGGGGCTTTCGCGGGGTAGCGCTGGCGGGATCGTTGCTGTTCGGTCTCTGGCATATCGCCACGTCGCTGGGGCTGACCAGCAACAACGTCGGCTTCACCCGGCTCTTCGGCGGCGGCGTCGTCGGGATGCTCGCCGGGGTGATCATGGCGGTGTTGGCCACCGGTACGGCCGGGTTCGTCTTCAGCTGGCTGCGCCGGCGCAGCGGCAGCCTGATTGCGCCGATTGCGCTGCACTGGTCGCTAAATGGGCTCGGTGCCCTGGCGGCGGCGCTGGTCTGGCACCTGTCCACCTAGCCCCGGCGGACCGGTCAAACCAGCAGCACGGCTGCGCCGGCGATGCGGCCCGCACTGAGATCCGCCAGCGCCTGGTCGGCTTGTCCGAGCGGGTACTCCGGCGTGGTCACCTTGATGTGATGCCGGCCCGCGAAGTCGAGAAGAGCCCGCGCGTCGGCCCGCGTATTGGACGTCACCGACCGGATCTGGCGTTCCTGGAACAGGTGACGCTGGTAGTTGAGGGCCGGGATGTCGGACAGGTGAATCCCTGCGATGGCTAACGTGCCACCACGGTCCAACGCATCGAGAGCAGGCAGCACCAGCTCACCCACCGGCGCGAACAGAATCGCGGCATCAAGCGGCGCCGGTGGCGGGTCGGCCGCGCCTTGAGCCGATGCGACGCCGAGTTCCAGCGCCAGCTCGCGCGCCTGCGGCCCGCGGGTCATCACGTGGACCTCGGCGCCTTGTGCCAAGGCGACCTGGGCGGTGATGTGGGCGCTGCCGCCGAAGCCGTACAGGCCCAGCCGTCCACCCGGTGGTAGCTCGGCGCGCAGCAGGGAGCGGTATCCGATGATGCCGGCGCACAGCAACGGCGCGAGCTCGTTGTTGCTGTAACCGCCCGGCAGGTGGTGCGCGAAAGCGGCAGGCACAGTCGCGAATTCGGCGTACCCACCGTCGGCGTCCCAGCCGGTGTAGCGGGACTGCGGACACAGATTCTCATCGCCCCGCCGGCAGTACTTGCACACACCACAGGTGTGGCGCAGCCAGGCGATGCCCACCCGGTCCCCCACCTTGAAGTCGTCACCGGCCTCGGCACCCACCTCGATGACCTGCCCCACCACCTCGTGGCCGGGAGTCACCCGGTCACGGTGCACGGGGAGGTCGCCTTCCGTGACGTGCAGGTCGGTGCGGCAGACCCCGCACGCCTGGACGGCAACCAGCAATTCTGAGGCCTCGGGGCACGGGACCTCTGTGGTGACCTGTTCGAGGGGACCGGTTGCCATCGGTCCGGGCCGACGCACCCGCCACGCGCGCATTGTCGTAGAGGTCACCGTGGGGGGCATCAGCTCATTTTGCCGCTACCTGCCACGGCAGCAACGGTTTAGCGCCGACTTCGGACCAGCCCGACGAGCCAGAGCAGGATCACCGAGCCGAGCAGCGCGGTGAAGAACGTGAAGATCAGTCCACCACCAGCGGTGTTGACAAAGAAGCTCAAGATAAAGCCGCCGATCAACGCACCGACGACCCCGATCACGATGTCCATCAGGACGCCAGATCCGCTGCCCTTGACGATCTTGCTGCCGATCCACCCGGCGAGACCGCCGATGATGATGTAGCCAATCACGCCGACGCTGGTCAGCGTGGTAGAGCGGGCGAGATATTCGGTTGCTGCCATGACGTCCATAGGGGTCTCCTTGCAATCGCCGGCAAAGCCCACCTCGGGCCTGATTTCGGTATACCCCGTTTGGATGACGAAACGGGTGCCGAATCGGCCACGATGGGCATAACCGGGCTCAACCAGCGAAGAGCGCCGCCATTCAGGCCGGCACAGTACGCTCCGGCGCGGGTGTCGAAGTCGGAGTCACTTATCCCGCGGGTGCCTGGCCCGGTGCCGGAGGGGGAGGCGGCGCAGCCGGCGGCGGGGCGGGCGCTGGCGCACCGGGCGGCGCAGGTGGAGCGGGCGGCGGGGCGGGCGCTGGCGCGCCCGGTGGCGGAGGCGGCGGTGGCGCGCCCGGTGGCGGTGGAGCGCCTTCCGGAGCCGGGTTCGGCGGGGGGGCCCAGGGTTGGATCGACTCGGCCAGCGCCTTGGCGGCGCCTTTGTCCACGGGGTCGTTCGAGGTCCCGAGCCACACCACAAACCAGCGTTGTGGCGGTCCGCCGTTCGTCGAGGGCGAGCCGACTACACCCGTCCAGATCTGGCCGTTGGGCTTGCTGGGATCGCTGAACTTGACCTCGTAGTACGACGCGCTTCCGGTGATCCCATTGGCGGCGGTCAGCGGGGTCGCTTCCTGGTTGATCCGGGTGCCGGGATACGGCATGAAGAACTCACCCATGTCCGAGCCCAGCCGGACCGCGGCCTTCGCGTTGTTGGCTTCGGCGCTGGCGTAAAGCTTTTGGTCCAGCCGGCCCATCACCACGCGGGTGTCATTGGCGACCGGCGGCGGCTGCCCGGGCATCGGCGGCTGCCCGGTGGTCTTGCTGAGCAGCTCCGAGCCGTAGTCGAGGTGGGACGCGTCCGACTCCACCCAGCCGCCCGGAATGACAAAGCTGAATCCTCCGACCGGATTACCGACCCGGCCGGCGTTCGGGTCGACGGGCGGTGGCGGTGGTGCGTTCGGGTCGACCGGCGGTGGCGGTGGTGCGTTCGGGTCGCCGGGCGGGGCCGGCGGCAAGCCCGGGGCGCCGGGAGGCGGTGCCACCACGGTGGTCGGCGGCGGCGGCGGTGGTGCGGGCTCCGGATCGGCGTGCGACGTGGCCGGCAACGCGATGGTGACGGCAAAAGCACTGGTCACCGCGGCGAGGGCAAGCGGCGCCCACAATCCGTTGCGGCGTGTCGAGTTCGGGTCCACCTGATCCATGGCGACGAACCTACCGCGTTACGGCTGTTACGCAAGGGTGCCTGGCTGACGACGCGACGTGGTTTCTCCGATGTTGCCGATATGCAACCCTCGTCGCTTTGACGCAGGTCAACGCGGCGCCGGGTAGAGCGCCACCTCGTGGGCCTTGACGGAGAACCACACGCGCTCCCCCGGCGTCAGCCGCAGCTCCGAGGCGGCATCAACGGTGATCTCCGCGGCCAGACCGGGTGCGCCGTCGGATTGCTCGTGGCCACGCACCAGGACCGCAGACCCCCGGATGTCCAGCTCGGCGACGATGACCTCAACCGCGTTGCGCGGGCTGCCGTGCGGGTGCTCTCGATACACGGCTACCGCTGTCGGTGGGAATACCGCGACCGCGTTGTGGCCGGGCGCAAGCTGATCGCTTGGTCCGGGGGCGGGGATCGCGTGCCAGTGAGCGCCGGAGCGGGCATGCAACGAACCGTCGGAACCCACCTTCCCGTTGACCAGGTTGATGCCCGCGATGCGCGCCCCGAAATGACTACGTGGGGCAGTGAGCACATCGGCAATCGGGCCGACCTCGGAGATCCTTCCCGATTCGAGCACCAGCGCCCGATCGGCCAGCGTGAACACGTCCCGCAGGTCGTGGGTGATCATGATTACGGCGCGACCGGTCCGGCTGACCACGTTGCGCAGCACCGCGCGGATGCCCGCTGCGGCGGCGACGTCGAGCCCGGTGAGTGGCTCGTCGAGCAGCAGCACGTCGGGCTCGGCCGCCAAGGCGCGCGCGATCGCTACCCGCTGGGCTTGACCCCCGGACAGCTGCCGCGGTTTTCGGGCGGCGAAGTCTTCGACGTCCACCTCGCGCAGCCAGCGCAGCGCCAGCGCTTTCTCGTGGGAGCGAGCCGAGCGGAACATTGCCCGACGGCTGTGCGGTCCGAAAGCCACGTTGGCGGCAACGCTCAGGTGCGGGAACAGCAACGGGTCCTGTAGGAGGAGCCCCACCCGGCGGTCGTGCGTCGGCACGTCCACCCCGGCCGCGGTATCGGTCAACACCCGATCCCCCAGCCGCACCATCCCTTCGTCGGGGCGAACCAGGCCGGCGATGACGTGCAGGGCGGTCGACTTGCCCGCACCGTTGGGCCCGAGCACGGCAAGCACCTCGCCCGCAGACACCGAGAACTCCACATCCAGATCTCGTTCTGCGACGACGGCGCGAAGCTGCAACTCGGTCATGGCCGGCTACCTGGTCAGATTCCCGGTCAGGTTCCCGGTCAGTCGCCGAGCGCCAAGACCCAGCACCACCACCGCCGCCACCGCCACCAGCAGGATCGACAACGCCACGGCCGCGTCCGGGTCGCCAACCCGTTGCAGGTAGATCTCCAGCGGCAGGGTCCGCGTGACCCCTTGCCGGGAACCGGCGAAGGTCAGCGTCGCGCCGAACTCCCCCAGGGAGCGGGCGAACGCCAGCACCGCTCCCGACGTCATGCCCGGCAGCAACAGCGGCAGCGTCACCCGCCACCACACCGTGCTGGGTCGCGCCCCGAGCGTCGCGGCTACCACCTCGTAGTCAGCCCCCGCGGTGCGGGCGGCGCCCTCGATGGAAATCACCAGAAACGGTAGCGAGACGAAGGTCTGCGCAAGCACGACGGCGGTTGTGCTGAACGCGATGCTGATCCCGGCAGCTTCGAGGTACCGGCCGATGAGCCCCAGCCGGCCGAACGCGTAGAGGAGGGCAATGCCCCCCACCACCGGCGGCAGCACCAGCGGGAGCAGGATCAGCGGGCG
>DASSGQ010000151.1:0-2894 GCA_035693385.1 Mycobacterium sp.
GCAACTTGTCGCTGCGGACGGCACGCCGACGGCCGAACGGCGCTACAGCCGTGACCTTCCCAAGGAGACCCTGTGCTGGCTCTACGAGATGATGATGGTCACCCGCGAGCTGGACACCGAATTCGTCAACCTGCAGCGTCAGGGCGAGCTGGCGCTGTTCACGCCCTGCCGCGGGCAGGAGGCGGCGCAGGTCGGTGCGGCGGCCTGTCTGCGCAAGACTGACTGGTTGTTCCCCCAATACCGTGAACTGGGCGCCTATCTGGTGCGCGGCATCCCGCCCGGACACGTGGGGGCCGCGTGGCGCGGAACCTGGAACGGCGGTTTGGAATTCACCAAGAAGTGCTGCGCCCCGATAGCGGTTCCGGTCGGCACCCACACCCTGCATGCCGTCGGCGCGGCGATGGCCGCGCAACGCCTGGGCGAGGACTCCGTAACGGTGGCCTTCCTCGGAGACGGCGCCACCAGCGAGGGCGACGTGCACGAGGCGCTGAACTTCGCCGGGGTCTTCGCCACCCCGTGCGTGTTCTACGTGCAGAACAACCAGTGGGCGATCTCGGTGCCGGTGCGCAAGCAGACCGCGGCACCTTCGATCGCGCACAAGGCGATCGGTTACGGGATGCCCGGCGTCCGGGTGGACGGCAACGACGTGCTGGCGTGCTACGCGGTGATGGCCGAAGCCGCAGCCCGAGCCCGGGCCGGCGACGGCCCGACCTTGATCGAGGCGGTCACCTACCGGTTGGGCCCGCACACCACCTCCGATGATCCGACCCGGTACCGAACTCAGGAGGAAGTCGACCACTGGCTCGCGCTGGACCCAATTCCGCGTTACCGCAAGTACTTGCAGGGCCAGGGCCTGTGGTCGGAACGCCTGGAGCAAAGGGTCGCCGCGCACGCGGCGCGGCAGCGGGCCGAACTGCGCGACGCGGTGTTCGGCGCGCCCGATTTCGGCATCGATGATGTGTTCACCACGGTGTACGCCGAAATCACGCCCGGGTTGGAGGCGCAGCGCCAACAGCTGCGCGCCGAACTGGCCCGGACCGAATGAGGAGGCGGACATGACCCAGATCGCTGATCGTCCGGCCCGCCCAGGCGAAACCGTCACGGCGGCAGTTGAGAACGTCGCGCTCGCCGAGCAACCGTTGACCATGGTGCAGGCGCTCAACCGCGCGCTGCACGACGCGATGGCCGCCGACGACCGGGTTCTGGTGTTCGGTGAGGACGTCTCCGTCGAGGGTGGGGTGTTCCGGGTCACCGAAGGACTGGCCGAAACGTTCGGCGAGGACCGGTGCTTCGACACGCCGCTGGCGGAGTCGGCCATCATCGGGATCGCGGTGGGGTTGGCGCTACGCGGTTTTGTGCCGGTGCCCGAGATTCAGTTCGACGGCTTTTCCTACCCGGCGTTCGATCAGGTCGTCAGCCATCTGGCGAAGTATCGGACCCGTACCCGCGGTGAGGTGAACATGCCCGTCACGGTCCGACTGCCTTCGTTCGGTGGAATCGGTGCAGCCGAACACCATTCGGAATCCACCGAAGCTTACTGGGCACACACGGCCGGTCTGAAGGTGGTGGTCCCGTCGACACCCGCCGACGCCTACTGGCTGCTCCGGCATGCTATCGACTGTCCGGACCCGGTGATGTACCTGGAGCCGAAACGGCGCTACTGGGGCCGCGGAATGGTCGATACCGGCCAGCCGGAACCGCCGATCGGGCGGGCGATGGTGCGCCGGCCCGGCACCGATGTGACGGTGGTGACCTACGGCGCCCTGGTGACGACCGCGGTGACGACCGCGGAAGAAGCCCAGCGCCAACGTGGTTGGAGTCTGGATGTCATCGATCTGCGGTCACTGGTGCCGTTGGATTTCGACACCATCGCCGCGTCGATCCATCGGACGGGGCGCTGTGTGGTGCTGCACGAGGGTCCGCGCAGCCTGGGCTACGGTGCCGGTCTTGCCGCACGCATCCAGGAAGAGCTGTTCTACGAGCTGGAGGCACCGGTGCTGCGCGCCTGCGGTTTTGATACCCCCTATCCGCCTGCGCGGTTGGAGCGATTGTGGTTACCGGGCCCCGACCGGCTGCTGGACTGCGTCGAACGCGTGCTGGAGCTGCCGTGAGCGGCCCACCCGATCACCAGCGGGTCAAGTCGTTCCGGGTCCCCGATCTCGGCGAGGGACTCGCGGAGGTGACCGTGACGTGCTGGAACGTTGCGGCCGGTGACGAGGTCGAGCTGAATCAGACCCTGTGCTCGGTGGAGACGGCCAAAGCCGAGGTGGAAATCCCGAGCCCATATGCGGGCCGGGTCGTCGAAACCCACGGTGCCGAAGGCGATGTGCTCCAGGTGGGGGCGGTGCTGGTCCGCATCGACACCGCGCCGGCGAACCCGGACGTGGCCGCGTCGAACGGGCATACTCCGGCGCCCACGTTGGTCGGTTACGGCGCAGACGCGGGTATCGACGCCAGCCGCCGAACCGGCCGTCCGCTCGCCGCCCCGCCAGTCCGCAAGCTGGCCAAGGAGCTGATGGTCGACCTCGCCTCGTTACCCGGCAACGCGGGTGACGTGATCACCCGCGCAGACGTGCTCGCCGCCGCCCACGGGTCCGGGGTTGCGCCCGACATCCGGCCCGTCCGGGGTGTGCAGGCGCGGATGGCGGAGAAAATGGCGGTGTCCCACAAGGAAATCCCGGCCGCGAAGGTCAGTGTCGACGTTGAATGCGCCGCGTTGCTGCAACTCCGCGACCGTTTTCGCGTTGTCCACCCGGGGATCACACCGTTTGTGCTGACACTGCGGTTGCTGGTTATCGCCTTGACGCACAACAAGGTTCTCAATTCGACCTGGGTTGACTCGCCCGAAGGCCCCCAGGTGCACCTCCACCGTGGCGTGCACCTGGGGTTCGGGG
>DASSGQ010000152.1:0-13090 GCA_035693385.1 Mycobacterium sp.
ACGGCAGAAAGCCGAGCAGGCCCTCGGCGGCCCAGGCGGCGGGTCGGCTGCTGTCGAACCCGGCCTGTCGCAGCGCCGCCGGCCAGTCGTGACGCAGGTCGATCGGGACGGCCCGGACGTCCGCCGTGGGTTCGGCGCCCAGCGCGCCGATCGTGGCGGTCTTGAATTCGATGACTTGCGGCTGGTCGATTTCGAAGACCTTGGTTCCCGGCGGCCAGGGCAGGCGGTATCCGCGTGCGTCGAGGCCGGCAGCCAAAATGACCACCTGACGGATGCCCGCGGCGGCCGCCTCGGAGAAGAACGCGTCGATGTAGCGGGTGCGCGCGGCCTGAATGTCGGTCATGCGTTGCATGCCCCACGGCGCACCGGGGACGTCGACATCGGTGGAGTCGAGTTCGCCCGTGGCCCACCGGGTGAAGAAGTCGACGCCCACGGCGCGCACCAGTGGCTCGGCGAACCGATCGTCGATCAGCGCCGCCCGGGTGGCCCGGGCTCTGCCCGACGCCACCATGGTGGCGGTGGCCCCCACGCTGGTCGCCAGGTCCCAGGTGTCGTTGTCGGTACGCGCCACGATGTCCCCTCTCCGATGCACTCCTTAGCAAGAATAACTACAGGCGCGTGGCCGGGATCCCACCGCGGTGCCGAAGCGGTAGCACAACAACCTGGTAACGACCGCTGGGCCGCCACGCGGGGCTCCGGCCGACGGGTCGTTTCGCTTCTACCATCGCCGGATGGACATCACGACCACGATCGCCGAGCTGCCGTGTCCCGCGCCGGTCGTGGGGGATGCCGAGTGGCGGGCCGGCGCCCGATGGGCGCGGCAGTTGGCCTGGATCAGCCTGGTCGTGGTGCTCATCGAGGGCGCGATTGGACTCTGGCAGGGCCTGGCGGTCGGGTCCGTCGCATTGACTGGGTGGGCACTCGGCGGCGGTTCTGAGGCGCTGGCCAGCGCGATGGTGGTATGGCGCTTCAGCGGCGCTCGCACGCTGTCGCAGACCGCCGAGTCGCGCGCACAGCGCGGCGTCGCGGTGTCGTTTTGGCTGACCGCCCCGTACGTCGCGGCCGAATCCCTCCGCCACCTGACCGGCGCGCACCATGTCGACACCTCCGTGATCGGCATCGGGTTGACCGCGGTCTCCCTGTTGCTGATGCCGATTCTCGGCCGGGCCAACCACAACGTGGGCGAGCGGCTGGGCTCGGAGGCCACCGAGGGTGCAGGCATGCAGAACTACCTCTGCGCGGCCCAGGCCGCCGGGGTGCTGGCCGGCCTCGCCGTCACGGCCAGCTGTCCGGGAGGTTGGTGGTTTGACCCCGCGATCGGCCTTGGTGTGGCCGCCGTCGCGGTGTGGCAAGGAATCCGCTCCTGGCGTGGTCACGCCTGCGGCTGCTGATCGTTGACCGCGGTTCACGTCATGCGGTAGTAGGCACCCCGCCGGGCCAGCAGTTCGGCGTGGGTGCCCTGCTCGACGACCTTGCCGGCCTCCACCAGCAGGATGTGGTCGGCATCGCGGATCGTCGAAAGGCGGTGCGCGACGATAAAACTCGTTCGGTTGGCGCGCAGTGCGGACATCGCACGCTGAATCTGCAGCTCGGTGCCGCTGTCCACCGAACTGGTCGCCTCGTCGAGGATCAACAGCTGTGGGCGGGCGAGAAACGCTCGCGCAATGGTGATCAACTGCCGCTGGCCGGCGCTGATGTTGCCTCCGTTGCAGCCGACCTGCGTTTGGTAGCCCTCTGGGAGGGTGCCCACAAAACCCTCCAGGTGGACCGCTCTTGCCGCCGCGACCATCTCGTCGTCGCGCGCGCCGGGCCGCCCGTAGCAGATGTTCTCCGCGATCGTCCCGTCGAGCAGCCAGGGATCTTGCAGCACCATGCCGATCCGCGACCGCACCGAGTCCCGGCTCACCGATGCGATGTCGACGCCGTCGATCAGGATGAGGCCGGAGTCAACCTCGTAGAACCGCATCAGCAGGTTCACCAGTGTGGTTTTGCCCGCGCCCGTCGGCCCGACGATCGCCACTGTGCTGCCGGGCTCGGCCACCACCGACAGGTCGTTGATCACGGGGGTGCCGGGGCGGTAGGCGAAACCGACGCGCTGGAATTCGACCCGCCCCCGCCGACCCTGACCGTCGAGCGCCGGCAGCACCAGGTCGCTATCCGCTGATTCCTCGGGCTCGTCGAGGAAGTCGAAAACCCGCTCGGCGCTGGCCATCCCGGACTGCAATGTGTTGTACATGCCGGCGACCTGGGCCAGCGGCTGGTTGAACTGGCGCACGTACTGCACGAACGCCTGGATGCTGCCCAGCGTCATCCGGCCGGTTGTCACTTGCAGACCACCGACCACCGCCGCTGCGACGTAGCTGAGGTTGCCAATGAAGGTGGTGGCCGGCGATATCAGGCCGGAGAAGAACTGGGCGCCGAAACTGGTCTGATACAGCTCGTCGTTGAGCTCGCGGAACCGCGATAGCGCCTCGGCCCGGTGGCCGAACGTCTTCACCACGGTGAAACCGCTGTAGGTCTCCTCGATGTGGGCGCCGAGCCGTCCGGTGTTGACCCACTGGGCGACGAAGTGCCGCCGCGACCGTCGCACGATCGCCTGGGTCGCCACCAGCGAAAGTGGCACGGCCGCCAGCGCGATGCCCGCCAGCAGCGGCGAGATGGAGATCATCATCGCGAGCACGGCCACCACCGTCAGCATCGCGGACACCAACTGGCCGATGGTCATCGAGACGGACGCCTGGATGTTGTCGATGTCGTTGGTGACCCGGCTCAACAGTTCGCCACGCTGCTGGCCGTCGAAGTAGGACAGCGGCAGCCGGTGCACTTTGTCCTCGACGTCGCAGCGCAGCGCCCGCATGGTTCGCTGCACGATCGCGTTCAGGATCCGGTTTTGCACCCAAACCAGCAGTGCGGCAGAAAGATATATGCCCAATGCGAGCAACAGCGTCCTGCCGACCGCGCCGAAGTCCACGCCGCTCCCGGGCGCCACGTTCATCCCGGACAGCATGTCGGCGAAGGTATTCTCGCCGCGGGCGCGGGCGGCCGCGACGGCCTGTTCCTTGGTGATTCCGGCCGGCAGTCGGCGGCCGATGACGCCGTCGAAGATCAGGTCGGTGGCGTGGCCCAGGACCCGGGGGCCAACCGCCGAGATCGCCGTTGCGATGATGGACAGCACGATCGCGGCGATGACCGGCCTGCGTTGCGGCGCAATGCGTTTCAGTAGACGAACCGCGGTTCCGGTGAAATCGTGAGACTGCAGGGGGGCCGTCACGGCGCGAATCGGTCAGTCCGGGTAGTTGGTGTGGCCCGAGATGTAATGGTTGTTGCCCGAGTCCAGTGTGCACTGATTCATGCAGTACCGATGCACCGTGGGCCCGGTCTTGCTCAGGCTTGGCTTCCATTGCCAGGTCGTCTCCACGGAATTGGTGCCGGCGCCACGAGGGGCGACGCTGCAGTGCAGGGTCCGGTGGGCGATGTCGCAGGTTTCAACGAGGACCTCATCGTCCGACAGGCCAAGCGGATCGCGGATCAACCGCACGCCGAATCGCTCGATCTTGCCGCGGGCGCGCAGCCGTTCGGCGAGGCCGGTCAATATGGCCTCGTCGTCGGGGCTCACCGACGTGGTGGAGCCGAAGTCGGCCGGGTCGGCGAACTCCATACCGACGACGCCGACACCGGAACTGACGTCGGAGTCGAAACGCATCGATGTCGCGTGCAAATCCAGCGCGGAGCAACGCTCGAGCAGCGTGGTTCGGGTTCCGCGCGGCGCCGTGCTGAGGCTCTCCACAAAGACCTCGCCGGCGGCCGGCTCAAAGTGCTTGTGCAGCAGCCAGATCGCGAATCGCTGCGATGCGTCGGCCGAGACGAGATATTCGCCCAATTCGTCGAGACAGGCGCGATCGGCCTCGTCCAGCACAGCGACGTCGGTGGTGTCCATGTCGCGTAACGTCGCATAGTCCTCAACGTTGTGCTCCCGCAAGGTGAACATCGCTTTCCTTTCTACGTCCGGTCGAAGGCCAGAATTGGGCGAAACGGCTGCAACTACTACGAAATGCACACGGCAACAAAATTCTTCGGCGCTCAGGCATCTCGCCGGTGGGCCGCAACAACGAACGTGTCGCCGCCTTCGGCAAGATGACCTGCCACCGGACTCTACCGAGCGATCTGGGACCTAACAATTATGCGGCGCTGTGAGAACCTGTGGATTGGTTTTTGGCCGAGTGGCTAAGGGCGCCACACTTTCTCGGTGGTCTCGATTCAATCCGCGACGAAAATGTGGCCGCGATTCGGGCGCTCGGGCATGCCGATGACGCCCGTTGCCGATTCGCGACATCGGGTCGCGGATCAGTCCAGCCGGTACCGGATGAGCCGGGAGCTGTTGGCCACCACCGCCACCGACGACGCGTTGTGCAGGATCGCGGCCAGCACCGGGGACAGTGCGCCGCCCGCGCCGATGATCAGCCCGGCCGCGTTGACGGCGATGGACATGCCGTAGTTCTCGCGGATCACGTCGACCGCCCGCGCGCCCAGGTCGCGCACGTCGAGCAGGCGATGCAGATCGTCATTGGCCAACGCCACGTCGGCGGTCTCGACGGCGACGTCGGTTCCGGCCAGCCCCATGGCGATCCCGATATCGGCGGCCGCCAGCGCCGGCGCGTCGTTGATGCCGTCGCCGACCATGCCGACGACGAACCCATCGTTTTGCAGCTCGCGCACCACCTCGAGCTTGTCCTCCGGCATCACCTCGGCGCGCCACTCGTCGATCCCGAGCTCTCCGGCGACGACCCGCGCGATCTCCGGGTGATCTCCGGTGAGCATGACGATTCGGCGAATCCCGTTGGCCCGCAACTTCGTCAGCACCTCGGCGGCTTCCGGCCGCACCTCGTCCCGCAGGCTGATCAGCCCCACCAGCGTGCCGTCCACCGCCAACAGCAACGGGGTCTCGGCCTTGCGTCGCAGCTTGTCCACCCACGCCGCGGCCTGCCTCGACACCCTCACCTTCTCGGCGCGCAGCAGCGACGGGCTGCCCAGCAGCAGGGTGCGGCCGTCGGCCCAGGTCCGCATGCCCAGGCCCACCAGCACCTCGCACTCCTCGTGCGGCGGGATGCTGATGTGGCGTTCCTCGGTGGAACGAATGACGGCTTCGGCCAGCGGGTGACGGGAGTGGATCTCCGAGCTGGCCGCATACGCGAGCACCTGCTCGGGCTGCCAATCCTTATGCATGGCAACGATATTGGTGACCACCGGACGGCCGACGGTCAGTGTCCCGGTCTTGTCGAAGACGATCGCGTCGACACGGCCCGCCTGCTCGAGGTGCGATCCGCCCTTGATCAGGATGCCGCGGCGCGCGCCGTTGCCGATCGCCGCACTGATCGCCGTCGGGGTGGCCAATCCGACCGCGCACGGGCAGGCGATCAACAGCATGGTCATCGCGCGCCGCACGTCTCCGGTGATCGCCAGGGTGATCGCCGAAACGATGAACGACGTGGGAACGAAACGGCGAGAGAAGTTTTCGCCGACCGTCTGGATGGGCGCGCGGTCGTGCTGTGCCTCCTCGACCCGGGCGATGATGCGGCCGATCGCGGTTTGGCTGCCGACGGCGTCGGCGCGCACCACCAGACGTCCGCGCTCCACGACCGAACCGGCGTGCACGTGGGCGCCGACCGCGACACTGACGGGTAAGTTCTCTCCGGTGATCGCGGATTGGTTGACGATCGCCTCGCCTTCGACCACCTCGCCGTCCACCGGTATCGCGACGTGGTCGTGGACGACCACCTCATCGCCGATCTGCACGCTGTCGATAGGCACCTGTATCTCGGTGGCGGCCCCCGGGTCGCCGGTCATCTCGCGGCCCGCCTGCGCGCCCACGGTCAGCCGGATCCACGCCGTGTCCTGGCTGCCGCGCAGCAGTTCCGAGATGGCCCGCCGGGTCCGGCGCAGGGTCAGGTCCTGCAGGTACTCGCCGATATTGAGCAGCCACAGCACGGTGAGCGCGACCACGTTCTCGCGCAGGATCAGGCTCGCCACGGTCGCCGCCGAGACCAGTGCGTCGGTGCCGGCCTTACCGGAGCGCAGCGAGCGTAGCGCGCCGCGCAGGAAGGGGTAGCCGGTGAAGACCGTCACGCCGGTGGCGACCAGGCGGCCACTCGGGCCGAGCAGCGGCGGTCGCACGAACACGTACCGGCGCACGCCGAGCAGGGTCAGCGCCAGGCCGCCGATGACCATGCGAAGCACATCGGTATTGCGGATCTCCGACGAATGCGGTGCACGGGCCGGGATCAGCTCGGCGGCGACGTGCGCGGCGCCGCTGATGGCTGCCAGCACCAGGGCGCGTTCGCAGCGCCGTGGCGAATACCAGACGACGACGGATCCGGTGCGCGGGTAGGCGTGCACGGCGCGCACGCCGTTCTGCTTGGCAACGGCCTCTTCGACCGCGACGGCGCGCCGGGAGTTGCCGCGAACCCAGTCGACGGAAACCCGCATGCGTCCAGCGGCATCCGAAACCACCACCAGTTCAGGATCGTTGGCGGCCTCGGCCTCGTGAGCGACCGCGAGGTTCATCTCGCGTGATCAGTGCTCGTGCTGATGGGTGTCGGTGATGGACGGGGTGGGCGCTTCTTCGCCGATGCGTTCGCGGGCCTCGGCCATGACGTCGGCGAGCTTCAGCCGCGCCGACTCGGCGGCCTCCTCGGCCCTGCGGGTACCGCGCAATCCCAGCTCAGCCGCCGACACCGCGGTCTCGTGCAGCGGCGCCGTGGCCAAGGCCTTGCGCAAAAGCTCGTAGGCCGTCACGCCGACCAGGCCGGTGACTACCGTCGATGCCGCTTTAGCGAAGAGTCCGTACACCGCCATTGCCTGAAACCTCCTCATTACGCCGGCATCGGCCGCCTCGCGTCGACATTAACATACATATATTGCGATACCAATATGCATTCAGGCCGTCCTGCGGTTGCCGCATCGGGCAATATGAGCATATTGTTATTGCACGTCCGCCAGTTCTCGGAGGCTTCGGCCGTCCGGAAGGGGGCGGCAATCGAAATCCGCGTGTTCCGTGGAGGGGAACAGCCGCACGGCGCGACATTTCGGTTTACCGAGAGGTGCTGCCGCACATGGCTTTTCCTATGCATCCAGCCGACGCAGTGTTCCTGGTCGCTGAGACGCCCAACCGTCCGATGCACATGGGTGCGCTGGCGCTGCTGAGCCCGCCCGACGGCGCCGGCCGGACTTTCGTGCGAGACACGTTCGCGGCCGCGCTGGATCGCGACCGGGTGGCGCCCTTGTGGCGGCGCCGGCCCCGCCGCTCACTGAGTTCCCTTGGTCAGTGGTATTGGCACACCGACGCCGAGGTCGACCTGGATTACCATGTGCAGGTCAGCGCTCTGCCGCAGCGAGCCGGCGCCAACATGCTGTGGGACATGGTTTCCGATCTTCATGCCGAAGTGCTGGACCTGTCCCGTCCGCTGTGGCAGATGCATTTGATCGAAGGCCTCCCCGACGGTCAGTACGCGCTTTACATCAAGACCCACCATGCGCTGGCCGACGGCGTCTCGACGATGCGGCTGCTGCGGCGCACCGTCAGCTGGGACCCCGATCGGCGCGGGATGCCCGCCCTTTGGGAGGCGTCCCCGCACCCCCAGGGCGATGACACGATCGCAGCGCCACGTGTCAGCCCGCTGGCCGCGGCCCGGTGGGTGTTGGGCGCGGCGGGCGACATCGCGGGCGTGCCGCCGGCACTGGCCGACACCGCGTGGCGGGCCTTGCGCCGGCGCGGCGGGCCGTTGACCCTTACCGCGCCGGACACTCCATTCAGTGCTGCGATCGACGGGACCCGTTCCTTCGCGGGCTGCGCCTTCCCGATCGATCGGTTGCGGCTGGTCGCCAAACACACTGACGCCACCCTCAACGATGTGGTCCTCGCCATGTGCGGAGGTGCGCTGCGCCGGTATCTCCTCGCGCGTCACGCGCTGCCCGCCGCGCCGCTGATGGCGAGCGTGCCGGTATCGCTGCGTGGTGACGAACCCGTGGGCGCGCCAGACCCGATGCCGGGCAACAAGATCGGTGCGTTGGCCTGCAGCCTGGGCACGCATCTGGCCGATCCCGCCGAGCGTCTTGCGGTGGTGCAGGCCAGCATGCGCCAGGGGAAGGCCGCACTGGCCGGCCGAAGCCGGCTGCAGGTGCTGGCCATGAGTGCGGTCGGCGCCACGCCGCTCGCACTGACCATGACGCTGGGCCGCACACCCGGACCGCTACGCCCGCCGAACGTGATGATTTCCAACGTTCCGGGACCCAAGGACCCGCTTTACTGGAACGGCGCGCGCTTCGATGCGCTCTACCCTCTGTCAGTAATCGCTGACGGTCAGGCGCTCAACATCACTTGCACGAGCTTCAACGACCAGATCTCCTTCGGCCTGACCGGCTGCCGTCGCGTCGTTCCGCGGATCGACACGATCGCCGATGCCCTGGGCCGCGAACTAGATCTGCTCGACGCTTTCCACCGAATACCGCAGACGGGTCGGGGTCGCCGGCGCAATCCGCGATAACGTCAGGTGTACGAACGCCAGGACTCACAGAACCCGGGTGACCTTTTCGGTCTCGATTCTGCGCTGCAGCGCCTCGGGATCGGGATTGGCCACCTGGACCAACGACGCGCCGACGGCCAGGATCGACAGCAGACCGTCCACCAGCTCGCCGGGCCGCGTCCATGACGCGCTGGAAAGCACTCGGTCCTTCGCCGTCAATTCCCTTGCCGCGGCGGAATTCGCGCAGTCGGCGAGGATCTCGTCGACCGATCGGCCCGCCAGCGCCGGACCCGGATGGCGTTCGGGAACGATCTGATCGCCGTGTACCCGTACCGCGGTGGCGTAGTCGGTGACACCGATCGGCAGGTCGGGGGCCGGGCGGCCGAACGCATCCAGCGACAGCACCGCCACCTCGCCGCCGGGAGCCGTGTCGGTTAGGGCCGAATCGGCCTCGTCCAGGCGTTCGGCGGTGCACAGCGCCAAGTCGGCGGGTTCGCCGGCCCCGAGCACTGCCTCGGCGCCAATCCACCACACTCCGAACAGCACCGCCGCCGTCTGCCAGTGTGCCGGCAGCAAGATCGCGATGCGGCTGGCCGGTCCGGCGCCCAGTTCGTCACGCAACAGGTTGGCGGTCTTGGCCGCCCAGTTGGCCAGCGTCACGGCCGACAATTCGATGCGTTCGCCGGTTGCGTCGTCGTAGTAGGTGATGCGCGGACCGACCGGGTCGGCTCGCAGTATCGGATCCAGGATGGCCCCGCTGAGTGTGGTCAACGTGCTCAGTTGATGCATTCCGGCTTGTCGGAACCCGCGGTCAGGATCGGCGACGGCGGCGGAACGTTCGCATCGGCACCCGAGCCGGCACTCGAGCCGGCGTTCGAGGCCCGCGCGGGGACGGCGGGGATGCCGCCTCCAAGCCCTGAGCCCGGACCGGTGTAGTCGTTGGCAAGCAGCACCCGGACCGATCCCACGGCCAACGAGGTGTCGGCGACGACCGGCAACCCACCCAATTCCTTGGCGACCTCCTGAGCGCCGACGTCGTCGGACTTGGCGGCGCGCACCTGGCTGGCCTTCACGTGGCCGCCGTCGTTGTTGCCGACGGTCCCGGTGGAAAATCCTTTGGAGCTCAGCACATCTGAGACGGCTGCCGCCAGCCCGTTGATGTCGGTGTCGTTGACCACGCTGGCGGTGGTCTTGGCCGGCGTGTAGGCCAACTGCTCGGTCTTGCCCTCGGCCTGATCGTTCAGCAGGCCGCCGACCCAGTCGGCAACCTGATGCGGGTCCACCCGCACCACGCTTTGCATACCGTCGTCGCTCCAGCCGGCCCCATCGAGCACCGGAATGGTGGCGAAGGCGACCTTGCCGCCGGCGAGCTTGGACAGCTGCTGCACGAAATCCATGACGTTCCAGCCCGAGGAGATCACCACCGACCGCTGGACTGCGCTCTCCAGCCGCTTCACGGTGGCCGGGCTGGACAGCGTCTTGCCGGAGATGATCCGGTGCGCCAGCGAAGCCATCACCACCTGCTGGCGGACCACCCGGTCCAGGTCGCCGCGCGGTAGGTCATGGCGTTGGCGGACGAAGCTGAGCGCTTCCGCGCCGTTCAGTTTTTGCTGGCCGGCCGGGAAGTCGGCACCCGAGAGCGGCTCGAACACGGGTTCCTTGAGGCAGACGTCAACCCCGCCGAGCGCGTCGGTGATCAACGCGAAGCCGAGCAGCCCGATTTCGGCGTAGTGATCGACGGTGACTCCGGTGAGGTCGGCGACCGTCTTGATCAGGGCGTCGCGCCCCGCCTGGGTGCCCTGGGCGGCGGCGTCGGCGGCGGAATCGCCGGCTTTCACCAGGCTGGCGCGCTTCGCCTCCCTGGTTTGGCCGTAGACGCCGTTGATCTTCGTCTTGCCCAGCCCGGGGGCCTGCACATAGGAGTCCCGGGGAATGGAGATCGCGGTGGCCGAATTCCCGTTGTTGGGTATCCGGACCAGGATGATCGTGTCGGTGTTGGTCGATTCGTCGTCGCCGGCCCGCAGCGTCTCCAGTTCCTCGGCCGTCAGGGGGTTGCCGTGCGCATCGGTGCGGCTGTCCAGGCCGACCAGCAGAATGTCGATCGCGCCGTCGTCGCCGCCCTTACCCAGCGAAGGTGCGGACATGTGGAAGATGCCGTCTTCGAAGGACCGGACGTTGCTCCAGGCGAACCCGGTGCCGAGAACGACGGCAATTGTCAGCACAGTGACAACCACACGAACCACACGTTGCACAGGCATCTCACCAGACTACTTGCGACGCAGTTCCTTCGCGGGTAGCCACCGGCGGCGTGCCCGGGCCGTGCCAGACTCGAACCATGTCGGGCAGGATCGTGATCGCAGGTGCCGGTGGCCAACTAGGCACCAGTCTGAGGGCGCTGACAACTGGTCAGGGGCGCGACGTGCTGGCATTGACGTCGTCGCAATGGGACATCACCGACCCCGCCGCGGCCGAACGGATCGTCCAGAACGGCGACGTGGTGGTCAATTGCGCGGCCTACACCGATGTCGACGGCGCCGAGAGCGACGAGGCAGGCGCGTACGCGGTCAACGCCGCCGGCCCCGAACACATCGCGCGAGTGTGCGCGCGCGTCGGTGCCCGGCTGATTCACGTCTCGACCGACTACGTCTTTTCGGGCGAGCCCTTTACCGGCGATTCGGGTGTCCGCAATCCGCGTCCCTACGAGCCCAGCGACGACACCGATGCGCGGGGCGTGTACGCCCGCAGCAAGCTCGCCGGCGAGCGGGCCGTGCTGGCGGCGCTGCCGGAGGCCGTGATCGTCCGGACCGCCTGGCTCTACACCGGCGGAACCGGCAAGGACTTCGTTGCGATCATGCGTCGGCTGGCCGCCGGGGACGGCCCGGTGAACGTGGTCGACGACCAGACCGGATCGCCGAGCTACGTCGCCGACGTGGCCGCCGCGCTGCTACAGGTCGCCGACGAAAACGTGCCCGGCCCCATCCTGCACGCCGCCAACGAGGGCGTGGTCTCCCGCTACGAGCAGGCCCGCGCGGTGTTCGAGGAATGCGGTGCCGACCCGGCGCGGGTGCGGCCGGTCAGCACCGACCAATTTCCGCGACCGGCGCCGCGGCCGACCTACTCCGCGCTGTCCGGCCGGGAGTCCGCCGCGGCGGGCCTCACCCCCCTGAGGCCCTGGCGACCCGCGCTTGTCGCGGCGCTGGCGGCGTCTCCCGCCAATGCCACCGACCGACCGATACCCTCGACGCGTGACTGACGTCCTGCCGGTCGTGACGGTGACCTATTCGCCGGGTCCGCACTTGGAGCGGTTCCTGGCCTCGTTATCGCTGGCCACCGAGCGCCCGGTGAGCGTGCTGCTGGCGGACAACGGCTCCGTCGATGGAACGCCCGAGGCGGCGGTCGAGCGCTACCCGAATGTCCGGCTGTTCGACACCGGCGCCAACCTGGGATACGGAACCGCGGTGAATCGCGCGGTCGCGCAGCTGGACGAGGACTTGGACGTGAACGGGGACTGGGTGATCGTCGCCAACCCCGATGTGCAGTGGGGCCCGGGCAGCATCGACGCCATGCTGGACGCCGCGACCCGCTGGCCCGGCGCCGGCGCCCTGGGCCCGCTCATCCGGGATCCCGACGGGTCGGTGTATCCGTCGGCGCGCCACCTGCCCAGCCTGCTCCGCGGCGGCATGCATGCGGTCGTAGGGCCGTTTTGGAAGCGCAATCCCTGGACGAAGGCGTACCGCCAGGAGCACCTCGAGCCCAGCGAACGGCCGGTGGGCTGGCTGTCGGGATCGTGTCTGCTGGTGCGCCGGTCGGCCTTTGGCCAGGTCGGCGGATTCGACGAGCGCTACTTCATGTACATGGAGGACGTCGACCTCGGTGACCGGCTCGGCAAAGCCGGCTGGCTGAGCGTCTACGTGCCATCGGCCGAGGTCCTGCACCACAAGGGGCACTCCACCGGGCACGACCCGGCAAGCCATCTGGCCGCCCACCACACGAGCACCTATATTTTCCTCGCCGACCGGAATTCCGGTCGGTGGCGGGCCCCGCTGCGCTGGACACTGCGGGCCTCGCTGGCGGTGCGCTCCCGCCTGATGGTGCGTAGCTCTTTGCGCAGTCGCAGGCGGGACTTGGCAGACGGAAGGCATTGAGTTGGCGATCCCCCAGGTCGATGCGGTGGTCCTGGTCGGTGGCAAGGGCACTCGCCTGCGGCCGTTGACGCTCTCGGCGCCCAAGCCCATGCTGCCCACCGCCGGGCTGCCTTTCCTCACGCATTTGCTGTCGCGGATCGCCTCGGCCGGCATCGAGCATGTGATCCTGAGCACGTCGTATCAGGCCGCGGTGTTCGAGGCGGAGTTCGGCGACGGGTACAAGCTGGGACTGGAAATCGAATACGTGACCGAGGAGCGGCCGTTGGGAACCGGCGGCGGCATCGCGAACGTCGCCGACTACCTGCGCTATGACAGCGCGATGGTGTTCAACGGCGACGTGCTGTCCGGCGCCGAGCTGTGCCAGGTGCTCCAATTCCACCAAACCAACGAGGCCGACGTCACGTTGCACCTGGTCCGGGTGGGCGA
>DASSGQ010000153.1:0-3696 GCA_035693385.1 Mycobacterium sp.
TTCGCCGCGAAGCTCGACGCGGCGGGGAAGGCCCGCGGGCAGCGGCTCGCCTGGTCACCCGCCGAGCAGCACCAGCTCGAGGTTCTCGCCGACGCCGTCGACCGTCGCACGATGTTGTCGGTCGCGTTCGACGGCCTGCCGGTCGACAACGTGAAGGACCGCGTCCGCCTGTCCGGCGAGATCCGCCAGCTGGACCGCTTGGCAACGAATTTGTCCCGCCAGATCGATGCTGGCCTGAACCCGAAAACGCCGGATTCACGGAGAACGGTCAAGGCGCGTGAAGCGGCGAACGTGCGTTGGGGGAAGACCGGTGCCTGACGTTGCTGTGGATGGCCCGGCTGGCGGTTTTCATCTGGCCGGCAGTTACGCGCACGCGTTGGAGAAGGCCGCTGTCCGTGCGGCCGGGCTCGATCCGCGTGAGCATCTCACCATGTCTGGCGAGGCCTGGCGGCGTGAATGCTCGGCGGCGATGAGGCGTGTGGAGCGGTTCATGGACGACCACGACGGTGAGGATGTCGTGGTTGAGGCGTGGCGCCTGCGTGGACCTCAGTTCCGTTCGGCCGCGGTGCCTGAATGGTTGGCGTCGGCGACGTCGGTGCGGGTGCGTTGTGACGACACGATCGAGCTGGCGTCGTGACCCGGCGGTGGCGTTGTCGCCGTTGGTCGGTCCTAGAGGCTCGGATTGTCAAGTTGGAGCGGCGGATCGCGTTGCTGGAGGCTGGGCCGCGTCCTAGGCCGCCGTTGCTGGTGTTCGGGCCGCCGGTGTCGTGTTGCCGGCCGGGGTGGGCGTCGTGATGGCGTGGCAGCGTCCGTGGGAGGAGCCGCCGGGTGGTGTTCCGTCGGCGCCGGTGATCGAGCACGGCAGGAATCGCGTTGTCGTGGTGTGCCCATGGTGCGCTGATCGCCATCAGCACACGAAGGAATGCGCCGGGAGCCGTGAGGTAGTTGCGCATTGCGGCCGTTGGGGTGACTTCCGGTCGTACAGTGTTCCGGCCGCGCCGGGTGGCCGGCGGTGAGCGGGGAGTACACGCCGCCGACGGTCCCGACGCTGGGCGACGACGGTTTGAAGGTTGGTGCTGGTCATGGCCAGGGTCGGCGGGCTGATCGGTGGCCGACGCATCGCGGTCGGGCGCGCGACAAGGCGGCCCGGCATCGTGCGCGCCGCGAGTTTTGGAGGAAGGTACGCGCGACTGGCCGTGTCCCGGCGTGGCTGCCCGACTTCGTGTTCGACGCGCCCGGCTGGGCGGGATCCGACGGGTGACCGCGTTGTGGCCGCGCATGCCCGGCGAGCCGCCTGCGGATCGGTACGTGGTGCGGGCCGGCGTGCTCCCCGACGGTTGGGAGGGGTGCCCTGTTTTCGCGCGCCCTGCCGATGTGGCTGAGGCGTTGCGGTGCCGTGACGCGACGTCGGCTGCCCGGATGGCCGGGTGTCCGGAAGACGAGGCCCTGTTCGTCGCGGAAGATCCCAACAATCGCCACGATTCGATGCGCTTCACCGACCCTGGCCGGCTGGTGCTCCGCCGGGTGATAAGCCGCGACTGGGCGTTGCGTGCGGCGGCGAGGTTCCGGCCGGTGGTCGGCGCGGCATTCGACTACCTGGCCCTTCGGGGTGAGGTGGATGCGTGCGTGGGGGATGACCTGTTGCCGCGGTTGATTCGCTGGGTGATATTCGCACCGGGTGTTGACAGTTGGGCTGATGTGGCCGCGCAAGTGCCGGTGCGTCGCGCTGAGGGCGCCCAGGGTGATGACTTAGTGTCGCGGGTGATCCGGTTCGCGCCGCAACTGTCCGACCAGGAGGTGTTCGTGCTGTCGGCGTCGTCGTTCGGGGTGGCCGGCGGCGCGGTCGGCTTCATCGGCACCCTGTTCACCAGCACGCTAGCCTTCCTGGGCGCTGACACCGACGTGCAGCGCAGATTACGCGGAAACCCCTCCGATATACCGGTTTTCGTGGATGAGATGGCGCGGTTGAAGACGACGACACCCCTGGTGAGTCGTCACGTCACAGCGGACACCCAAATCGGCGGGGTGGACCTGCCGAAGGGTTCCGCTTTTATCGTGGCGACCGGCGAGGCCAGCGTCGGAGGCGAGAATGGCGAGCGGGTGAATTTGAGCCCGCGCAGGCATTGGGGTTTTTCCGCCGGCCCGTATCGTTGCACCGGTATTCACTTGGTGCACGCGACGATCCAGGTCGCCGTCGAGGAATTCCTGGCGCGGATACCCGAATTCCGATTGTGCGATGAGCGTGTTGTGGCCACCCGCCACCCGTACGGCCACACTCGCTTCAATTCGGCGCCGCTCGCGTGGGACGGTTGACCGTCTGGTCGTGAGCACCGCTCGTAGCTCGAGGCCAGTAACGCGCGTTGTCGTACGCGGAGGTTACTGTCTGCCCCTATGACTGAAGATGCGTTGTCATGGCTGGCCGCTCTACCTCGAGCGGTCCAGACCGCATTGTTAGCTAATCCGAGCGGCGACGTGCCGCCAGACATCATCACGCGGATGCCGAGCCTTGTCGTGAAGACGTACTGGACGAGCAATCCAGACGCCGGCCGTTGGGAACTGCACCGCCAGTACGCGACCGCTGCGACGGACGGTCGGGCGCGGCTGGATAGGTGGTGGAAGTCCCTACCACTAGCCACCCGTGACGCTTTGGTGGAGCACCGCGATGGGTTGGTGCCCAATGAGCACCGCGCGTACGTCGCTGATCTGGGCGCCCTCGGTGTCGCGGTCTATGTCGGCGCCTCGTCTGCGGGGGAGTTTTCATTGCATCCACTGGTCAGCGCGTACCTAGACTTGCACGCCGAATCGGCGTAGAGAAACGCCCGGCCCGGGCCGGGCGGGCAACCAATTCCCCCTACTTCAGCCCGAGTGCTTGCAGCGCTGCGCGACGATCCTCGCCCGACATCAGCGCGAATACCCATCCAAAATCGTGGTGGTTCGCTTGCCACAGCGCGATTGCGTTCTTGACGGCCGCATTCATGGTTGGTCCTCTCGCGATCGGTAAGCAGTGGGTTAGTTTGCCGCTGTGCCGTGTCGTCAACGTGGCTGTTGGTAGCCGCGTTCCCCAGTGCGAGTAAGCATTTGGTGTGGATTTCAGGTGGCGCCGGTGGGCGTACGCCCTTTTCTACGCCCACCAGGGTTTCCCAACGGTGGTTAACGGTTGCCAGAAAAGTGATTTGAGCTGCGAAAACTAGCAACCGTTAACCAACAGAAACGCGGGAAACATGTCTGGGGGTCAAGTGGTCGCAGGTTCAAATCCTGTCAGCCCGACCAGAGTCTAAGCAGCTCGGAGCATGTTTCCTGCCGCAGCCAGCAAAGCCTGTGTGATCGGTGTGCGATCTGAAATGTCAGCTCGATGGTTGTTGAACTCGATGGCCCGTCGCTTCGGTGGCCGGACATCACTATGCGTCGGCTGCTGTTTCCCGCCGCCCAGCTCGATCCTGCCGCGTCCCCGCGCGTGCCGGTGACGGATCGTAGAACCGTGCCGCCCGCCGGCTCGGCGTCGCGCTCATCTTGGCCGTCGAGGAGGCCGAGGAGATGGCCGGCTACGACCAGATCACCATTTCCATGACCTGAACCACAGGCGCCGGTGTCGGCCCGTCATCCTTCGGGGTGGCGGGCCGAACCGGGTTGAGGACCACCGGCGTCGTCGCCACCGGCCTCGTCGTTGGCCGCCGCCGATGTTAGTCGGTGCTAGGG
>DASSGQ010000154.1:0-7096 GCA_035693385.1 Mycobacterium sp.
CCAGTGGCGACACTCGCTGTTGGCCGGACTTGGCGCCCGTCGTCGTCAGCAGCAGCAGGTTGGCGTTGGCGAACTGGCCAGTCACCTTCCCGTCGTTGGCCCGGAACTCCTTGATGATGTTCTTGTTGAACGCGTTGAGCATGTCAACGTCAGGAACTCCGGTCATTTGCGCCGCTCCTCCTCATTGCTTCGCGCTGCATCGTCGCCGGCGCGGGGGTCATGCCTGCTGAACCCCCTTGGGCTTGGCGTCTATTCCGGACTCCTTGCGCTGCTGGGCGGTGATCGGCGCGGGCGCCTCGGTGAGCGGGTCGACGCCGCCGCCGGTCTTCGGGAACGCGATCACCTCGCGGATGGAGTCGACGCCGGACAGCAGCGCGTTGATCCGGTCCCAGCCGAACGCGATCCCGCCGTGCGGGGGTGCGCCGAACATGAACGCCTCCAACAGGAAGCCGAACTTCTCCTCGGCCTCGGCCTTGTTCAGGCCCATCACCGCGAAGACCCGTTCCTGGATGTCGCGGCGATGGATACGGATCGAGCCGCCGCCGATCTCGTTGCCGTTGCAGACGATGTCGTAGGCGTCGGCCAGCACGTTGCCCGGGTCGCTGTCGACCGCATCCTGGTACTCGGGCTTGGGAGAGGTGAACGCGTGGTGCACAGCGGTCCACGCCCCCGACCCGACCGCCACGTCACCGGCGGCGGTCGCCTCTTCGGCGGGCTCGAACAGCGGCGGGTCGACGACCCAGACGAAGGCCCACGCGTCCGGGTCGATCAGGCCGAGCCGGTTCGCGATCTCGCCGCGGGCGGCACCCAGTAGCGCCCGTGACGATTTCACCGGACCCGCCGAGAAGAAGATGCAATCCCCCGGGCTGGCGCCCACATGCGCGGCCAGGCCGTCGCGTTCGGCATCGGTGAGGTTCTTGGCGACCGGACCAGCCAGCGTGCCGTCATCGCCGACCAGCACATACGCCAGTCCCCGGTGCCCGCGCTGTTTGGCCCATTCCTGCCAGCCGTCCAGGGTGCGCCGCGGCTGCGAGGCCCCGCCGGGCATCACCACGGCACCGACGTACGGGGCCTGGAAGACGCGAAACGTGGTGTCGGAGAAGAACTCCGTGCACTCGACGAGCTCCAGGCCGAACCTCATGTCGGGCTTGTCGGAGCCGAACCGTCGCATGGCGTCGGCGTAGCTGATCCGCGGGATCGGGGTCGGGATCTGATACCCGATCAGCTCCCACAGCGCGCTCAGGATCTCCTCGGAGATCGCGATGACGTCCTCGACGTCGACGAAGCTCAGCTCCATGTCGAGCTGGGTGAATTCGGGCTGGCGGTCGGCGCGGAAGTCCTCATCGCGGTAGCAGCGCGCGATCTGGTAGTAGCGCTCCATCCCGGCCACCATCAGCAGCTGCTTGAACAGCTGCGGGCTCTGCGGCAGCGCGTAGAACGAGCCCGGGTGCAGCCGGGCCGGCACCAGGAAGTCGCGCGCCCCTTCCGGCGTCGAGCGGGTGATCGTCGGCGTTTCGATCTCGACGAAGTCGTGGCGCGCCAGCACCGAGCGGGCGGCGGCATTCACCTTGGAGCGCAACCGGATTGCCGCGGCCGGGCCGTCGCGGCGCAGGTCGAGGTAGCGGTATTTCAGCCGCAACTCCTCCCCCGCCGGCTCGTCAAGCTGGAACGGCAGCGGCGCGCTCTCACCGAGCACGGTCAGCGAGGTGGCGTTGACCTCGATGTCGCCGGTGGCGATCTCCGGGTTGGCGTTGCCTTCCGGGCGGATCTCGACGACACCGGAGACGGCGACGCAGAACTCGGCGCGCAGCCGGTGCGCCTGGGCCAGCACGTCGGGAGAACGGAACACGACCTGTGCGACGCCGGAGGCATCGCGGAGATCGATGAAGATGACGCCGCCGTGGTCGCGGCGGCGAGCCACCCAACCGGCCAACGTCACCTGCTGGCCGGCGTCGCGATTTCGGAGCGCACCAGCGGCGTGGCTGCGCAGCACAAATACTCCCTTTCGCCGGTTTGAATGACTGCCCAGTCTAAACACCCCCCGGCGCAGGGTAACTTCGGTCGCATACCAACCAACATCGCGCTTGTCGGTCCCGGCGCCGTGGGCACGACGGTGGCGGCGCTGTTGTACAAGGCCGGGCATCCGGTGCTGGTCTGTGGCCGCACCGCTCGCCCGCCTTCTCACAGCATCGAATTGCGCCCCGACGGCGCCGATCCGATCGTGGTGCCGGGTCCGGTGCACACCGATCCCGACGACGTGACCGGCCCGGTCGACCTGGTGGTGTTGGCGGTGAAGGCCACCCAGAACGACGCCGCGGCGGGCTGGCTGGGACGCCTGTGCGACGCACACACCGTTGTCGTGGTGCTGCAGAACGGCGTTGAGCAGGTCGAGCAGGTCAAGCCGCATTGCCCGGCGTCGCAGGTGGTCCCGGCGATCGTCTGGTACAGCGCCGAGACCCAGCCGGAAGGATGGGTGCGGCTGCGCACCGAAGCCCGGCTGGTGCTGCCGTCCGGCCCCCCGGCGGAATGGGTCGCCGGACTGCTGCGCGGCGCCGGCTGCCAGGTGGAGTGCGACCCGGACTTCCTCACCGCGGCCTGGCGCAAGCTGCTGGTCAACGCGCTGGCCGGATTCATGGCGCTGACCGGGCGGCGGGCCGGCATGTTCCGCCGCGACGACGTCGCCGCGCTGTCGCGCCGCTATGTCGCCGAGTGCCTGGCCGTCGCGCAGGCCGAGGGGGCCCGGCTGCCGGACCACACGGTCGATGAGCTCGTCGACCTGTTCCGCGACGCCCCGGAGGACTTGAGCACGTCGATGCTGGCCGACCGGGAGAACCACCGGCGGCTGGAATGGGACATCCGCAATGGCGTGATCGTCCGCAAGGCCCGCGCCCACAACCTGGCGACGCCGGTCAGCGACGTCGTGGTGCCGCTGCTGGCCGCGACCAGCGATGGTCCCGGTTAAGGTCATCCGGCCGCCGCTGTGCGGCGTTAGGCTGGTTCCGCCTGGCCGATCAGATTTCGGGAGCGTGCGATGACCTTCAACGAGGGTATGCAGATCGACACCAGCACCGCGTCGTCATCCGGTGGCGGGATCGGCGGCCTGCCGATCGCCATCGGGGGCGGCCTCGGCGGGCTGCTGATCCTTATCGTGGCGCTGTTCTTCGGCGTCGATCCCGGCGGCATCGTCAGCCAGCAGCCGATGGACACCCGCGACGACGTGTCGCCCGGATTCGACCTGAGCCAGTGCAAGACCGGGGCCGACGCCAACAAGTACGTGCAGTGCCGCGTGGTGGCCACCGGCAATTCCGTGGACGCGGTCTGGCATCAGCTGATGCCGAGCTACACCCGCCCGCATGTGCGGTTGTTCAGCGGCCAGGTCGACACCGGCTGTGGACCGGCCACCACCGCGGTGGGCCCGTTCTACTGCCCGGTGGACCAGACGGCGTATTTCGACACCGACTTCTTCCAGGAGCTGGTCGACAAATTCGGTTCCAGCGGTGGACCGTTCGCGCAGGAGTACGTGGTGGCGCACGAATACGGCCACCACGTGCAGCAACTGCAGGGCAATCTGGGCCGCTCGCAGCAAGGCGCGCAGGGCGCCGGCGGCAACGGGGTGCGCACGGAGTTGCAGGCCGACTGCTATGCGGGCATCTGGGCGCACTACGCGTCGACGGTCAAGCAGGAAAGCACCGGGGTGCCCTACCTGGAGCCGTTGAGCGACAAGGACATCGCCGATGCCCTGTCGGCCGCGGCGTCGGTGGGCGACGACCGCATCCAGAAGGAGACCAGCGGGCGCGTCAACCCCGAGTCGTGGACGCACGGTTCGGCGGCGCAACGGCAGAAGTGGTTCACCACCGGGTACCAGACCGGTGACCCGAACAAGTGCGACACCTTCGCCGCCACCAACCTGGGCTAGCTGCTACCCGGGTTCGGTTGAACGGCTACCAGGGCCGCGTCGCGCAGGTCACGCCCGTGGTGGCGTTTTGGGTCACCACCACCTGGCCGTCGACGGCGATCTCGCAGTGCAGTTCGGCAACGGCCCCCGAGCTGCAGTCAGGCCAGTGACACGCGCCGCTGGCGGCGACGAAAGCCCACTGGTTCGGGTTCGCCAGCGTGGTCGTGTACACCAACGGCTGCCCGCCAGTGAACGGCGTCTGAACGGAGTTCAGGTACTGCGACGAGTTGGCGTCGAAGGCCGCCTGGCTGGGTGGGTCGCTGTTCATGTACCGGACGTTGCCGGTCAGATTGCCGGTTGAGGTGATCGTGTAAGTCACCTGGTGGCCGGCGGGATCCGCATGCGCCGTCGCCGGCCCGAGAACCACCAGGGCAGCCCCCACGACCGCGCTGGTCACTTTTCGCACGCTGGTCATGTCGAAAACGCTACCGGATTCGTTACCGACGGTTCGGCCCAAACTCCGGTATGAAGCTTGCATGAGCGAGGATCCCGCCGCACGGGACATCGGGCCGCACAGCCCCGGCATCAGCCGCCGGAGGTTGTTGACGTCAAGCGTGGCCTCCGCGGTTCTCGGCGGCGTCGGGGTGGGCGGGGCCGCGCTGGTGTGGTCCGACCACTCGCATCCCCGCGGCCCGGCCGTTTGGTACCGGCCGGATCGCAACGGGGCGCCGCCGGTGGTCGGTTTGCACCTGCAATTCGGCAGCAACGCCGGCACCGAGGTGGTGGTGTCCTGGCACACCACCGACGCCGTCAGCAATCCGCGGGTCATGCTGGGCACGCCGACGTCGGGCTTCGGGCAGACCGTAGCGGCCGAAACCCGCACCTACCGGGACGGCAAATCCGGCGTCGAGGTTCGCGTCAACCACGCTCGCCTGACCGGTCTGACCCCGGACACCGACTACATCTACGCCGCGGTGCACGACGGCGCCGCCCCGGAGCCGGGGACGGTGCGAACCGCGCCGCTAGGGCGAAAACCGCTGCGCTTCACCAGCTTCGGCGACCAGTCCACTCCGGCACTGGACAAGTTGCCCGGCGGTTATGGCACCGACAACATCGGCTCGCCCGCCGCGGCCGACACCACGCTGGCGATCGAACGCCTCGGCCCCCTGTTCAACCTGGTCAACGGCGACCTGTGCTACGCCAACCTCGCCCTGGACCGGATCCGCACCTGGTCGGACTGGTTCGAGAACAACACCCGCTCGGCGCGCTACCGGCCGTGGATGCCGGCGGCGGGTAATCACGAGAACGAATTGGGCAACGGGCCAATCGGTTACGGCGCGTATCAGACGTACTTCGCGTTGCCCGACGCCGGATCCAGCGCGGAAACCCGCGGGCTGTGGTACTCGTTCACCGCCGGCTCGGTGCGGGTGGTCAGCCTCAACAACGACGACGTCGCCTTCCAGGACGGCGGCAACTTCTACGTACACGGCTACTCGGGCGGCGAGCAGAAGCGCTGGCTGGCAGCCGAACTCGCCGCCGCACGGCGCGACCCGGACGTGGACTGGGTGGTCGTCTGCATGCATCAGACGGCGATCTCGACCGCCGACCGCACCAACGGCGCCGACCTCGGCATCCGCGAGGAATGGCTGCCGTTGTTCGATCAGTACCAGGTCGATTTGGTGGTCTGCGGCCACGAACACCACTACGAACGGTCGCATCCGCTGCGCGGGGCACTGGGCACCGATACCCGGACACCGATCCCCGTCGACACCCGCGGCGATCTCATCGATGCGACACGCGGAACGGTGCATCTCGTCATCGGTGGGGGCGGCACCTCGGCGCCGTCCAACGGGATGTTCTTCCCCACCCCGCGCTGCCGGGTGTTGACCGGGGTCGGCGCGTTCGATCCGACGATCGGGCGCAAGGCACCGATCTACGTGATCGAGGACGCTCCGTGGTCGGCATTCCGCGACCGCGACAACCCTTACGGCTTCGTGGCTTTCGACGTCGACCCGGGCCACCCCGGCGGCAACACCTCCATCAAGGCGACGCATTATGCGCTGAGCGGGCTGTTCGGCGCGGTCACCGTCATCGATGAGTTCACCCTGACCAAGCCCCGCGGGGACAAGCCCGCCTAGCTAAAACAGTTTCAGCTGGGCCGCCGAAAAAGGCACGGTCGACGCCCGCGCCGGTGTGGCGGCCCGCGGGACCGGGCGATGCTCACCGGCCAGGCGATGTTTCGCGATCAGCGGCGCGGCGCGTGCGGCCAGCATCTCGCGGTAGTCGGCCGGCAGGTACGCGCCGCGCCGGTACAGGTCGCGGTAACGGCCGATCAGTTCGGGGTGCGAGCGGGCCAGCCAGGACATGAACCAGCCGCGGGTCGAGCCGCGCAGATGCAGGCCGAAGACCGTCACTCCGGTGGCCCCCGCAGCCGCGATCTGGCCCAGCAGCATGTCGAGGTGCTCGGCGGAGTCGGTGAGGTGCGGCAGCACCGGCGCCACCATCACGTGACAGTCCAGGCCGGCGTCGCGAATTGCGCCGATCAGACCCAGCCGCGCCTGCGGTGTCGGGGTGCCCGGCTCGACGTCGCGGTGCAGCTCCGGGTCGCCGACGGCCAGCGACACCGCGACCGACACCGGAACCTGCCCCGCCGCTTCGGCGATCAGCGGCAGGTCGCGGCGCAGCAGTGTGCCCTTGGTGAGGATGGACAGCGGCGTACCGGATCCGGCGAGGGCGGCAATGATGCCCGGCATCAGCGCGTAGCGGCCCTCGGCGCGCTGGTAGGGATCGGTGTTGGTGCCCAGCGCGACGGTTTCACGCTGCCACGACGGCCGGTGCAGCTCGTGGCGCAGCACCTCGGCGACGTTGGTCTTGACCACCACCTGGGTGTCGAAGTCGGTGCCGCAGTCGAAGTCCAGGTATTCGTGGGTGGGACGGGCGAAGCAGTAGCGACATGCGTGCGAGCAACCGCGGTAGCCGTTGACGGTGTACCGGAACGGCAGTGCCGCCGCGTTCGGCACCTTGTTGAGCGCCGACTTGCACAGCACCTCGTGAAAGGTGATTCCCTCGAACTGCGGGGCGCGCACGCTCCGGACGAGGCCGATCCGCTGCAGCCCCGGCAGCGCCCCGTCATCGACGGGCACCCCGTTGACTGCCACACTCTGGCCGGCCCAGCGCATAGTTCCATTCGAACAATAGTTC
>DASSGQ010000155.1:0-8448 GCA_035693385.1 Mycobacterium sp.
GACCGTGATAGCTGAATCACCCTGCGCTGCAGTCCATTTGCCGTCGATAAAGAGTTGATCCCGCTGGTACATCTGGTCCTCTCAGGTGTTGCGACCACCGTTGACGCCGAGTATCTGTCCGGTGATGTAGCCGGCTTCCTCGGAGACAAAGAACGCGCAGGCCCCAGCGATGTCCTCCGGTCGGCCCACTCGGCGCACCGGGGTCCGCAGGATGTGATCCTCCACGGTGCCACCCAGCAGCCCGCGCCGCTCGGCGCCGCGCAGCATCGGGGTGTCGACGAATCCCGGCGGTATCGCGTTGACGGTGATCCCCGACGGACCGTATTCCAGGGCCAGCGATTTGGTCAGGCCGTTCACCGCGGACTTGGCCGCGACATAGTGGGCCATGAAAGGCTGCCCGGAGTGAGTGCTGGACGACGAGATGTTGACGATGCGTCCCCATCCGGCCTCGACCATGTCGGGCAGGACGGCCTGAATGGTGTGGAAAACGCCGTTCAGGTTGACGTCGATCACCTTCGACCATTCGTCGAAGGACATGCCCAAGAACTTCGTGAAGCCTTCCACCCCGGCCGCGTTGACCAAGACCAGGATGGGACCGAACGCGTTGCGGATCGCCGACACGGCGGTATCCACCTGAGCACGTTGGGTGACGTCAGCGACATAGCCGAAGCCGTCGTCGGTGGGTGACAGATCGATGACGGCCACCTGAAATCCGTTGCTGCGCAATCGCTGTGCGATGGCGCGCCCAATGCCTGACGCACCGCCGGTCACGACCGCCGTCTTCACGCCCACCTGCCTCCACTGCCCTGAGCGACCGCCCAAACGGCTAGCCCCACATGCCTATCACCGTGTGTCCCCCAGGGTCAAGCGGGAATGCGGGCATGGGAACTGCCCGTGTTAGGCGATCGCTCAGATAGCCTGTTACACCATGCCCGCATCCGAACGACCGAAGGCACGGAACTCCACCACTCGCGACATGCTGCTGGACGCAACGACTCAGATCATGGTCGACGAGGGTTACGCCGCGGCCACGTCGCGCAGGGTGGCGGCCAAAGCCGGTGTCAAACCGGCCTTGGTGCACTACTACTTTCCCACGATGGACGAGTTGTACCTGGCTGTCTTCCGCCGCGGCGCCACCGTCTATCTGGAGCGTCAACAGAAAGCGTTGGCCTCTGACCGACCGCTGCACGCTTTCTGGGATACGCTCACCGGACCCAAGGACACCCGACTGCTGTTGGAGTTCATGGGGCTTGCCAACCACCGCAAGGAGATCCGGGCCGAGATCGCAGCCTGGTCGGAGCGGTGGCGCGACCAGCAGATCACCGCACTGCACTTCATCGTTCGCGAACACGACATCGACACAAGCGAATTCCCGCCCGCGGCCATCGCGGTCGTCATCGCCTCGATCGGCCGGAGCCTCATTTTGGAGCAGGATCTGGGTGCCGCACGCGGCCACGACGAGGCCGTCGCGCTGGTCAACCGATTCCTGGACCGGTTCGAGATGCCGTCACCGACGGCTCGCCGCGAACGCGACGGGGGCCCCGGCTAGGGCAGCACGACCCGCAGCCGTTCCCAGCCGCGGACCGTAGACGTCGAGGCCAATTGCGCCGTGCCGTAATCGATGTCCCACACGGGCCAGCGGTTGAGCAGCTCGTCCAGTGCGACGCGGCCCTCGAGTCGTGCCAGGTTTGCTCCAAGGCAGTAATGCAGGCCTTTCCCGAAAGTGAGGTGCGACATGTTTTCCCGGTGGATATTGAACGTGTCCGGATCGGTGTACCGGCGGGGGTCTCTGTTGGCCGCACCAAACAGCAGGAGCATGGCGCCGCCGGCCGGAACGGTGGTCCCGTGGCACTCGAAATCCGTTGCCATCCAACGGGCGACGTGGGGCCCCGTCGGTTCGAACCTGAGTGTCTCGTCGACGGCGCGGTTCAGCAGCGACCGATCTTCGTAGACTTCCCGGCGCTGGTCGGGATGCTCGGCGAGGACCTTGGCCAGCCAACCGATCAGCCGGCCGGTCGTCTCGTTGCCCGCGCCGGCGACCACCTGGGTGTAATGAAGCACCTCTTTGCGGGTCAGCTTCCGGCGCACTCCCCGCTCATCGTCGAACTCGACGTTGAGCAGTGTCGTCATCAGGTCGTCCGAGGGGTTCTTGGATCGCCACTCGACGTAATCGGCGTAGATCCGGCCGTCCGCGATGGAGTCCGCGTCGGCGACCCGGAGCGGTGCGCCTGGCTTGGTGCGCAGGTTGGCGTCGTTGGCGTCGCGCACCGAGATCTGTTCGGATTCAGGGATTCCCAGCAGCATCCCGATCACCCGCATCGGCATCATGGACGCCAGCTCGGTAATGATGTCGAACCCACCGGACCCGACGAGCGGGTCCAGGCACCGGATGCAGTACTGCCGGATCTGGTCCTCGATGGCGGCCATCCGCCGCGGCGTGAACACCCGCGACATCAGGCCGCGCAGCATCGAGTGTTCGGGCGGATCCTGGAACATCATGACCCCGCCGGGCATGTCGAACTTCGACTGAAGCAGCTCGAGGATGTCGCTGCGACGGCTGGAGAACACTTCCCAATTGGCCAACGCGTGTTCGACATCGGAATGCCTTGATATCGCCCAGAAGTCGTAGTGTTCGTTGTAGTAGATCGGTGCCTCGTCGCGCAGCCGCGCGTAAGTCGGGTACGGGTCGGCGTTGATTCCGACGTCGTAGGGGTCGTAATAGACGTCCGTGTCGTTTGTGACGGTCATCGATGCTTCCCTTGCTTCACACAGCTGTCGCAACCTCGAATCCCAATTTTGGGCGATCGCCCAAACCGTGACGCTGCCATGTCTAGCAGCACCGCGTCGAGCTCGTCAAGAGTTCCTGGAGGTGGCCAACTCGGCATCGATCAGCGCCGCCGCGGCGGCACGGGCATGCACCACGGGCGCGGTGTCGTTCAGCGAAGTCGCCATCGCGGTCGCGCCTTCGAACAGCACGGCCAGTTGCTGGCCCAGCAGGTGCGGGTCGGCCGCGCCGGCCTCGTGCGCGACGGCGACCAGGCGGCGGGTGAATTCCAGCTTGTGGGCTCGCACGATCTCGTCCGTGCTCGTCAGAGTCCCGGCGGATTCCACGGCCGCATTGTGAAAGGGACAGCCGCGCAGGACTTCTGATTGGGACATTTCGAAAATCCCCAACAGCCTCTCGCGGGCAGACAGTGCGGTGTCATTCAGGCGCCTTTCGACGGGCGGGCCGCCGCGGGAATCGATGCCGCGCAGGTAGTTGTCCACCAGATCCTTCTTGCTGGCGAAGTGCTGGTAGAGCGTGCGCTTGGACACGTTGGCCTGTTGAGCGATGAGTTCGACGCCGGTCGCGTGGATTCCGTTGCGGTAGAAGAGCCGGGCCGCGGCTCGCTCGATACGCTCCCGTGCACCCCGTCCGCCGGGTGCACGTGTCGCCGGCTCCGTCATGCGCCCAATATACACCGTTCGGTTTACAGCCGCCGAAAGTGGCGCTATGTTGGGATGGACAAGTAAACCGCTCGGTTTCCAAGGAGCTGTTGACCGATGCCTTCTCATGACGTTCCGCGTGGCGCCCTCGATACCGCCGACACAGTGGGTTGGGGCACAGAACAGTCGCGATTGATCGCCTGGCGCGATCCGATCAGCACGCAGGCCACCGCCGCATCGATGTCTGGTCTCGCGTATTGGCGGGCGGTCGCCGATGGCCACTTGCCACCGCCACCGATCGGCGAGCTGCTGCAGATGCGCGTCGTGGACGTGGCGAACGGCCGCGTCACCTTCTCCTGCACCCCCGACGCGTCCATGTACAACACGCTCGGCATGGTTCATGGCGGCGCGGTGTGCACCCTGCTGGACACCGTCACCGGCTGTGCGGTGCACACCACCCTGCCCGAAGGCGTCGGCTACACGTCGGTCGAAATCAAGGTCAATTACCTCAGGGCGGTCACGATGGCCAGCGGGCCGCTGACGGCGGTCGGCACCGTGGTGAAAGCGGGATCGCGGATCGGATTTACCGAGGGAAAGGTCACCGACGTCTCGGGAGCACTGGTCGCCACCGCGACGAGCACGTTGTTGGTCTTCGACTTAGCCGGTCCCGCAAAGCATTCCGGCACCAACGGAAATCGCGTCGGCTGAGAGGGAGGAAATGCGATGCGACGCGAAGCCAACCAGCGAAGGAGCACAACGCAATGCCATCCGTCCTGATCACCGGAGCCAATCGCGGTATCGGCCGCGCCATCGCCACCGAGTTCGCCAGTCGGGGGCATCGTGTCGTGGCCACCGCGCGTGACCCGCGCACACTGGCCGACCTGGATGTCAGCCAACGGCTGGCCCTCGACGTGACCGATGACGCGAGCGTCACCGCGGCGGTCGCGGCCGCCGGTGAGATCGACATCCTGATCGCCAACGCCGGGGTCATCGTCTATGCCGCCGTCGAGGCGACGCCATTGCCGGAACTGCAGCGCCTGCTCAACCTCAACACCGTCGGCGCCGTCCGCGTCGCCCAAGTGGTGCTGCCACAGATGCGCGCCCGCGGCGATGGAAAGCTGCTGTTCATGTCCAGCGTCCTCGGCCGGGTCGTCCTGCCGCCCAGCGCGGCCTATGCCGCGACGAAATGGGCGTTGGAGGCGCTGGTCGAAGCCTTGGCCATCGAGGTCGCGCCCTTCGGGGTCCAGGCCGCCCTGCTGGAACCCGGCGCCGTGAGCTCGGGGGCCCTCGATGACGTGACCACCTACACCCTGCCCGACGACCCCTACGCCGCGATCCTGAAAGCCGGCGGGCCGCGCGCGGGAATGATCACCCCGGAGCAGGTCGCAACCGAGGTCGTCGACGCCGCGGAGAAACCGCAGCTGCCGCTGCGGGTTGCGATCGGTGACGGGGCGCGAGCGCTGTTGGCGGCGCGTAAGTCGGCGCCCGACGACGTTCCGTTCGTCGCGGCCGGGCGCAGCTGATAAGCACGGATATTTACGGGCTCGTCAGAAAGCCGCCGTACTGAACCCGTGAAGATTTATCTCCGGGGTGTGAAAGCTTTGTTAAGAATGTGGCCGATCCCGGTTCGCGCCCGCACCGTAGACCTATGACGCTGTTCGAGGTGCTGCCATCGGCGCGCGCCGAGGTGCACCCGCACCTCGACCGTGCGATCTGGCCGCTGAGCGCCGGCGTCGACGAAGGAGGCCGGCTGTGCGTCGGCGGCGTGGCCGCCACTGAGCTGGCCGCCAAGTTCGGCACCCCGACCTACGTCATCGACGAAGAGGACTTTCGGGCCCGCATCCGCTGTTTTCGCGCCGCGCTTCCCGGTGTCGAACTGGTCTACGCCGGGAAGGCGCTGCTGAGCACGGCCGTGGCCGGGTGGGTCGCCACCGAAGGTGCCGGGGTGGACGTGTGCTCGGTGGGCGAGCTGGCCACCGCCCTGACCGGCGACGTGCCGCCGTCGAAGATCATCCTGAACGGCAATGCCAAGACGGCGCGCGAATTGGACGACGCGGTCGCGGCCGGGGTGGGACGCGTCGTGATCGACACGCCGAACGAGATCGCGCTACTCGCCGGGCGGGTGCGCCGCCGTCAACGCGTGCTCATCCGGGTGATCCCCGACATCGACCCGAGCGCGGTCCGTACCGGATTGCTCGACCAGAAATTCGGCTTTGCCCTGGCGGACGGCCAGGCGTTCAGTGCGGTCAAACGCGTCCTGGGTGAGCCGTGGCTGGACTTGGTCGGGCTGCACTGCCAACTGGGGTCGCAGCTCAGTGACGCCGCGTTGTACGGCGATGCGATCCGGCAAATGGTGGCCGTGATGGCCGAGGTTCGTGACCGCCACGGGGTTGTGCTCACCGAGCTCAACCTCGGCAGCGGACACGCGGTCCCTTATTGTTCCGGCGATCCCGAACTCGACCCGCGGGCGTTGGGCGCGGCCGTCGAATCCGCACTCGAATCCGCATGTGCGGCCCATCGTTATCCCCGCCCACAGATCGTTGTCGAGCCGGGCCGAGCGATCGCCGCCCGCGCCGGGATCACCCTGTACCGGGTGGTCGCCGTCAAACGCCAGTCCGACGGGCACACCGTCGTCGCGGTGGACGGCGGCATGAGCGACAACCCGCGGGCAGTGCTGTGTGGCACGCAATACACGGTGGCGCTGGCGAACCGGCACTTGCCGGCCGCCACCACGCGGGTCACGGTGGTGGGCCGCCACTGCGAGCCCGGGGACGAGATCGCCCGCGACGTCGAGCTGCCCGCCGACGTCCACCCTGGCGATCTGCTGGCGGTGGCCGGTACCGGCGCCTACCACTACTCGATGGGATCGAGCTGCAGCTTGGTGGGACGCCCGCCGCTGGTCGCCGTGGCCGGCGGCAAGTCGCGTGAACTGATCCGGCGGGAGACCCTCGCCGACCTGCTGGCCCGCGACCACGGCTGGTCCGGACGCTCACACCGGGGCGAATGCCGATGACTGCCGTGGCCGTTCGCGAGTACACCAACCGTTGGTCAGCGGTGGCTGCGCGGACGTTGTCCGGCGCGGCATCGGTGCGTATCACGGCGGCGTACGCCATCGTCCTGGCCGCGGTCTCGCTCAGGCTGACGGCGCTCGGCCCGCGCGCCCGCGACGAAGTCGTGAGCCGCATGAGCACCAACTTGCACAATCTGTCGCACGGCCACCTCAGCACGCTGATCGGCAGCGCGTTTGTCGACGGCGGCGGCACTATCTACTTCTGGCTGCCGGAACTGGTGTGCCTGCTGGCGCTAGGTGAATTGATCTGGCGCAGTAAGGGTTTGGTCGTTGCGTTCGCCGTCGGTCATATCGGTGCCACGTTGATCGTCGCGGTGGGGTTGACCGTCGCGCTGGAGGCGGGGTGGTTGCCGTTCTCCATTGCGCACGCCAGCGACGTCGGAATGAGTTACGGCGCGGTGAGCGTTCTGGGCGCGCTGACCGCGTCGATACCGTCACGCTGGCGCCCGGCGTGGGTCGGGTGGTGGCTTGGCGTGGCAGTGACGGCCGCGGCGATAAGCGCGGACTTCACCGCCGTCGGACACGTCCTGGCGCTGCTGCTGGGCATGGGTCTGTCTTTCCGACTCCCCATGATCGCGCACTGGACACTCCTACGAATGCTTCTGCTCCTCGTTGGCAGCGCGTTCGGCTACTTCGTGATGTCGGGGTCATCGGTGGCGGCGACGGCCGGCGGGCTGGCCGGGGCTCTGATCGCGGTTGTCGCCGGGTTGCGACGCGCGCGGCGCGTGTCCCGAACGGCGCCATAGCAACCAGGCGGGTCGGCTACGCTGGCCACCACTGGGGGCGAACGCGAAAGGGACCACCGCGAAACGGTGAACGACGACGTCTTGGTGGTCGACGACTTCCTGCCGGGCGCCCTGTATCAGGATCTCGCCGCTCACACCTCGCGACAACCCCTGATCTACGGGTCACGGTCCAACTTCAAGACGGATCCGCACGGACACTGGAGCCTGGACTTCGTCGCGGCCGGATCGCAGAACCTCGCGGACGTGTCCGTCGACCTGGAAGCCGACGAAGCGGCAGCCCCGATTTGGCAGGCCTGGCGGTTCCTGCAAAGCACGCAATTATCCGGCCACGTCCTGATCCGCTGCTACGTCAACGGATACACCTACGGCACGGACGGCTACTTTCACAGCGATTCCGAACGCTCGGATGAGCACACCGTCGTCGTCTACCTGAACGACTACTGGGAACCGGATTGGGCAGGAGAGACCGTCTTCCTGGGGGAGGACGACGACGTCATCAAAGCGGTGCTGCCGCGGCGCAATCGTGCGGTCATTTTTCCGTCGACCTTGCAGCACGCCGGCCGGGCGGTGTCGCGCAAGTGCACGGTCCTGCGAAAAACACTGATCTTCAAGACCAGAAAGACCCGCAGCGACGACTTCGAGAAACTCAGCGTCTTTCTGCGCGACGCGGGTGCCCGTCAGTGCGCACACCGTCGTGGCACGCTTCATGATCACCTGGTCAGAACGTTTTCGTTGTTGGAAGCCAAGCAACTCGACCCCGCCGTTTGCCTCGGGGGTGGGTTGCACGCGATATATGGAACCAACGCCTTCCGCGGGGCGGTCCTCGGTAGTGACGCCAGGACACACGTAGGCCGCGAGTTCGGCGAGCGCGCCGAGGAACTCGCTCATCTCTTTTCCAGGATCGACCGTCCGAAATGTCTCGAGTCACCACCGCACCTCGGAGCTGACACCGCCACAGTCGAACTTGCTGATGGCGGATCGCTCGAACTGCGCCGGACCGTGTTCGACGACTTGCGGAAGATCGAATGCGCCAACCTGGCCGATCAGGGAACCCTCTCGCGACACCGGGCACTCAGTGCGTTGTGGGAAACACTTTGATCGTCAGCTGCCGCTCGATCGGCGGCGCAGCATTTCTTCGCTGAACGTCAGCAACGCTAAGGTCCTACACCTACCGCTTTTTGCTGCACTGGACGCGTCGAGAACGTA
>DASSGQ010000156.1:0-5252 GCA_035693385.1 Mycobacterium sp.
GCTGGACGACCGCATGATCGAGATCGATCCGCCCGAGGGCCTGCTGGACCTGGACTGAAGGCGCGTACCGAGATGCGAATCGACGTTGTGACGATTTTCCCGGCGTACCTGGAACCGCTGCGGCAATCGTTGCCGGGCAAGGCCATCGCGTCGGGCCTGGTCGATCTGCACGTGCACGACCTGCGCCGGTGGACCTACGACGTGCACCATGCGGTGGACGACGCACCCTACGGCGGCGGGCCCGGGATGGTGATGAAGGCACCGGTGTGGGGAGAGGCGCTGGACGAAACCTGTTCCAGCGAAACGCTTTTAGTGGTACCGAGCCCCGCCGGAGCGTTGTTCACGCAGGCGACCGCTCAGCGCTGGAGCGCAGAGACCCACCTGGTGTTCGCGTGCGGCCGCTACGAGGGCATCGACCAGCGGGTCATGGAGGATGCGGCGCGGCGGATGCGCGTCGAAGAGGTCTCCATCGGCGACTACGTGTTACCGGGCGGAGAGTCGGCGGCCGTGGTCATGATCGAAGCCGTACTACGGCTGCTGGCCGGAGTCCTGGGCAACCCCGCCTCACTCCGCGACGATTCGCACTCGCCGGCCCTGGACCGGCTGTTGGAGGGGCCGAGCTATACCCGGCCGCCCAGCTGGCGTGGGCTGGACGTCCCCGACGTCTTGTTGTCCGGTGATCATGGGCGGATCGCCGCCTGGCGCCGCGAGGTCTCGCTGCAGCGGACCCGCGAACGCCGGCCCGACCTGGTGGCCGGGCAGGGCCCGGCGAACACCGGTGGCCGGGCAGGGCCCAGCGAACACCGATGAAGGAGGGTCAGATCCGGCCGCTGGGGAAGATCCGCTTGACGGCCTGGGTGATCGTCTGGCGCGCGGTGGCGTCGTCGGAGGGCTGCAGCGACTGGACCACCATGATGTAGCGGCGGTCCGCGCCGATCACGCCGGTCGACAGGTGCATCCAGTCGGCGCCGATGCAGCACATCCAGCCCTGCTTGACCGCCACCGGTTCGGCGAACAGGCCGTCGGGAATGCCGAACCGCTGCGGGTATCCGTCGACGCCGCTCGGGGTGGACCGGGACAGATCGTTGACGATGACCGTGGCCCGCTGCTGGGGCAGGCCGCCCGACCCGTCGAGCAGCATGTCGTAGTAGTGGATCAGGTCGGTCAGGGAGCTCATGGTGTTCCACCAGCGGCCGTCGCTGGGCGGGGTGGTGGAGGACAGTCCGTACCGGGACGCGACCTGGGTGATGATGGCGCTGCCGCCGTCCTGGCCCCAGAACTTCTCGGCCGCGCCGTCGTCGGACGACTGCAACATGACGTCCAGTGCCTGGCGGTCGTCCGGGGACAGGGTGGTCTTGCCCTGCGACTCCTGCAGCAGCAGATCGTCGGCGATGAACAGTTTGGCGACCGAGGCGGTGCCGATGATCTGGGTGTTGCCGCTGGAGACCAGCTCGCGTGTCTTGCGATCGAGTACGGCCACCGACAGCTTGGCCCCGCTGGCGGCCGCTTCGTCGGTTGCCTGCTGGACACGTGTCTGTAGGCCGGCGAAGCCGCTGCCGGACAGTACCTGCGGTGTCCCCGGCATCGTGCTGGTGCCCAGCAGCAGTTGAACCGATCCCGGTTGCGGTGACGACAGCCGGGCGGGCTCGGTCGGCGCCGGCCTGCCGGGTTCCTTCGCCTGGACCTGCTCCTCGACCAATGCCTCGTCGCACCCCGCCAGCGCCATCGTCAGCGCCGCCATCGCGGCGAGCACGGCGAGCGGGCGGGCGCGCATTCCTCGATCTCCTCCGGCGTAAACGTGCACATGATCGGGCCGCGTCGCCATCTGCCCCGGGCGTCACGCTGAGGTTCAGGTTCGACAAGCGCGTTTAGGCCCCAGTCATATGTACCATCCACCGGCGCCTTCGTCCCGTTACGAACCGCGACGTTTACATGTGATTTTCAATGCACCCGGGGTGTCTGGCACAATTGTTCAGTTGTCTCGAACCCGTCAGCGGGCTGGGTCGCTTCCCGCCTGCTGCGAGGTACGCACTGTAAGCCCGAAACCCATCGGCTTGGTGACCGCCGCACGCCCGCGTGTGGGCGGCTGCCGCAAGCCGCGACCGCAAGGAAGTGTTTTCTCACGATGAACAGGCTGGACTTCGTCGACCAGGCGTCGCTGCGCGACGACATCCCGGCCTTCAGCCCGGGCGACACCATCAACGTGCACGTCAAGGTCATCGAGGGCGCCAAGGAGCGTATCCAGGTGTTCAAGGGCGTGGTTATCCGCCGCCAGGGCGGAGGCATCCGCGAGACGTTCACCGTGCGCAAGGAAAGCTACGGCGTCGGCGTCGAGCGGACGTTCCCGGTGCACTCGCCGACCATCGACCACATCGAGGTCGTGACACGTGGCGACGTGCGCCGCGCCAAGCTGTACTACCTGCGTGAACTTCGCGGCAAGAAGGCCAAGATCAAGGAAAAGCGCTGAGAAGCGCTGACCGCGCCCCCCTCGGCGGCCGTTGCGCATCGCCGGATCGTTTTCGGGGCGGTCTACCCGAGCCGCGGACCGCGCTGACTACGCTGATCTCGTGACCGACACCCCAGACTCGCTGAAGGACTCATCTGAGCCCCAGCCCGACGCCGGTCAGTCAGAACCCAAGGTCTCTACCCGCCACCCAGACGCGCCCGCGCACGAACCGCCGCCCCCCGGGCCGCCCGAAGCGGCCGAGCCGGAGCGCAAGAAGAAGTCCACGCTGCGCGAGATCGTGATCCTGGCGGTGATCGCGGTGGTCCTCTACTACGTCATGCTGACGTTCGTCGCCCGCCCGTACCTGATCCCGTCCGAATCCATGGAGCCGACGCTGCACGGATGCACCGGTTGCGTCGGCGACCGCATCATGGTGGACAAGCTCAGCGACCGCTTCGGCGCACCGCATCCCGGCGACGTGATCGTCTTCAAGGGGCCGTCGTCGTGGAACGCCGGATACAAGTCGATCCGGTCGAACAACAGCGCGCTGCGCTGGGTGCAAAACGCGCTGTCGTTCATCGGTTTCGTTCCTCCCGACGAAAACGACCTGGTCAAGCGCGTTATCGCGGTCGGTGGGCAGACGGTGCAATGCCGGGCCGACACCGGGTTGACCGTCAACGGCAAGCCACTCAAGGAGCCCTACCTGGATCCCGCCACCATGATGGCGGACCCGTCGGTATACCCGTGCCTGGGCAGCGAGTTCGGGCCGGTCACCGTGCCGGCGGAGCGGCTGTGGGTGATGGGCGACAACCGCACGCACTCGGCCGACTCGCGCGCCCACTGCACCAGCATCCCGGCCGAAGCGCTCAAGGGCGTGCTGTGTACCGGCGATCCCATGTCGGGGACCGTGCCGGTGTCCAACGTCATCGGCAAGGCCAGGTTCATCGTATGGCCGCCCTCGCGGTGGGGTGGCGTGGAATCGGTGAACCCCCAGCAGAGCCAGTAGCCGTGGCCACCGCGTGGCCGCCGCGGACGGTGATCCGCAAGTCCGGGGGTTTGCGGACCCTGGAGTCCGCGCTGTACCGCAACGGTCTGGGCCCGGTCGCCGGGGTGGACGAGGTGGGCCGGGGCGCCTGCGCGGGCCCGCTGGTCGTGGCTGCCTGTGTGCTCGGGTCGGGAAGACTGGAAAGCCTTGCGGCACTTGATGATTCCAAGAAGCTGAGCGAAAAGGCGCGGGAGCAGCTGTTCCCGGTGATCCGCCGCTACGCCCTGGCCTACCACGTGGTCTACATCCCGTCGGACGAGGTCGACCGGCGCGGGGTACACGTGGCCAACATCGAGGGCATGCGCCGCGCGGTGGCCGGCCTGTCCGTGCGTCCGGGTTATGTGCTCAGCGACGGATTTCGCGTGCCCGGCCTGCCCATGCCGTCACTGCCCGTGATCGGTGGCGACGCCGTGGCCGCGTGCATCGCCGCGGCCAGTGTGCTGGCCAAAGTCAGCCGGGACCGCCTGATGGTCGCGATGGACCGCGACCACCCTGGCTACGGTTTCGCCGAACACAAGGGCTACAGCACGCCCGCGCACTCCATGGCACTGACCCGGCTGGGCCCCTGCGCTGAGCACCGCTATTCCTTCATCAACGTCCGGCGCGTGGCTACCGGGTCGGGTGCGCAGGTGGTGGCCGAATGCGCACCGGACCCTCCGGCCGAGCGGGACGGATACCGGTGAGGGAAGATGGGAACACAATTTTCACCCGGCGTAGACGCGGGGGCCGAGCTTGGAGCTCCGGCAGGTAGAAGGCAGGGAGAAGGACGTCTGAGCAGATGAGTGGCAGATGAGCGCAGAAGATCTCGAAAAGTACGAAACCGAGATGGAGCTCTCGCTGTACCGCGAATACAAGGACATCGTCGGCCAGTTCAGCTACGTCGTGGAAACCGAGCGTCGCTTCTATCTGGCAAACAGCGTGGAGATCGTGCCACGCAACGCCGACGGTGAGGTGTACTTCGAGCTGCGGCTGTCCGACGCCTGGGTGTGGGACATGTACCGGCCGGCTCGGTTCGTCAAGCAGGTGCGGGTGGTCACCTTCAAGGACGTCAACATCGAAGAGGTCGAAAAACCCGAGCTGCGGCTGCCGGAATAGCTGCTGGCTGCCGGAATGGCTGCTAGCTGCCCTGCGGCGGCTGATTCTCGGCGTTGGCCGGCAGTTGTCCGCGACTTTCGATGACGACGCGGGCCACCTCGGCCAGCTTGATGTTCAGGGCCTGGGAATGGCGCCGCAGCAGGTCGAACGCCTGGTCTTCGGTCAGATCGTGCAGCAGCATCAGCATGCCGACCGCCTTGCCGATTTCGCGATTGCTGAGCAGCCCGCGGCGCAGGCTGGCGGAGTCCTCGCCCTTGGCGACCGCGTTGATGGCCACGCTGGCGAACGCCGCCAATACCGCCGCCCGCCCGGCCGACTCGGTGTCGAACAGGTTGGGGGTGTCGCTGAACAGGTTGAGTGCTGCCCCTTTGCGTTTGTCGACGAGCAGCCGAAAACCCATCGCCCCGCGCACCGGGGTCTCGGCGAGCAGGACGGACGCGAGCCCGGGCCACAGCGATGCCGTGGTGAGGTCCGTGTCGATCTGGGGGGTTTCTTCCTCGATCGCGTCGATGCACGGGCCGTCACCTGCACGCCGTTCCATCTCGTCGATCGTCTGTGCGACCCGATCGCTGGCGCCGACCGTGATGTAGCGGTCGTTGTCGCGCACCAACAGGCTGGCGTGGTCGCAGCCGCGGACGGTCAGGGTGGCGGCGATGCAGATTGCGG
>DASSGQ010000157.1:0-5813 GCA_035693385.1 Mycobacterium sp.
AGAAATAACACGGCCTGGCTGATGTCCTCGGGTTCGACGTAGGGGATGGGCATCGCCTGGACAAGCGGGAAGACCGGTTCGGCGTCCTCGCGGGTCGGTTCCTTGAGGTCGGGCCGGAATGCACGGTACATCGGCGCGCTGTGCAACATGTCGGTGTTGACGTTTGTGGGATGCACCGCATTCATCCGGATGGAGAACTTGGCCAGCGCCAAGGCAAAGTCGTTGACGTAGTGGGCGGCAGCGAGTTTGGCGAAGGCGTAGCCGGCCCCGCCCGGACCGCCGTCGATACCGGTGGTGTTCATCGACGACATGAATGCCGCGTTGGATCCGATCACGATGATCGACGCGCCGGCTTGCAGATGTTTGAGGCTCGCGTGCACCAGGTTGAGCACGCCGACCAGGTCCACGTCGACGGCGTCGGCGAACGCCTGGGGCGGTAGGCCAGCGGTGAGCGGGCAGATACCGGCATTGGCAACCACGATGTCGAGATGGCCGAACTCGGCCACACCCCGATCGATGGCGGCGGCCAAGGCTACGCGGTCGCGTACGTCAGCGATTGCCGCGAACGCACCCCGCCCCTCTTTTTCGACCAGCCGCGCGGTCTCGTCGAGATCCTCCGGCCGGGCCAGCGGGTACTCATTGGTTTCGATATCTGCGCAGAGATCCACCGCGATGATGTCGGCGCCTTCCGCGGCGAGTAGCCGTGCATGCGAACGTCCCTGACCGCGCGCGGCCCCGCTGATGACGGCCACCTTGCCCGCTACTCTGCCCATCGCGCGTCCTTCGTCCCAGTGCCGACTGCGACGACCCGCATTGGGAGCCGTTGGGAGCCAACGCCGTTCGCCAAGAGCACGGGCGCGGCGGGTGTCATCGGTGGCAGGCCGACCCGGGATTGTGTGACCGGAAGTGTGGTCGGTGCCCGCAGACCTGCGCCGTGACACACGTCTGCCGCATCGCGGATCGGGATCGGACAAACGGTCGGCTCCATCGCATCTCTTCCACGCGCACAGCTGTAGAAGGGCTATCGATATCCCTTACAGTAGCTAGAATATCTAAAATAGCAAGAAATGATCACCCAGGGAGTTACGGTGTCCGGCTTGCACGATCGCGTCCTTCGAGGTGTCCGAGTTGTCGAGCTGGCTTCCTGGACCTACGTGCCGTCGGCCGGTGCCGCGCTATCCGACTGGGGCGCCGACGTCATCAAGGTGGAAGGTGTCGCCTCGGGTGATCCCGGGCGCGCGCTCGTCATCGGCGGCTTCACCCGGGAAGCCGCACGCCCCGATGCCGACTTCATCCTCGAGTTGGGCAACCGCGGCAAGCGCAGCATCGCGGTCGACATCAAATCCGAAATCGGCCGAGACTTGTTGGGCAAGCTGTTGGCCAGTGCCGATGTCTTCCTGACCAATTGGCTGCCCGGCGCACTCGAGCGGGCGCGATTGACAGTCGCCGACATCCGCGCGTTCAACCCGAAGATCATCATCGCGCGGGGTACCGGACTGGGGGTCCGGGGCCCGGATCGGGATCGTGGCGGGTTCGACGCCGCGACGTATTTGGCGCGTGGCGGGGTCGCGTACACGCTCACGCCGTTCGGCACCGAACCGCCCGCCGTCCAGGGCCCGGCATTCGGCGACCTGCAGAGTGGGGCGACGCTGGCGGGTGGCGTGTGTGCCGCGTTGTTTCATCGGGAACGGACCGGTGAACCGACGATCGTCGACTCCTCGCTGCTGGCCCAGGCGATGTGGGCAATCGCGCCGTCGATTTCAGCGGCCGATTTCTTCGATATCGACGGCATTCCGGGTGCACCGCCCGGGTTGGCCATCAATCCACTTGTCAACCGGTACAAGACCAAAGACGGCAGGTGGATTCAGCTGGTGTTCTTGCAGCCCGACAAATTCTGGGCCGGTTTCTGTGAACGGATGGGTCTGGCGGAGTTGGCCACCGACCAACGATTTGTGCCGTCGGCCAACCTGATCGCCAACGCCGCAGCGGCTACCGAGATCGTGGCGACCGCCTTCGCCAGCCATGACCTGGCGCACTGGCAGAAGGTGCTCGAAGACGAACCCGGCGTGTGGGGCGCTTTGGCGACGCCGCGCGAGACCCTCAACGACCCGCAAGTAGAACCCAATGGGTACGTGGTGACAAACGTCGACGACCATGGGGAGAAATACCGGATCGTCGCCGCGCCGGTTCAATTCAATGAAACACCGCCGACCCCCGCGCGGGCACCGGAACATGGGCAGCACACCGAAGAGATTCTGCTCGAACTCGGCGTCGACTGGAACGATATCGCCAGGGCGAAGGACGTCAAAGCCATCCTCTGAGGCACGCCGGCCCGATACACCCCGATGGTCGGACGGAACAACGCGAGGGTCGACACCACACAGCCCAAAAGCCAACCCGTACAAGAGGATTACCGACGGCCTTCCGCATCAACGCCGGATGGGTGAGGTTGATGGTGGCGAACTTCTGCTTTTGCGCCAACCTGAATGGGGCTGAGCAACGTGGAAGGTGGCCCGGGTTGCGGCGAGCGCAATACTCAAGTCTCGCAGGGTGATAGAGACGGTAGGTCCAGGTTGGCCGAGTTCTAGGACTGCGCTAGGACCTTGTCATGATGCTCTGGCGTATCTGCGAACAAAGTCGTCCTCTGCGAACGTGTTCGTGTACCGCCGGCCGGTGTCGTCACGGCTGAAAAATGTCCATTGCCGCGGAGTTGTCTGCGGACCACTGATCAGCTTGACGGTGAGGCGCAATTGGGTGGACCGCACCGTGCCTATGATGTCGCCAACCCGGATCTCCGATGGATGGATCTGGGGTGCGTCGCACCAGTTCTCTATTGCCATGCACCCGTCCTCAACTTGTTGCCATCACACTACGCGCAATCAGCGTCTATCGCTGACACGGGCAGTCGCCGAGCGCCGCGCTTACGCGCTGTCTCTGGTTACCTGATCGCCCAGTCCGGCCGCTGGTGGCGTAGCGTCAAGTGCGAGCCGTTTCGTTGTCAGCGGTGGTCCACTGCGCAAACGGCGCCGATGACACCCACGGGCAATGTGATTCCTCCGTCCGTCCCGCGCATGTGGGCCGACGATGCTGACCGTGAAGGAACCGCCCATGGGTTGCCAAGCCCCGGCAATCGCCCGACAGCCATACATTCCGAGTCCGGCTTTTGCGCACAAGTGCGGCACCGTGACTGTCGGGTGCGCGCTCTGCCGACTTAGGCAACTCCGATGATTCATCCGATCGCGGGCCGACGCCAAGCCAATTCCATCCGGCTGTCGCTGGCTCGCGAGCTCGGCCGCGACATCGACGGCGCATGGTGGCCACGTGCAGATCGCATCACCAATGAATTGCCGAATCTCGTCGCGGTCCTCACTCCCTTGCTCGGAGACATCACCTCTATCAACGTCAACTGGTCACCACTGCAACGACCACCCGATCTCAACTGGACCGGATGGCAACACAAACGCCAGCACGTAATGACCGTCACCGGCACGCACGCTCGCGCGAACCTGCTGGTCATCTCTTACGCGACCCACAGCGCGCTGGCCCTACTCGTGCTGCGCTGCGCCGCTAACCTTCACATTGAGGCTGCTGACCGCGACAAACCCGCATTTCCGATCGCCGGGTCGATCCTGCTGGCCGCCCAACGACAACGCGCGGCCGGCCTGTCGCTGGCCCCAATCGACGCCGACGACCGCCCGGCGGTCCCCGCTGTGCGCTTGGCGCGCAGTCGTTGCGGGGCGCCTCAGACTTCTCCACAGTCGGAAGTCCGATGAATCAAGCTGTCTCGCAATAGATTACAGAACCAACGACTCGAGTGGCGACTGTCTTAAGCCGTCGGTCATTTCTTCGACTTCCGACCATATGCAGCTGAGTTTCATCCTGTCCAGCTGATCTCGACAGGACGCAACCCGGCGGCGAATGGTGGCAATATCGCTGTGCGAACGATGATTTCGCACACGTAGTTGACTACGCCACCGAGTGGAAGCCGGTCGACCGTGGCGTGGCTGATGGCCTTCGCACCCGGTTCGCCGCACCTAGTGCAGCTGCGGTCGAGCTCGCGGCGAGAATACGCACCGCAGATGCGGCGCCATCCTGCTGCACGGCGCACCGGCCACCACCGACGATTCTCAGGGCTACACCGCGTTCTGCGAATTCTCTGACACCACGCCGGCATAGCCGTCGCGGACCCGCGGGCCGACAGAGGTGAAACGTTTCGGGGCCGCACCCCGAATTGGACAATAGGTTCAGCCCGGATGCGGAGCGGTGAACAGGCGCCCGCCCGATTTCGACAAGATGGTGGAAGGTCCGTATGTCGGTTCTGATCGCCGCACCGGAACTGGTGGCAGCGGCAGCTACGGATTTGGCGAACGTGGGATCGACGATCACGGCGGCTAACGCCGCCGCGGCATTTCCGACGACGTCGCTGGTCGCTGCGGGCGCCGACGAGGTATCGGCGAGTATCGCCGCGTTGTTGGGCGCGCATGCCCACGCATACCAGCAGCTGAGCGTGCAGGCCGCGACGTTTCACAACCAATTCGTGCAGCTACTGAATGCGGGCGCCAACACGTACCAGGCCGCCGAGGCGGCGAACGTGTCGCCGTTGCAGACCGCCCAACAGGACGCGCTCAACCTGGCCAACGCACCCAGCCAGTCGCTCACAGGGCGCCCGCTGATCGGTAACGGCGCCAACGGCGCCCCGGGCACCGGACAAAACGGCGGCAACGGCGGGTGGTTGTTCGGCAACGGTGGCAACGGCGGGTCCGGCGGGACCGGCCAGGGCGGAGGAAACGGGGGAAGCGCCGGATTGTGGGGCAGCGGCGGCAACGGCGCGGCAGGCGGCAACAGCCCTGTGACCGGCGGATCCGGCCCCAACGGCGGCGCCGGCGGCAACGGCGGGTTGCTATGGGGCAACGGTGGCGCCGGCGGAAATGGCGGAACCGGCGGCGACGGCGCTGCCATCACCCCAACGCCGGTGAATCCGCCGTTCAGCGTTCCTGCGGGCGCCGGCGGCGCGGGCGGGAACGGCGGCAAGGCCGGGCTGTTCTACGGCTTCGGTGGTCCAGGAGGGACCGGCGGGGCCGGTGGCATAGCGCCTGCGATCGGCCCGGGCGGGCTGCTCGGCGCAAGTGGCGACGGCGGTCCGGGCGGTGCGGGCGGCGCCGGCGCGCTTGCGCTCGGCTACGGCGGTGCGGGCGGTGCGGGCGGCCTCGGCGGCACCAGTCTCGCCGGGGTCCAGACCATAGGCGGCGCGGGTGGCGTGGGTGGGGCCGGCGGCCAGAGCGGCCTACTGTTTGGCAACTCCGGAGCCGGCGGGATCGGCGGTGCCGGCGGCAACGGCCTTGACACCGGCAGTTTCAGCGGTCAGGGCGGCACCGGTGGCGCCGGCGGGGCCGTCGGGCTGTTCGGCAACGGCGGCGCCGGCGGGAACGGCGGGGTCGGCGGGCAAGGCGTGAGCGATACCTCCGGAGGCGTTGGCGGCCTCGGCGGCAACGGCGGGCCGGGTGGTCTGCTCTACGGAAGCGGCGGCGCGGGCGGCAACGGCGGATTCGGCGGAGCCGGGTCCGGTACCGGCTTTGGCGGCTCCGGTGGTTTCGCCGGTTCCGGCGGTAACGCTCGGCTCATCGGCAGTGGCGGCGTCGGCGGCGACGGTGGCGGTATCGGCACCGGCACGCCAGCGACCTTGGTAGTGGGCGGTCAAGGCGGCGACGGCGGCCGAGCGGGAGTGCTGTTCGGCATTGGTGGCGACGGCGGCGACGGCGGCGCCACCAGTGCCGGCGGGACGCTGTTTGCCGGTGGGGGTGACGGCGGCAACG
>DASSGQ010000158.1:0-15661 GCA_035693385.1 Mycobacterium sp.
TGCCGAAAACCATCCTGATGTACCCGATGACGCTGGTCAGTCAGGCGGCGCACCTGGTGATGCGATTCCAGCAGAGCCTGGCTGAGCTGGTGACCAAGGGCGACAGCACCCTGGAGTCCATCTTCCCGCCCAAGGACGAGAAGCCGGAGTGGGTCACCTTCGACGAAGACTTGCCCGACGCCGGGGGAAACCCCGCGGGAATCGCCGGGGCGCTCCCGGAGGGCATCGACAGTGATCGCCGGGCCGAGGGACGGTTCGCGCTGTACTCCGTATCCGATGCGCCGCCCGAGACCTCCGAGGCCGTCGCCGCCGAACCTTCGACCACGCCCAAGGCGCCCCGGCCGGTGAAGAAGTCGGCCGCCAAGGCAGTTCCGGAACCGGCGGTGGCAGTCGAACTCGACTATCCGACGCTGACGCTGGCCCAGCTGCGGGCCAGGCTGCAATCGCTGGATGTCGATGAACTCGAAGCCCTGCTGGCCTACGAGCAGGCCACCAAGGCCCGTGCACCGTTCCAGACGCTGCTCGCCAACAGGATCACCCGCGCGAACAGCAAGTGACCCGCGCGGCAGATTCCCAACCGAACTCCGCCGAGAACCCCTTTCCGGTGCGCGCGGTGGCGATCCGGGTCGCGGGCTGGATCGACAAGTTGGGAACCGTATGGGTAGAGGGGCAGTTGGCCCAGATCACCATGCGGCCCGACGCCAAGACGGTTTTCATGGTACTGCGCGACCCGGCCGCCGACATGTCGCTGACGGCAACGTGTCCGCGCGACGTGGTCCTCAACGCGCCGGTGAAGCTCGCCGAAGGCACTCAGGTGGTGGTGTGCGGAAAGCCCTCGTTCTACACGGGGCGGGGAACGTTTTCCCTGCGCCTCAGCGAGATTCGCGCTGTCGGCGTCGGGGAGCTGCTGGCACGCATCGACCGGCTGCGCCGGCTGCTGGATGCCGAAGGGCTCTTCGACCCGCGGCTGAAGCGCCCGATCCCGTTCCTGCCGAACATGATCGGCCTGATCACGGGCCGGGCCAGCGCCGCCGAACGTGACGTGACGACGGTGGCGGCCGCGCGCTGGCCCGCGGTGCGTTTCGCGGTGCGCAACACCGCCGTGCAGGGACCCAACGCGGTCCCCCAGATCGTCGAAGCACTGTCCGAACTCGATCGCGACCGGGAGGTCGACGTGATCGTGCTGGCCCGTGGCGGCGGTAGCGTCGAGGACCTGCTGCCGTTCTCCGACGAGTCGCTGTGCCGCGCGATCGCGGCCTGCCGCACACCGGTGATCAGCGCGGTGGGGCATGAACCCGACAATCCGCTGTGCGACCTGGTTGCCGACCTGCGCGCCGCCACACCCACCGACGCGGCCAAGAAGGTGGTGCCGGACACCGCTGCCGAGCAGCGGCTGATCGATGATGCGCGCCGGCGCAGCGCACAGGCGCTGCGCAATTGGGTGTCCCGCGAACAACGCGCGCTGGCCCAGTTGCGCAGCCGACCGGTGCTCGCCGAGCCGTTGCGGGCCCTGACGGCGCGCGCCGACGAAATTCACCGCGCGCGCTCAGCGGTTCGCCGCGACATCGGCCGGCTGGTCGCCGCCGAGACGGAGCGCGTCGGTCATCTCAGCGCGCGGCTGGCCACGTTGGGCCCGGCGGCCACGTTGGCCCGCGGCTATGCCGTCGTGCAAACCGTCGCCGCCGCCGGACCCGCGACCGTGCTGCGGTCGGTGGACGAGGCCCCCACGGGCACCCGGCTACGGGTGCGGGTAACCGACGGCGCCATAACAGCGGTGAGCGAAGGACCAACCGATGGTCACTAGGAGAAACAGTGCGGAAGGCGGCGACGAAACGGCCGGTACTACGACGCCTATTAGTCAGCTCGGCTATGAGGCCTGCCGCGACGAGCTGATCGAAGTGGTACGGCTCCTGGAACAGGGCGGGCTGGACCTCGATGCGTCGCTGAAGCTGTGGGAAAGAGGCGAACAGCTCGCAAAAAGGTGCGAAGAGCACTTAGCTGGCGCGCGTAAGCGGGTGGCCGATGCGCTCGCATCCGGCCAGGCCGAGGAGGACTGAGCGCAGGCCGATTACGAAGCGGATCTTTCGAACCTCCGCTCGAATTGGAACACGTTTCACCTGCCTCGGCTATGCTCGCAGCACTATGGCTGATGCATCACTGACAACCGAACTCGGCCGGGTCCTCGTCACCGGCGGCTCGGGGTTCGTCGGCGCCAACCTGGTGACAACCTTGCTCAACCGCGGATACCAGGTACGTTCCTTCGACCGCGTCCCGTCGCCGCTTCCCCGGCACGACGCCCTGGAGGTGCTGCAGGGCGATATCACCGACGCGGGCGTCTGCGCCGCGGCGGTACACGGTATCGACACGGTCTTCCACACCGCCGCGATCATCGAGCTGATGGGTGGCGCGGCGGTGACCGACGCATACCGCCGGCGCAGCTTCGCGGTCAACGTCGGCGGCACCGAGAACCTGGTGCACGCGGGGCAAGCGGCCGGAGTGCGGCGGTTCGTTTACACCTCGTCCAACAGCGTGGTGATGGGCGGGCAGAACATCGCCGGCGGCGACGAGACGCTGCCCTACACCGACCGGTTCAACGACCTCTACACCGAAACCAAGGTGGTCGCTGAGCGATTCGTGTTGTCCCAGAACGCGTCCCCGAACGCCGGGGGCGGCATGCTGACGTGCGCGATCCGGCCGAGCGGCATCTGGGGTCGCGGCGATCGGACGATGTTTCGCAAGCTGTTCGAGAGTGTGATCGCCGGCCACGTCAAGGTGCTGATCGGACGGAAATCGGCCCGGCTGGATAACTCCTACGTGCACAACCTGATTCATGGTTTCATCCTGGCTGCCGAACACCTGATGCCCGGTGGAACCGCGGCCGGCCAGGCCTACTTCATCAACGATGCGGAGCCGATCAACATGTTCGAGTTCGCCCGTCCGGTGATGGAGGCCTGCGGGGAAAACTGGCCCCGAATTCGGGTCAACGGGCCGATGGTCCACGCCGCGATGACGGGATGGCAGCGCATGCACTTCCGATTCGGGATACCGGCGCCACTGCTGGAACCGCTGGCGGTCGAAAGGCTATATCTGGACAACTACTTCTCGATCGACAAGGCGCGGCGCGACCTCGGCTATGAGCCAGTGTTCACCACCGCGAAGGCGATGTCGGAATGCCTGCCCTACTACGTAGAGCTGTTCCGGCAGATGAAAAGCCATGCCCTGGCCGCAAAAACCATTCCCAAAACGACGGTCAGCGGATCCCGCTAGCAAAGGCTGTGGCGCGCGGCCCGGACACTGACGAAAACTCCGCCTGAGGCTAAGGTTCAGCTCAACAGCGACGCGGAGGGTGGCCCGGTCCGGATGAAAACCGAATTCACGCTCAATCAGAAACGCGCCCTCGCCGTCCTGACTCTGATCGCATTGCTGTTCGCCGGATATTTCTTGCGCGACTTTTTCGTCCTCATTGTGGTGGCCGCCGTCGGGGCGTATTTGTTCACGCCAGTTTTCAATCGGTTCAACAGGCGACTCGGTACCGGCCTGTCGGCCACCTGCACCCTGTTGACGGCGCTGGCGATAGTCGCAGTCCCGATCGCACTCCTGATCGTGTTGGCAATCGTCCAGATTTCGCGCATGATCGACAGCGTCGCGGGATGGGTCAAGACCACCGACCTGAGCGGGCTCGGCGATAAAGCGTTACACCTGGTCAACGAATTCGCGGCCCGAATCCCCTTCGTGCACATAACCGTAACTGCCGAGATGCTGCGCAAGGCGATGGTCACCGGCGCGCAGAACGTCGGTCAGTGGCTGCTGCATTTCCTGCAGGGCGCGGTCGGAGGCATCGCCGGCGCCATCACGGCGGCCATCATCTTTCTGTACGTATTTCTCGCGCTGCTGGTGAACCGCGAGAAGGTCCGCACGTTGATCGGCCAGCTCAATCCGCTCGGCGACGAAGTCACCGACTTGTACCTGACGAAGGCCGGCGCCATGGTGCGCGGCACCGTGAACGGCCAGTTCGTCATCGCGCTGTGCCAAGGTGTCTCGGGCGCCGCGTCCATCTACATCGGCGGATTTCACCACGGTTTCTTCATCTTCGCGGTGCTGCTGACGGCGTTGTCGATCATTCCGCTGGGCAGCGGTGTCGTGACGATTCCGTTCGGCATCGGGATGATCCTCTACGGCAACGTCGTTGGCGGCGCGTTCGTGGTGCTGTTCCATCTGGTTGGGGTCACGAATATCGACAACTTCTTGCGCCCCATCCTCGTTCCGAAAGACGCACGCCTGAACTCGGCGCTCATGCTGCTTTCGGTGTTCGCGGGCATCGCCATGTTCGGTCCCTGGGGCATCGTGATCGGGCCGGTGCTCATGATCCTGATCGTCACCACCATCGACGTCTACCTTGCGGTCTACAAAGGCGTCGAACTCCAGGCGCCCGATGAAGAACCCGTGCACCGCAATTGGTTCCCGCGCCGCAAAGCGAATGAAAGCGCCCGGGAAGCCGGGGAAGCCGGGGAATCCAAGGAATCCGAGAAATCGGAGGCCGACTGATCGCCCGGGCCGACTACCGGAAACTCACCACCTCGCTGCCCCAGGCGGCTCGGATGTGCCCGTCGACGTCGCGCACGACCCGGTCGCGCTTGTCGATGATCAGGCTGGCACGGTCGACCCCCCGGTACGGCGCCCAGTCCGGCTCGCCCGCCGGGCCGGCGGGCTTTCCCTGCGCCGCGAAGTTGACCCACCGGGTCCGCACTCGCTTCGAGACCGCCTTGGCCGTTTTGGCGCCACCGAGCTTCAACGTGGGATCCCTGGGTGCCCCGAGATTGCCCCAGACATAAGGCAATTCGGTGGCGTGGGCGGGGCCGGTGAGCAGCAGCTTCCAGAACGGAGTCGCGTAGTCGAACCGGTAGAGATACACCGGCGCCACCCTGCTGTGACCTTCGGCCAGCCACACCGAAGGCATCCGGAATCCGAGATCGGTGGCGATGCCCAAAGGCCTTGCCTTGCCCCGCATTCGCGAATACGCCGAGCCGATCTGCTGCTCGGTGGGCAATTGCAGGTCGGGTTGTTCGGCGGCGATCTGGGCGAACATCGCCTTGATCGCGTGCGGCGTGATCGGCATCAGGTGCGACCTCATCAGTCGGAACAGCGCCGCCTCACGCTTGTTGGTGCCGATGATCAACGGCACCGGGTGGGAGCAGCCCTCCTGCACCAGCTTGACCGGGTAGTCGTGCAGCAGTTCGCCGTCGACGATCGGGACGAACGCAAGCGTGCCCGGATTGCGCGCGGGCACTTCGTCGAACGCCTGTTGCGACGCGGCCAGCATCGCCGCGGTCGGCACGTCGAGCACCCTGTCGACGTCGGACGGCTCGATTCCCAGCTTGCCGAGGATGCCCACCGCGACGCGCCGAGCCCTGTCCCGGTCGTACACCCCGGTGGCCGGTGAGCTCTGGGCGATGGCGCCGGCGAACAGGCCCTCGGCCGCCGGGGTGGCGAGCAGGGTCGTGACGATCCCCGCGCCGGCGGACTCGCCGAACAGCGTGACCTTGTGGGGATCGCCGCCAAACGCCGCGATGTTGTCGCGCACCCAGCGCAACGCCTCCAGCACGTCGTGCAGCCCGATGTTCGAGTCGAAGCGTCGCCGCGCCGTGTTGAACGACGAGAGGTCGAGGAAGCCCAGTGCTCCGAGCCGGTAGTTGACTGTGACGACGACCACCCCGGCGTCACTGTCGCCGCCGGCGGCCAACCTGCGACCGTCGTAGAGCGCCTGGCTGCCGGATCCCAGGATGTAGGCGCCGCCGTGCAGCCACACCATCACCGGTTTCCGGTCGCCGGGCTGGGTGTCGGACGCCGCCCAGATGTTCAGCCGCAGGCAGTCTTCGCCCTGCGGAGCCCCCAGGTCGAGTGGCATGTTGGGAAAGGTCGGTTGCGGGCAGGCCGGCCCGAAGGCGGTGGCGTCGGCGACCTGGGTCCACGGCCTCGGAGGCTCGGGTACCCGGAAACGCAGGTCGCCGACGGGCGGTGCGGCGTAGCGAATGCCCTTCCACGTCTTGACGCGGCCCCCCGCCAAGCCCGCGTCGCTGCCGCGCACCGGGCCGTAGGTGGTGTCGACCACACACTCGTCGATCGCCATACGTCGTGAAACTCCCTAACTGAGCCGTGCGGTCAGGAACTCGACTACCCGTTTGCGGGCCTCGTAAGCGGGCTGGCCGTCGACTTCACGCACCTCTTCGGTCAGCACCGAGTGCGCGCTCTTGTCGAAACCTCCCGCGTTGCCCGGGCCGGAGTCGATCTCAATCACCTCAAACGCGTCGCCGAGCCGCGCCTTGAGCGTCGCGAACCGTTCCCGCGGCGCCTTCCAGTCCTCGCTGAACCGCAAACCGAGGGCGCACAGCCCGTCGTTAGCACAGCGATCGGCGACGGTGGCCAGCTCGGATTCGCTCAGCCCCGGATCACGGCGCCGCGCATCGCCCAGCGGGAATGGTGCCGACGGCTGGCTGAGCACCGGGGCCAGCACGCTGTCGTCGACCGCGGCGGCCAACGCGAAGCCGCCGGTGAAGCACTGGCCGATCACACCCACGCCCTTGCCCGGAGTCGACGCGTTGAGGTCACGGGCCAGTCCACGCAGGAACAACGACACCGGCCGCTGCCTGTTGGTGGCGAACGCCGCGAATTCCCTTGCCACACAAGCCCGCGCGATGGCCGCGGTGACGTAGCGGTTCGTCACGGGCTTGGCCGGTTCACCGAACAACGAGGGAATGGCAACGGTGAAGCCGTTGTCCACCAGGTGGTCACCGAGGCCCAGCACACCGGGAGTGATCCCCGGTAGCTCGGGGATCAGCAGCACGCCGGGGCCGGCCCCCTTGCGGTACACATCGTGGGTGTAGCCACCGTCGCTGAACGGTGCCGCCGACCATCCGGACAGGTCTGCTTCGGGTGCGGTCACGCTGCGTCCCCTCTATCGGCGTGCTGACTAGCGACTCGCCAAGGGCGGCTGGGATTGCGTCGCCGCCGCCAGCGTACGGAACTGGTCGGTGCTGCCGGCACCGGTGATCGCTATCTGCGTGGTGCCGGCCGGGCCGGTGAGCCTGGTGGTCCACACCGGCTCGGCGTCGGCGCCGGCTTGGCCGGCACCGCGATAGACCACCCAGCTGGTGCCGTCGACGTCGACCGTTCCGATCGGATAAGCCGCGGGATGGATCGAGCCGACCAGCTTGTCCTCGTCGGCGTTGCTCTGGGTCAGGCTCAGATACATGCCGGTCGGGCTGATGAATCCCACGATTGAGGTGGCCGCGTTCAGCCGCCGACCGGTCGAGGGGTCGGTTCGGCCGTTCTCGATGCCACCGCGGCCGCCGGAGTTGGGCCGCCAGCCGGCCGGCAACTGAGGCAACCGAACGGGGAACCCGAGCGTCTGGGCGTCCGCCCGCAGGGCCGCCGTCGCGTCGTAGGACGGAATCACCGAATTGTTCGTCCGGCCGGGCTGGAACGAACACATCCCGACCAGGCCCGCCAGCAGGATGCACCCGACCACCAGCGGCACCAGCGACCAGAACATGTCGCGACCGTCCTGCAGCAGCCGCGGTTTGGCGGGCTTCGGAACGGGCCACCCCGCCGGAGCCGGCTCGCCTACCTGGGCATTCGGCCGTGCCTCCTCGGTCATCCCCCGAGTATTCCAGCCGGCCGTCACCAGCCACAGCCCAGCTCCAGCGCACCGATTGGTTTCTGGGACAATCAGCAACCATGACAGCTGAGGGGGACCGCCCATTGGGAACCGGTTCGTCGCCGACCGCCACCGCGGACCGCAACCCGGCACAGGTGCGGCCACGCGGTGAAGCCCCGGACCGCAACCTGGCCCTGGAACTGGTACGGGTCACCGAGGCCGGTGCCATGGCCGCCGGCCGCTGGGTGGGCCGCGGCGACAAAGAGGGCGGCGACGGCGCAGCGGTCGACGCGATGCGCGAACTGGTGAACTCGGTGTCGATGCGCGGGGTGGTGGTGATCGGCGAGGGCGAGAAGGACCAGGCGCCGATGCTCTACAACGGCGAAGAGGTCGGCAACGGAGACGGGCCCGAGTGCGATTTCGCCGTCGATCCGATTGACGGCACCACCTTGATGAGCAAGGGCATGCCCAACGCCATTTCGGTGCTGGCGGTGGCCGATCGCGGGGCGATGTTCGACCCGTCGGCGGTGTTCTACATGAACAAGATCGCGGTCGGGCCCGAGGCCGCCCACGTGCTGGACATCACCGCGCCGATCGCCGAGAACATCCGGGCCGTCGCCAAGGTCAAGGCGTTGTCGGTCCGCGACATGACGGTGTGCATCTTGGACCGGCCGCGGCACGCCCAACTGATCGAGGACGTCCGGGCAACGGGAGCCCGGATCCGGCTGATCACCGACGGCGACGTCGCCGGCGCCATCTCGGCGTGCCGCCCGGAGTCGGGCACCGACCTGCTCGCCGGCATCGGCGGCACCCCGGAGGGCATCATCGCCGCGGCGGCGATCCGGTGCATGGGCGGCGCGATCCAGGCACAACTGGCGCCTCGCGACGAGGCCGAACGCCGCAAGGCGCTCGCTGCCGGCTACGACCTCGACCAGGTGCTGACCACCGAGGATTTGGTGTCCGGTGAGAACGTCTTCTTCTGCGCCACCGGGGTCACCGAAGGTGACCTGCTCAAGGGGGTGCGGTATTACCCTGGCGGCTGCACCACCCACTCGATCGTGATGCGTTCGAAATCGGGCACCGTCCGCATGATCGAGGCCTACCACCGGCTCTCCAAGCTCAACGAATATTCCGCCATCGACTTCACCGGCGACAGCTCTGCCGCCTATCCCCTGCCCTGACCACATCCCATCGAACAAGGAAGCCCATCAATGGCCGCTGACGGCTCCCAGACCGACACCGAGTACCGCATCGAGCACGACACCATGGGCGAGGTCCGGGTACCCGCCAAGGCTCTGTGGCGCGCGCAAACCCAGCGCGCGGTGGAGAACTTCCCGATCTCGGGCCGTGGCCTGGAGCGCACCCAGATCCGGGCGTTGGGCCTGCTGAAGGGCGCCTGCGCGCAGGTCAACAAGGATCTGGGCCTGTTGGCGCCGGAGAAAGCGGACGCGATCATCGCCGCCGCCGCCGAGATCGCCGACGGCCGCCACGACGACCAGTTCCCCATCGACGTCTTCCAGACCGGTTCGGGCACCAGCTCCAACATGAACACCAACGAGGTGATCGCCAGCATCGCGGCCGCCAACGGGGTGGCGGTGCATCCCAACGACGACGTCAACATGTCGCAGTCGTCCAACGACACCTTCCCCACCGCCACCCACATCGCGGCCACCGAGGCCGCGGTGCGTCACCTCATCCCCGCGCTGCGGGAGCTGCACGACGCCCTGGCCGCCAAGGCCCACGAGTGGCACACGGTGGTGAAGTCCGGCCGCACCCACCTGATGGACGCGGTTCCGGTGACGCTGGGCCAGGAGTTCAGCGGATACGCCCGCCAGATCGAGGCCGGGATCGAGCGGGTGAGTGCCACTCTGCCCCGGCTGGGTGAGCTGGCGATCGGCGGCACCGCGGTGGGCACCGGCCTCAACGCCCCCGACGGCTTCGGAGGCAAGGTGGTCGAGACGCTGGTCGCCGAAACCGGCTTGTCCGAATTACGCACGGCGTCAAACTCTTTCGAGGCCCAGGCCGCCCGCGACGGGCTGGTCGAGGCGTCCGGTGCGCTGCGCACCATCGCGGTGTCACTGACCAAGATCGCCAACGACATCCGCTGGATGGGCTCCGGCCCCCTGACCGGCCTTGCCGAGATCCAGCTGCCTGACCTGCAGCCGGGTAGCTCGATCATGCCGGGCAAGGTGAATCCGGTTCTGCCGGAAGCGGTTACGCAGGTGGCCGCGCAGGTGATCGGCAACGATGCCGCGGTCGCCGTCGGCGGCTTGTCCGGCGCGTTCGAGCTCAACGTCTACATCCCGATGATGGCCCGCAACATTCTCGAGTCGTTCAAGTTGCTGACCAATGTGTCAAAGCTGTTCGCGCAGCGTTGCATTGTCGGGCTGAAGGCCAACGTCGAGCACCTGCGCGAACTGGCCGAATCGTCGCCGTCGATCGTGACGCCGCTGAACTCGGCCATCGGCTACGAGGAGGCCGCGGCGGTGGCCAAGCAGGCGCTCAAGGAGCGCAAGACCATCCGCCAAACCGTGATCGACCGCGGCCTGATCGGCGACAAGCTGTCGATCGAAGAGCTGGACCGCCGCCTCGACGTGTTGGCTATGGCCAAAGTCAAGCCGGAAGACTAGTGGCGATCGCAAGCGCGGCGGTGGAGGTACCTCTCGTAAGCGCGGCGAAGCCGGGCGCAGCGGGTCGCCATCATGGTGATCAGTGGCGATCGCAAGCGCGGCGGAGTCGAGGGAAGCGGGTCGCCACCATTAGGATCAGCCCGACTCGCTGCGAAGGCGGTCGATGAAGGTGAGGGTGATCCAGCAATGACGGCTCCTCCTGGCGGTCCCTACAATCAGGATCCCTACGGGGCGAATCCCTATGGCCAGGGGCCCTATTGGGGTGGCCAGCCGCAGGGCGGCTCCTACCCGTACCCGCCGCCGGGCAGCCCTTACGCGCATCCTCACGGAGCCGCGGATCCCTACGCGGCGGGCCCGTACCCACCCCAGCAGTACCCCCAGCCGGGCCAGCAAGTCCCCCCCGGCTGGCCGCCGCCGGGCGGGTACCCGCCCGGACCGCCGCCGAAGGGGCCGCGGTCCAAAGCGCCGTGGGTGATCCTCGCGGCCGTCGCAGTGCTGGGCGTCATCGCGCTGGTGATCATCCTCGTGATCGGCCTCAACGACCGAAACAAGCCGTCCAGCGCCAACCCCTCGGGCCCGGCGGGCCCCGCGCCGACGACGACAGGCGCCCCGACGTCGCAGCCGAACAACGCCGGTCAGACGGCGACCGGCTGCACGCCCAACGTGTCCGGCGGTGACAAGCCCGTCGGCGACACGGTCAGCGCGGGCAAACTGTCCTTCGCGGCCAGTGCGGCGCCCGGCTGGTCGGGCTTCTCCGATGACCAGACCCCGAACCTGATCCAGGCCGTGGGCATCGGGCAAGAGGTGCCCACCGCCAGCCAGTGGATGATGCAGGCCGAGGTCGCCGTCACCAACTTCGTCGCCAGCATGGACGTCGGCGCGCAAGCATCGAAATTGATGGACTGCGTGGCCAACGGCCCCGGCTACGCGAACGCGACGCCGACCCTGGGCCCCATGAAGACGTCGTCGATCACGGTCGACGGGGTCAACGCCGCCCGGGTGGACGCCGACGTCGCGATCGCCGACACCGCCCGCAACGTCAAGGGCGACTCCCTCGTCATCATCGCTGTCAACACCAAGCCGGTCACCATCTTCTTGGGTGCGACACCCATCGGCGATGCGGGCTCGGCGAACATCATCAACCAGGTCATCGCGTCGCTGAAGGTCAGCAAGAAGTGACGTGTCCTGTTGTCCGCCAAGCTATTTGGGGGCTAGCCGGCGCCACCGGCGCCGAAACGTGGGTGGCCTCCGAACGCCCGCGCAACACGGTGGAGTAGCACTCGGCCCAGCGCGCCCGCTCGGCCTCGTCGGCTCGGTCGACGGCCGCCGCCGAGCACAGGATCCGCCGGTCGGCGGTTTTAGCGAGGTCGGCCAGTCGGGCGGCTTCGTTGACCGCGTCACCGATTACCGTGTATTCGTAACGGTTTTCGGCACCGATGTTGCCGGCGAACACCCGGCCCGCCGAGACGCCGATGCCGAAATCCACCACGGGCAACCGGCGCAATTGGGTGCCTAACGCACGGGCCGTCATCAGCGCCGCCGAGGAGGGTTTAGTCGGTTCGCTCATCCGCAGCGGCGCCCCGAAGACGGCCAGTGCGGCGTCGCCGGCGAATTTGTTGATCAGCCCGTGCCGTTCGTCGACGGCGCCGACGACGATCCGGAAAAAGTCGTTGAGCACCTCGGCAACCTCTTGCGGGGGGCGGCTTTCCGCGAGTTGTGTCGAACCCACCAGGTCGATGAAAAGGACCGCCGCTTCGACCACATCTCCGGACAGCGAGGCGCCCTCCTGGATCGCGCGCTGCGCGACGTCCGCGCCGACGTGGCGCCCGAACAGGTCCCGCAACCGGTCCCGTTCCGCGAGCCCCGCCACCATTCGGTTGAATCCCGTTTGCAGACGCCCGATTTGGGAACGCTCGTACGCGCCGACGGATGTGCCGATGCGGCCGTGCTCGACCTCGGCCATCGCGTCGACGACCTCACCGACCGGATCGGAAATCGATCGCGACGTCAGGATCATCGTCGGCAGCCCGAGCAGCAGCGCCGCCAGCGACACCACCAGAACGGGCACATCCAGCGACGCCGACTTCTGAATCAGCCACCCGTAGGAGCGAAGAACGACCAGGGCCGCGATCACCCCGATGGGAATTGCGCTGCACAAGAACCACAGCAGGACCATTCGGGCGAACACACCCGGTACCGCGAGCCGGGGCTCGCATCCCAGGGTCGCGACACCCATGATGGGACGCAGGGTGCGCTGCGCGAGCAGCATCCCGATACCCGCGGCGGCGGGCCCGCCCAGCAGCACGCCGAGCAGGATCGGCAGCAGCAGCTGGGGCCCGCCGTGGCGATTCAGCAGTGCGAAGAATGCCCCGGCCACGCTCCAGGCCAGCACGAGGATCGCCGACTGACGGCCCGGGATCTTCATTGCGATTTCCCGTTGTGCAGCAGTCGGTTCGTCCCCGGCGACATACCAACGCAGCGTGGGGGCCAAGGTAACGACGCCGGCGATCACCACGCCGACGGTCCCCAACGCGACGAACGCGATCACCACCGCCGTGTTCTTCTGCGCGAAGTCGGCGTTGGCCGCCACGGACGTGTGGCCCCGCAGCGGGATCAAGATCGCGGCCGCGTCGACGACGGCCAGCAGGTAGGCGAGGGCGAGGTCGATCGCATAGCGAATCGACAACCTGCGAGCGGACTTTGGTTGCCCTGACCCGGATACCGCCGCCGGACCGCGCGATCGCGGCGGGGCACCAGCCCGAAGCCAGCCCGCCTTGATCACCCTATAAAGGTAGCTGTGCGCCCGCTCAGGGTTGTGCTACGCACCGTTGTTTGGGCCGCCCGAGTTCTGACCCGGAATGTCGGTGATCGGGAAATTGGGCATCGGCTTGGGTGAGGGGGTGTTGGGCAGGGTTGGGATCTCACCGGGCGGGATGTCGTGCAGCGCGTTGACGGGTGGCCCGTTTTCCCGGCCGCCGTAGCTGCTGCCGGGCGCGCGCGACCCCAGCAATTCGCTGATCGTCACCAGGCGGTAGCCGTTGGCCTTGAGCACCGGAATGAATTGGTACACCAGGTCGACGGTGCTCGAGTAGGTATCGTGAAACAACACCACCGAGCCGGGCTTGATGTATGTCATCAGCATGTAGCGGGTCGCGGCTGTGTTGGAATCGTTGATCCAGTCGAAAGGTATTACATCCCAGAGGATTTCGCCAAGTCCGAACTTGGCGGCGGTCTGCCGCACCACGTCGTCCGACAGGCCGCCGGCCGGTCGCCACAGCGACGGCGTCCGGCCGGTCGCGGCGGCTATCGCGTCGTTGGCCCTGGAGAACTGAGCGGCGACGTCGTCGACGGGGATCGTCGTCATATTGGGGTGCTCCCACGTGTGGCTGCCGATCTCCATGCCGGCGTCGGCGATGCGCTTGGCGCCGGCCGGGTTGGCGGCCACCTTGTTGCCGATCAGGAAGAAGGTCGCCTTGGCGTCGCTGTCCTTCAGGATTTGCAGCAACCGGTCGGTGTATGGCCCCGGCCCATCGTCGAATGTCAGCGCGATGCACTTGACCACTGAGCAGCCGGGGTTGTCGGCGCGCGTCACGTGACCGGTAAGGCCGCCGATCACCAGGACCGCGGCGGCCGCGACGACACCGAAAACGGTCCGCCAATAGCGCCAGGCCTGGCTGTCGGGTCTTTTCGGCACGTAGGCAGTTTATCGAACGTGACGTGCACGACCTCGGCGTCGAGTGCGCAGTGCGGGCTTTCAGTGTTACCTCAGGGCGGGATTCGCGCGATTTTCTCGCCCTGGCTGCACACGCAATGCCAAGGACTCACACTCAACGCCGGGGAATCACACTCACTGCGGTCCGGCGATTTCCTCGAGCATCTCGGTGACCAGCGCGGCGATCGGTGACCGCTCGCTGCGCAGCAGCGTGATGTGGGCGAACAGCGGATGACCCTTGAGCTTTTCGATCACGGCGGCGACCCCGTCGTGGCGGCCGACGCGCAGGTTGTCACGTTGAGCGATGTCGTGGGTCAGCACCACCCGCGATCCGGCACCCAATCTGGACAACACGGTCAGCAGCACGTTGCGCTCCAGCGACTGCGCCTCATCGACGATGACGAACGAATCGTGCAGCGAGCGACCCCGGATGTGGGTCAGCGGCAACACCTCGAGCATGCCCCGGGAAAGCACTTCCTCGAGCACCGCCGGGCTGGCCAGGCCCTCGAGGGTGTCGAAGACGGCCTGCGCCCACGGGCCCATCTTTTCGCTCTCGCTACCGGGCAGGTAGCCCAGCTCCTGGCCGCCGACGGCATACAGCGGACGGAAGACCACCACCTTGCGGTGAGTACGTCGTTCCAGCACCGCCTCGAGACCCGCGCACAGCGCCAGCGCCGACTTGCCGGTGCCGGCTTTACCACCCAGCGACAGGATGCCCACCGACTCGTCCAGCAGCAGGTCGAGCGCCACCCGTTGCTCCGCGGAACGGCCGCGCAACCCGAACACCTCGCGGTCACCGCGGACCAGCTGGACGCGCTTGGCGGGGGTGACCCGGCCCAGCGCGTGCGACCCGCCGCCCAGCAACCGAATCCCGGTGTGGCAGGGCAGGTCCCGGGCCTCGGCCAGGTCGATCTCACCGTCGGCGAACAGCGCGTCGATATCCTCGGCCCCGGTCTCGATCTCCTGCATGCCCGACCACCCGGAGACCACGACATCCTGCGCGTGGTACTCGTCGGCGGCCAGACCTACCGCGGCCGCCTTCACCCGCAGGGGAATGTCCTTGCTGACCAACGTGACCCGCTTGCCCTCGGCGGCGAGGTTGGCGGCGCAACTCAAAATCCGGGAGTCGTTGCTGTCGGTGCGGAAGCCGGCCGGCAGCACCGCCGGGTCCGTGTGATTGAGCTCGACGTGCAGCGTTCCGCCTTGTGTCCCAACGGGAATGGGCTGATCCAGCCGTGAGTGCTCTAGCCGCAGATCATCGAACAGGCGCAACGCCTGACGGGCGAACCACCCCAGCTCGTGATGGTGGCGTTTGGCCTCCAGTTCGCTGATCACCACCAGTGGAACAACCACCTCGTGTTCGGCGAACCGGCTGCACGCCCAGGGGTCGGACAGCAGCACGGAGGTGTCGAGCACATAGGTCCGGATTTCGGTCACGAAGCGCTCCTCGAGCGGGTAAGCCCGCGCGGACCCGCACAGGCATGTCGGCGGGAGCCGCAGCACCAGGACCGGGGCCGGTCCTGCCCTTGTAGTGACGGGAGGTGCCGCCCTGGCCGCAAAGCATGTCGCTGGCCATCGGGAACGACGCTACTCTCGTGGCCGCTCGGCCGCCGCGCAGGCGCGCCGTGACCCCGATGGTGACCCGGAATGCGGGCGACCGAGGCG
>DASSGQ010000159.1:0-8872 GCA_035693385.1 Mycobacterium sp.
AGACCTTCGAATGGTGCTACCGCAATATCAAAGACGACCTGTGGGTGACCTCGCAGTCCGGTGGCACGGAGATTTGCAGCGGATTCGTCGGAGCGTCGCCGACGCTGCCGGTCTATGCCGGCGAGATTCAAGCCCGATTGCTCGGCATGGACGTCCACGCGTGGAACGACGACGGCGCCGAGGTACTCGACGAGGTCGGCGAACTCGTCGTGACCACGCCGTTCCCATCCATGCCGATCCGGTTCTGGAATGATGAAGGCGACAAACGGTATCGAGAGTCCTACTTCGAGACGTTTCCCGGCGTGTGGCGCCACGGCGACTTCCTCAAGATCAATTCCCATGGCGGCTGCTACATCTACGGCCGATCGGACTCCACACTCAACCGGTACGGCGTGCGCATCGGCACCGCCGAAATTTACCGCGCGGTCGAACAAGAACCCGAGGTCGCCGACAGTTTGATCGTGTGTTGCGAATTGCCGGGCGGAAACTTCTTCATGCCGCTGTTTGTCAAACTCAAACCCGGGATGTCGTTAACCGACGAGGTCCGTGCACGGCTGAACTCTCGTTTGCGGCGGGACTGCAGTCCGCGTCATGTGCCCGATAAGGCCTATGTGGTGGCCGACGTCCCGTACACGCTGACCGGCAAGAAAATGGAAGTCCCTGTCCGCAAGATCCTGATGGGCTGGCCGGTGGACAAGGCCGTCAGCCGCGACGCGATGGCCAACCCTGAGTCGATCGACTTCTTCATCGAATTCGCCCGTACCTCAGAGGATTACACCCTGCACGTCGAGCCGGAGGTCAGCGAATGACAACACAAGCAACGCGAACCCCGCCGAAGACTGCTCGTCGCGACGGCGGTCCGCCCAGTGCCGAGCGTGTCGTCGACAACGTGCTCGGGCAGCAAGTGATGGGCGACTTTCGCCCCAGCGACTTGTTTGGAACCGCCAGCACCATGGCCGCTGGCGTCGTTCGACGCCCCACCGCGTTGGTGCGCGCCTCATTGGGTTTTCTCGGTGAACTCGGTCTGCTCGCGGCCGGCGAGTCGCATCTGGAACCTAAGCCCGGCGATCGGCGCTTCACCGACCCGATCTGGCAGGAAAACGTCGTCTACACGGCGATATTGCAAAGTTACCTCGCGCTGAGCAATTCGCTGACGCGATTCGCCGAAACGTCGAGCACCAATGTCCGGCAGTCGGAACGAAACCGCTTCCTGCTCATGCAGATCGCCGATGCGATCGCGCCAACCAACTTTTTGCTTGGCAATCCCGCTGCGTTGCGCAGGGCCTGGGAAACACGCGGGCTGAGTCTGCTGCGCGGCGGGCGCAACTTCCTGGCGGACGTCCGCAGCCGCCGACCGGTTCCGTCCCAGGTCGACGGGTCGGCGTTTGAGGTAGGCGTCAACCTGGCGTGTTCTCCGGGATCGGTCGTGCTGCGCACGGAGATGTTCGAACTCATTCAGTACGCGCCGAGAACCGCCAAAGTACGACAGCGACCGATTCTCATCGTGCCGTCGATTGTCAACAAGTTCTACGTGTTCGATCTCGCGCCTGGACGCAGCATCATCGAGTACTTCGTGCAAAACGGCCTGACCGTCTTCACGATGGCGTGGCGCAATCCTCATAAGCGCCACGATAATTGGGGGATGACGGACTACCAGGACGCCATTGACACCGCGATCGATGCGACCCGCAAGATCAGCGGAGCCGATAGCGTCAACTTGTGGGCGGTCTGCGGAGCTGGCCCCGTGGCCGTTTCCCTGGCCGGATATCACGCGGCCACCGATCAACGGAAGATCAACTCACTGCTGCTTGTGGTCTCACCCTTGGACACGCAGGCGATGTCGGACGCGCCCGCTATCGGTGCCTTCATCGACAAAGACAGTCCCGCGGCACCCAGGCCGGTCCTCAAGGCGATGCGCAGGCGGCGGATGAGCGCACGCGAATTCGCCCTGGTCTTCGCGATGTTGCGGCCCAACGACCTGATCTGGAATTACTGGGTGAGCGACTATCTGATGGGGAACTCGCCTACCGCGTTCGACGTGCTGTACTGGAACGAGGACGGCACCGGTATGACCGCCCAGTTCAACCACGATTTCAGCGAGTTCCTCGAACAGAATCCGTTCGTGACCACCGGAGCGATGCGGGTGCGCGGCACTCCGATCGCTGATCTTTCTGAACTCGGTTTCGACAGTTACGTTCTCGGTGCCAAGACCGACCATTTGTGCATCTGGCAGGGCGTGTACCGAAGCGCGCAACTCTTGGGGCCGCGCAGCCAATTCGTTCTCGGTAACAGCGGTCACATCCAGACGATCGTCTGCCCACCCGACAATCCCAAGGCCAGTTTCAACACGAACGAGGGTGTGTCGCAAAGCGCAGCGGACTGGTTGGCGACGTCGCAACGCAATTCTGGCAGTTGGTGGCCGCACGGTGTCGCCTGGACACGGGAACGATCCGGGCCGCTCGTCAAAGCGTCCCAAAAAGCCGGCGACAGTGAGCATCCCGTCCTGTGTGATGCCCCTGGGACTTATGTACGCGAGCGGATATGACCATCGCAGACCCATCCAAGCTAACGTCAGCGCCCGAGCCGGGCCGCTTGGAATCTCTCGAGAAGGGGACCCGTTGGGGCACGGCGGAACTCCGGCTGAGCCTGCCGCTGCGGTGTACCTTCTACATCAGCGGCCAGACGGTGGTGTGCAGCGGTGGCTACATGTTCTAACCGCTCCCTCCACCGTCTCTTAATCCATTGCATTCCAAAGAGATTCACGGCACCACGGCCGCCGCGGCGGGTATGGTGCAGCCGGACCGTCTGGGCTGCGCTCGACGCAATGGCGAAGCGTGCCGAAGCCCACTTACGGCGGCAACGTGGTAGCCCTACGGCGTTAGGCCGCTCGTTGGTGTACCGACTCGGAAGACTTCGGTTTCCTCGGCAAGGCCCTTTAGGCGATGGGCGCCAAGGCTTTCAAAGCGCAGGCCTGAGCCCGCGGAAAGATCACGCACCGTGCGACTGGTAAGCACTTCGTCGGGTCCGGCCATCGCGCCGATCCGTGCGCCGACGTGAACGGCCACGCCGCTCCACTCCTCCCCGCGTCGTTCGCATTCACCGGTGTGGATGCCTACGCGGATGCGGATTCCGCGCGTCGCAAGTGCGGGTACCAGCTCCAGGCCGCATCGCGCTGCCTTGGTGGGGCCTTCAAATAACGCGAACACTCCATCGCCGGTGTGTTTGGCGCGTCGGCCGCCGTACTTTGACAACGATCGATCGACCAACTGGTCGTGGACGTCGAGCTGTTGCCGCCACCGCGAATCTCCTTGGCTGCTCAGCTGTTCGGTGGAGCCGACGATGTCGGTGAACAACACCGTCGCGAGCACGCGTTCGCTGGTCGGACTGCTCAGAGGTCCACAGAGGAAGGTGAGCGTTTCCGTGGCGAGCGAATCGTCGATGTCGAAATCGCCATGAGCGCCTGGCGGAAGTGCCCGGAACACGGCATTGGGCATTGCGGCGGCCAACGCCTCTGATGCTTCAAATGCGACGACTCGATCGCCGGGTCTGGCGAGCACAAGCGTATTGGTCTTCACGGTGGGCAAGATTTTCCGCACATCGATTTCGGTAGCTGCCTTCATCAACATTGCCGCCATGGCCGGGCTCGCGCTAGCGCGTTCATATCTGCCGAACAGTTCACGGAGACCGGGCACCTCGGTGGAAGAGCCTCGCACGAGTGTCGCGAACACGCCTTCACCCCAATGTTTGTCGTAAATTTCGACTCCTCGACCGACCTGCTCAGGTGACCAGCCCCAGGGGAAGTCGGGTAATTCCTGCGTGAACCGCGCGGCTGTGCCATAGAGAACTAGCGACCGGACGTGGTCGGGAAATGTCGCGGCGAACAGAATGCTCATCGGCCCACCCTCTGATATGCCGAGGAGTGCCGGACAATCAACTTCCGCCGCGTCAAGGACGGCGCGAAGGTCGTCCATGCGTTCATCGAGCGTCGGCACCCGACTCACGGGATCAGATAGCCCGGTGCCGCGCTTGTCCCACAGGATCAGACGCGTCTGCCCTGCCAGCCGTTCGACGAGGGGCGCGAACGGGTACGCCGGGTCGTCGTAAAGATCGACGTTGCTCACCCAGCCCGGGACCAGCACAAGTGGCAGCGCGCCGTCGCCCACGACACGGTACGCGAGGTGCACGTCGCCGTTTCGGGCGTAGCGAACTCGCCCATCACTCACGTCAACATCGTGCCACCACCGTGATCAGGGTTCCTCAAATTTCGCTCATGCATCGACCGACGTTAAACAGCGAACGTGGTCTCAATGCCGTGAGCCCCGCCGTAGTACTCGTCAGCGACATCGGGTGTGGCCGAGCGTCCGTCGAACGACCGCAACGAACCGCAGCCCGGCGGCGGGCACCCCGCATTCGGCTAGCACTTTCAGGCGCCCGTTGGCCATCGCCACGATCAGGTCGGCCTATAGGGTGCGTGCTTAGGCGGGCTTCGGCTGCCTCGGCGCGTTCCTGTTCGGCGTCAGCCGGGTGGACGGGTTGACAGTGTGAACTCAGCGCGTACCTAGCTGCGTCTCATCGACGGCGTGTTAACTCTTCAGCGTTGCTGGCCCGCCGACCGCCGAGTTCAAACCCGCTGCGAAATGTACCTGGAGCGTGTCGGCCCGACAGCGATACGATTTGCCATCCGGCGATCCTCGGGCGGTCGCCGCGTCCTTCGGAGGTCGGCATGTCCTTTGTGATCGCGGTGCCGGAGTATGTGACAGCGGCCGCCTCGGATTTGGCGAATGTCGGTTCGACGATCACTGCGGCCAACGCCGTGGCGGCCGTCCCGACGTCGACGGTGCTGGCCGCCGGTGGAGACGAGGTGTCGGCGGCCGTCGCGGCGATATTCGGCGCGCACGCGCAGGCCTACCAGGAACTCAGTGCTCAGGCGGCGACGTTTCACCAGCAATTCGTCCAGCTTCTGAATGCGGGTGCGGGCTCCTACGCCAATGCCGAGGCGGCCAATGCCACTCCGCTCCAGAGCACGCAGCAGGATCTGCTCAACGCGGTCAATGGACCGACCGAGGCGATCCTCGGACGACCGCTGATCGGCGACGGCGCCAACGGCATCAACGGAACCGGCGCCAGCGGCCAGAACGGCGGGTTGTTGTGGGGCAATGGCGGCGCCGGCGGGTCCGGCGCAGCCGGCCAAAACGGCGGCAACGGCGGCAGCGGCGGGTTCTTGTTCGGTAACGGCGGCCCCGGTGGACCCGGAGGGGCAGCCATTGGCAACGGTGCCGCCGGCTTTGGCGGCGACGGCGGCAACGCCGTCGGGCTTTTCGGCAGCGGCGGCATCGGCGGGACCGGGGGCAACGCCGGGACGCTTGGCGTCGGCGGCGACGGCGGCTTCGGCGGGAGCGGCGGGATCTTGCTCGGCAACGGCGGCATCGGCGGGGCGGGCGGGACCGGCGGCGTTGCCGGCTGGGGCGGCGACGGCGGCGACGGCGCCGGCATGCTCTACGGCCTGGGCGGCGCCGGCGGCGCAGGCGGGGCCACCACGAACGCCGTCGGGTTCGCGGGCGTCGGCGGGAACGGCGGCAGTGGGAACATCCTCTTCAACCTCATCAGCACCGGGGCCGACGGCGGCGCCGGCGGGGCGGCCGTTGGCGGCGCCAACATCGGCGGCCAGGGCGGGCAGGGCGGCGGCGGCGCCGGTGAGCTCTGGGGCATCGGTGGCAACGGTGGAGTCGGCGGGGCCGCCGTCACCAGCGGCGGCACTGGCGGCCCCGGCGGGTACGGCGGCGACGGCGGTGCGTTCTTCGGAATGGGCGGCGCGGGCGGCGTCGGCGGGGCGGCCATCGGCAACGGCCACGGCGGGGTTGGCGGGCTCGGTGGCCTGGGCGGCCTGCTCTTCGGGATCGGCGGTGCCGGCGGTGACGGCTACGGCGCGCCGGGCTTGGCGTTCGGTGGCAACGGCAGCCAGGGGGGCTACGGCGGCCTGCTCTTCGGCATCGGAGGGCCCGGCGGCAACGGCGGCATCGGGGTCACCCCGGGCATTGGCGGCCCCGGTGGCTTCGGCGGGTATTACCTCTTCGGCCCGAACGGACCGAGCGGGTTGACACCGGCGTGACTCCTGCCTTGTGGATGTTGCGCCCCCGTTGTGCACCAGCGGTTAGCCGCGATGGTTGCTGCTGCGCGTGAATACACGGGCTAAGCTGCGGAAACGGTGCGCCGACGGTTATTGCCGCACGAGCGCGCATGTGCGGCAAGTCCCGATCGAATTGTGCGTCCGCACCGACACAAAATGACTTGCGCTTTGCCCTAATGCCTGGGGGCCGTCGCGTGGCACCATTAGGCGGCCCAGACCACCCAAACAAGAAAGGAAGTAACACATGGCAGAAGAGTCGAGCGCGGCGTTTCTTGACCGGGTCAAGGAGCTGCTGACGCAGAACGAGGCACGGATGAAGACCGTGCAAGAGCAGATCGCAAGCCAGTGGGACACGCAGCACAAGGCGATCTCGGACCTTGTTGAAGGGCAGTGGAATGCCCAGCAGAAGGCGATCTCCGACCTGATCGAGCAAGGGCAGGACCAGACGGCCAAGATCGCAGACCTGTGGGAATCTCGGCGCAAGGCGATCGCCGATCAGGTCGAGCAGCAGTGGAACGCGCAGCAGAAGTCGATCTCGGACCTGATCGAAACTCAGCGGAACGCCCAAAAGAAGGCCATCGAGGATGTGCACTCCGCGCTCGGTGGAGTGCTCGGGGATAAGTCCGAATAGCCGCACGCGCAGCATCGCGGAAGTTACCGCGGCTCGTATGTCGTCAGCGGGGCTACAGCATCACGCGCTGGTGCTGTAGCCCCGCTGACGCAAAGCGTGAGATCACGATCGCCGGTCGGCGACCGGTCCCGACGAACTCAGGTCGCCGCTATGCGCGTGGGCACAGATCGACCAGGGCATAGTCGATGAGGGCGTCGGCCTGTCGCGGCGTGAGCCCCCTAGGGCCCAAGTCTTGGACAGAGCTTTGCAGCGCGAGGGACTGTAGCTGCTGCGGAGGAGCGCCCCAGGTTAGCTGCTGGCAGATCTTCCAACCGGTCTGCACCAGCGCCGGGTCGCCGCCATCGAGGTCCTGGATGCCGATGTTGTGCAAGTGGGTGAGATAGGAAGCCTCGTCGGCGTGCGCCGGGCCGGCGCACACGACGCCGGCGATCAGTAGGGGGACACCCACCAACGCTGCGCGAATGAGCCTGCCAGAGAGCCTCTCTGCTGCCATGACTGCTTCTCCTGTGTCTGATTGTTCGCCGGTTCTTGACGGTGCACGTATATCAAAGCCCTAAATCACGCGTCGCGCAGCAGGGACGTTTCGGCGCTCGCGCCGGCGACAAGTTTGCGGTAGCGCCATGGGGTTCGTAATTCGAAATGGTTACGAGATTTGATCATTTCGGCAACGGCGCGGCGAATCTTTGTTCGATTGGACGCGGGTTACCGTGTGGCCGTGCGCCATCGCTGCAGCTGCGGATCGCGTCCGCCGGCTTCTCGGCGCGATGTGCTGAAATACGCTGCGGCCGCGCCGGTCGTCCTTGGTTTGGGGATGGCCGCCGACGTGCTGATCGGCCCGGCGCGCGTGGCCGCGGATCCCTACTTATCGGCGGCGGCGATGGCGCCGGGCCAGCCGGTCAACATCATCAGCCGCGCGGGGTGGGGCGCAAATGAGTCGATCCGGCGGGGAGGACGGCTCTGCGACAACGGAATCAGGGCTGGGGTCGTGCACCACTCCGCGACCGGCAACGACTACGCGCCGACAGACTCAGCCGCCATCGTGCGCTCGATCTACGAGTACCACACGCTGACACAAGGGTGGGGCGACATCGGCTATAACGCGCTGGTCGACAAGTACGGCCAGGTCTTCGAGGGCAGGTTCGGCGGCATCACCAACCCGGTCGAGGGCGTCCACACCGGCGGATTCAACGCCAATACCTGGGGGGTGTGCATGATCGGCGATTTCAGCCAGGCGCCCCCCACGCCCGACCAGTTGCGGGCGGTCGGCCAGCTGCTTGGATGGCGGCTCGCGATGGACGCGGTCAACCCCAAAGGCACTGTCGCGCTGACTTCCGCCGGGGGCCCCAACACGCGTTTCCCGCGAGGTGCCGCCGAAACCTTGCCTAGCATCTTCGGCCATCGTGACGTCGGCGACACCGACTGCCCCGGCAACGCCGGATACGCCTTTTTGGAGCGGATCCGCGACATCGCTGCCCGGTTCAAGCAACCGCCCAGCGCACAGGAATTGGCGGAGTCGCTGAAGGGCGGAGCGATCTACGACCGCTGGCAGGCGACGGGCGGCATGGCCGGCGGGCTAGGCGCACCCACGTCCCCCGAAGCGGCCTGTGGTGATTCGATCCGCTACGTCGTCTTCGCTAGTGGCGCGATCTACTGGTCGCCGGCCACCGGCCCTCAGCCGCTCACCGGCAGGATCTACGAGGCCTGGGCGACGCTGCGCTACGAGCGCGGCCCGCTGGGCCTGCCGACCAGCGCCGAGATCCACGAGCCAGAGTGGATCGTGCAGAACTTCCAGCACGGCACCCTGAACTTCAACCGGCAAACCTCGACCGTCATGTCGGTAATAGACGGGGTAGCCACTGTGGTTCCGCCGCCGCCCGCGGGCGGACCGCCTGTGCAGCTTGAACGGTTCTCCGCAGCACGCAATCCCGTCGTCTAGTCAGCTCTGGGATTTCACCCTGGAGATACCAGCCTGGCTGGACGCTACTGACGGGGCGATCCCTGCCGTCCGGCTACGACAACCCGTTCGTCCCGTTCAGGCCGAGCAGTTGCCCGCCGGTGCCGCCGGTGCCGGCGGTGCCCTCGGCGGTGCCCATCCCCGGGTTACCGCCGTTACC